>CAYTJL010000342.1:0-8731 GCA_964437785.1 uncultured Polyangiaceae bacterium
GAGAGGGCGAGCGCGATGCACCCGACGCCCATCAGCGCGACGAGCACCTGCGCCGGCACCCGCAGATACGTATGGAGCTTGGCGCCGCCGATGGCGAACGCCACGTTCAAGAGGGCGAAGCCGCCCATGAGCATGATCCAAGGATTGGGCTTGTTCACGGGATCAGCCGAGGTCGACCGAGCAGAAGCCCTCGTAATCGATGTATTCCTTGATGGTCGGGTTGTCGCCGCAGACAGGGCAGCTCTTGTCGCGGCGCAGCTTGAGCTCGCCGAACTTCATGCGGAGCGAGTCATACGTAACGAGCCTGCCCACGAGCGGAGCGCCCTTGCCGAGCAAGAGCTTGATAGCCTCCGTCGCTTGAATGACGCCGATGACGCCCGGCAAAATACCCAGCACGCCCGCCTCTTGGCAGCTCGGCGCGAGGTGCGGCGGAGGCGGCTCGGGGTAAAGGCACCTGTAACACGGGCCGCCCGCGGCGGGGTGGAAGGTCGTGACTTGGCCGTCGAAGCGGAAGATGGAGCCGTGGACGACAGGCTTCTTCATCCACACCGAAGCATCGTTGACGAGGTAACGCGTAGGGAAATTGTCGCAGCCGTCGACGATGACGTCATAGTCCTTGAAGATGCGCTCCACGTTGCTGCTGTTCACCCGCTCTTGGTATTTGACCACCTTCACGTCGGGGTTCAGATCGCGAATCGTGCTCTCGGCGCTGTCCACCTTGGGCATTCCCACGCGCGAGGTGGCGTGGAGGATCTGCCGTTGAAGGTTGGACGCGTCGACAACGTCGCCGTCCACGAGCCCCAACGTGCCCACGCCCGCCGCCGCCAAATAGAGCGCCGCGGGGCTGCCGAGCCCGCCCGCGCCCAGCAAGAGCACCTTGGAGCCGAGGAGCTTTGCCTGCCCCGCCTCACCCACCTCGGGCAAGAGCAGGTGACGCGAATACCGATCGCGCTGAGCGTCGGTGAGCTCAGGCGCCTTCTCCATCGGAAACCCGAGGTCCTTCCAGCGCACGAACCCCGGATTGGCGCTCTCGACCTTGGTGTAGCCGAGGTCCATGAGCGTCTTGGCGGCGAGCGCCGAGCGCGTCCCGCCCGCGCAATAGAGCACCACAGGAGCGTTCTTGTCCGTGATCTTCTGCTCGATCTGCATCTCCAAGAAGCCGCGCGGGACGATGATGGCGCCGGGGATGAAGCCCGCGCGCGTCTCCTCTTTTTCGCGCACGTCCACGAGGACCATGGGGACCTTCTCATCGAGCCTCCGCTTGATCTCTTCGAGCGAAACGGTGGCGATCGACTTGCGGACATCGGCGATGAGATCGCTGTAGGTCATCGGCATGGAAGGGGCTCCAGGACAAATCCGTTTGATTGGCGGGCCATCCGTTTTTTGAGATGGTACCCCGGAACCTAGCGTTTCAGCGCGCGACGTCAACCCCCCGGCCCACTTCTACGTCATTCCGGCGCGATGACGATCAGGTCGTCCTCCCCTTGGGCTTGGGCCGGCTTGACGGTCACGCTCATGCCTTTGCACGCGAGCGCGAGCTCGCTCGCGCCGTCGGGGGCTTTTTTGCAGGCAGCGTCGGCCGAGACGGCGCGCGCGAAGACCTTCTCGACCAGCTTGACCGCGCGGCTGTTCGCGTCTTTGCGCGCGTCACCGTCGGTCGCGTCGAGCGCGGTCGCGACGAACGTCTCGGCGAGGCGGAGGAACAACGCTGGTCCGCCGACCGTGATTTGGAGCGGCACGCCCGGGCCATCTTCCATCACCGCGATTTCGATCGTGGCTTGATGGACCTCGGCGACGCCCCCGCGGACGGGCACCGTATAAGGCATCTCGATGATTTTATCGCACCGCCTCGCGCCCACGAGCCCCTCGATCGACGCGCATTTGGGCCATGGAAGCGAGAGGCTCCACGCGAGGATCAGATCGCGTTTGGCCTCGAAGAGAGGGCTCTTGTAGACAGCGGTGTCCAAGAAGCGCTCGATCCAGGCCTCGATCGACTCGCGAACACGCGCGCGCTCGCCCGCCGCGCGGCCGAGGCGCTGCTCGATCTCGGCGGCGGAGAGCGACGCCTCATCGCGTTTGGCGCGCTCGGTCGCCTCCAAGCTCCTCAACATGGCCTCTGCGTCCACGCGATGAGGCCCGTTGGGGAGCGCGGCCAAATAGTCTTTGAGCCCGTCGCGCGAGCCTTTTTTGGCTTCGAAGAACACGGGCTCCGCGCGCTTGAAATAGGCCTCGACCTCGTCGCGGAAGACGCCGTCGGGGTGCTCGCGCAGGTAGCGGGACGCGGCCTCGAGGCGCGCTTCGAACGTGGGCGCCGCGTGCGTCGCGCGGTAAGCGCCGTAGTCGTTTGGTGACGTGAAGAACGCGCAGCCCGTGAGCGAGCCGAGCGAGCCGAGCGAGCCGAGCGACATGGCGAGCGGGAAGGCGAAGAGCAAGCGTCCCGCGGACTTCACGGAGCACCTCCTGCGCCGCCGCCCCCGCCCGCGCCGAGCGGAGGACAGAAGTTGCACTCGGTCGGGATGATAGCCTCTTGATCGGCCATGAAACGCGCGTAATCCGCGCAGGTCGCGGCGTCGAGCGCGTCCAAGCACACCTCGCCGTCGTGCACGAGCGGGACACACCCCTTCGGAAAATCTTGTGCGTTTACGGCTCCGCACGCGACGTTGCACGCGTCGGTCGTGATCTCGCAGTCCAAACAACGCTGGCAGTCGAGCGCTTGTTTTGCAGGGAAAAACTTGGCCGGATCGAGATCGTCCTCGGGCTGCGAGCAGCTCCCGATGTCGCCCACCGTGGGCGCCGCGACGAAGAACACGAGCGCGACCATCAAGCGAAGGATCTCGCTCGCTCGTACCGAATTCATGGGAGCACCTCGTAGTCGACGAGCACGCCGAGCTGCCCGGAGAGCACGGGATACGTCGTCACGCCGGTCGATGGTGAGCCCGCTCCATAAAACGCATCGAAGACGAGCTCCGACGCGATCGCGACGCGCGAGGTGACGAACACGCCGAACCCGCCCGCGAGCTCGAGCCCAAAGGTCGGATCGGGTGTGATCACGATCGACGGCCCGAGGCGACCGTACGCGAGGATCCGCGAAGGCGATCGGTACGCGACGAGGTAGCTCGGCGTGAGCACGACCTGCGGCACGCCGTGCAGCGCAAACGAAGCATGCAGCGAAGCTCCGTGCTGCGCGCCGTTGGGATCGCCGAGCGCGACCGACACCGAGAGATCGGCGTACGTGGCGGTGAGCGAGACCGACTCGGGGACGCTCCCGAGCTGCGTCGCGAGGCGATATGGGTTATTGAAGCGGAGGCCCCGGCCGATCTCGAACGCGCCGAAGAGATGGATGTAACGTCCTTCGGGAGCGCGCAGCGCGCGAAGCTCGCTCTCCCAATCACGCGGCGCAGCGGGTGCTTCGATCGCGCGCTCCTTCGCCTCTTCGGGCGCGGGCGGCTTGGGCGCCTCCTGATCGGCGCGCGCGACGCCGGGCAGGAGCGCGATCGCGAGCGCAAAGATCAGCGCGACCCCGAGCCCCGCCGGGTCCGCCCTTCTCGATGGTTGCCGGCCTCGCACGAGGCAGCCTTTCTACCGCAAGAGACATGGCGCCGTCACCCACGTGAATAAAGAAAGCGAACATCTCGTCTTCCGCCGCGGCCCTTGGTAGCCTCGAAGGACGAGCGCGTGGGAAGACACGGCCACAACGGGCGGGCGAAGGCCTCAAAGGCGGCGCCCGCAGCATCGATTGGGACTGCATCCGCGGATCGCTCGGCGTCCGTGACGCTGCCCTCCGCGTCCGCTTTTACGTTCGCATGTGTCACCGGCACCAACGGCAAGACCACGACGGCGTCGCTGATCGAAGCGATCGTCGCGGCGAGCGGCGCGCCCAGCGCGCGCATCACGACGATCGGCGCGTGGGTGCGCGGCGAGCAGATGGGCGAGGGGACGACCGACGCGGTCTTTCGTCGGGCCATCATCGAGGCCGAGCGAGCCAAGGTGAAGACCGTGGTCGTCGAGACCACGTCGTACGGTCTCACCAAGGGTTTTGCGCGTGATTGGCCGCCGACCGTGGCGGTCTTCACCAATTTGTCGCGCGATCACCTCGACTATCACGGCACGCCGGAGCGCTACCTCGCGGCCAAAGCGCAGCTCTTCATGAACCTGCTTCAAGGCGGCGTCGCGGTGCTCAACGCCATGGATCCTTCGAGCGCGCTGCTCGATGAGGTAACGCCCGCGCACGCTGTGCGGAGCGCCTACGCGGCCGGCCCGGTGGACGCCGCGTGTGCGCATCTTCCCCTGGATTTGAAGGCTGATCGTGTCACGGTCGATCGGGCGGGCACGCACGTCGATCTCGCGCCTTCGCCGTTTGCGGATGCGCTCGGCGGCGCGTTGCGCCTCGCGTTGCTCGGCCATCATCACGCGGAGAACGCGCTCGGAGCGGCGCTCGCGGGGCGCGCGCTCGGCGTCGAGCCGCTCGTCATCAAGCGCGCGATCGAGGGATTTTCCGGCGTGCCCGGGCGTTTCGAAGCGGTTCGCGGCGAGCGCGCCGGTGGCCCGCTCATCGTAGTGGATTACGCGCACACGCCCGACGCGCTCGCGGGGACGCTTGCGCTCGCGCGATCGCTCGTCGAAGGTGATCGCGGGCGCGTGCTGTGTGTGTTTGGGTGCGGCGGAGAGCGCGATCGTGGCAAACGCCCCGAGATGGGTCGCACTGCTGCTCACCTCGCCGATATCGTGCTCATCACCTCGGACAACCCGCGAAGTGAGGATCCCGCCTCAATCGCGGATCAGATCATCGCGGGGATGGAGGGAAGATTCGAGAGCGACCGTCGTATATTAGACCGAGCCGGCGCGATCAATAGGGCGGTCGAGCTGGCCGGCGAGCATGACATCGTTGTGATTGCCGGCAAGGGACACGAGAAGACCCAAATCTTCCGCGACCGGGTTGTACCGTTCGATGATGTTCAAGTTGCCCGCTCCGCGCTGGTACGCGAGAAGCGGTGAATGGGGAAGGACAAGGAGACCATGAAGCTGAATCGCGAGCAGTTTTTGGCGGCGGCGGTGATGATGTTGGGCGCGCTCGGGGGAGCGGGCTGCCGCTCCAACTCGCAAAACACCGCGGAGGGCACCAAGGCCGAGGCGACGGCGGCGGTGACCGTCGTGGCAACGGCGACGCAAGCGCCCACCGCGGAGGCCCCCGCGGCCGAAGCTGATGCGCCCCCCCCGCCTGCCCCGCAGCAGGAGAACTACGGCAAGGCACCCTCGGCGGATCACACGTGGATCCCCGGGCACTGGTCGTGGAACGGCCGGCAATACGTGTGGGTGAAGGGTTACTGGAACGTCAGCAACGCCAACACCGCGCCGCCTCCCCCCCGCAACGAGGCGCCGATGGGCCGCCGTCCGAGCCGCCACCACGTGTGGGTCGGTGGTCACTGGAGCTGGTCGGGCCGCGAGTGGGTGTGGATCAGCGGTCGCTGGGAGTACAGGACCGGCGGCGGCACCTGGGTTCCTGGTCACTGGGAGAAGCGCCGCGGTCGCCACGTGTGGGTCCCCGGCCAATGGCGCTGAGCCTCTCGTAGCTCCGTTGACCTGATCCTCTCTGCGCCGCGTGCGCCGATGCGCACGCGGCGTAGCTATTTACGCAGCATTTTCCGACAGATCGAAGCTGGTCCCGGCCGCTGAGTTGGGCTAGATCGGTGCCCCGATGCTGGTCCGCGCTGAAGAACGGTCCCGTCCCACGACGTGCCAGATGTTCGAGACCCCGCTCATCGAGCGGTTTTCGCGCATTCATCCGTCCACCCCTTTCGTGTTTTGGCTGCCGATCTTGGGTTACATCGGCTACCGCAGCATCACCAAAGGGATGGGCGGGCTCGCGTTTGCGGGGCTCTTCGTGGTCGGGGCGCTGGTCTGGACGTTGACCGAATACGTGCTGCACCGGTTCGTGTTCCACTACATCGGGTCGAAGCCCTGGCAGCGCCGGATGCACTTCGTGATTCACGGCGTGCACCACGACTTCCCGCAAGATGGCGACCGGCTGGTGATGCCGCTCGGCGCGAGCATCCCGCTCGGGGCCGTCTTCTACCTGATTTTTCACCTCTCTGTGGGCGTCCACTACGCCGCGCCGCTTTGGGTCGGCTTTGGCGCCGGGTATCTCGCGTACGACGGGATGCACTACGCGCTGCACCACTTTCGGATGAGCTCGCGGCTCGGAAAGTGGCTCAAGCGGCATCACATGGTGCACCACCACACGGGCTCGAACACGCGGTGGGGAGTGTCCTCGCCCCTTTGGGACTGGGTCTTCGGCACCATGGGCACGAGCCCCTCCGAAGCGAACGACTGAGCGTTCAGCCCCGGGGTTGTGGAGAGCCGCCGTCGTAGAAGCTGCGGAGCGTGTTGCGGCCGCAGAAGGGGCACGCCCACGCGACGTCGAAGCGATCGCTGCTGCCCGTGCGGATGCTGTGGGCCGGCGCGCGTTCGCGAAGGCCGTGCCGCGACGCCGCGCCTTCCAGGACGAACCGTTGATCGTTGAGGTCTGCGGTGAGGATGGCCTGGCACTCGCAGCGGCTCTTGGCTTGAAAGCGCTTCATCGGGCGGCCTTCTGCCTATCACGAACCGATGGCCTTCGTCAGCCCCGAGCGTAAATGACGCGTATTTGACGCACGGAGACAAGGTAAACCCGCGAATCAAAACATAGAAATGGTAGAAAAAGAGCGCCGCCCTCCCTTGTCCTGGTGGTATGTTTGTCTATCTTCGCCCTCTCTAGGAGGAATGATGACCCAAAGCCGCGGGTTGGGAGATTCCGTGGATACCGGATCCGGCCGGCGGCAGAGTCGTACATGGCGCATCCTCCTGGCGCACGACGCAACGGCATCGACGTGTGACCTCTTGGTCGACGCGATCGATGCGGCGCTTGGGCGCGTTGACATCAGCGAGTCGTCGTCGTCTGAGGACGCGCGTCTCGCGCTCTCGCTCGGGCACTTCGACATCTGCTTCGTGTGCTTGGATCTTCCTCCGGCGCCTGCCGGTGGAATTCGGCTCGCGCAGGAGATCCTCGACAGCGGGTTGCCGATTGTTCTCATCACGAGGAGCCTGCGTTGGATCCCTCCTTCGGCGGCGAGGCTTCGCGAGCAGCCTTGGGTCACGCCGGACGCTGACTCCGGCGCGGTGCAAACGGCGGTGGACGCAGCGCTCGAAGCGATGGGGCTGCGCGAATCGTGGGCCGAGCTCGAGGCCGCGAGCGTGCGCGGCTGAGCCTTCTCATCAAGGCGTTCCGAGGTCGGTGAGCTCGATGCCTTCGACGGTGAGGCTGCCGCCGCCGTAGATTCGGAAGATGATCTCGCTGCTCTCGGCGATGTTGACGTCGAGGCTGCGACCGCCTTGCAGCGAGTGGGTCTTGAGCGCGCCGCGATCCGACGCGGAGTCGACGACGACGATCTCCAAGTAGCCTTGAGGCGCGCCGATCACGATGCGATCGGCCTCGCCCGGCGCGCACCGGAACGACTGTTTTCCCGCGAGAGGTTTGTCGGTCGAGGAGGCGCAGTCGATCTTCATCGCGGTGGTGTCCTCGCCGTTTTCGGCGCGCGCGGCAGCGATGATTTGGCTCCCGCGGAGCACCTCGATGTCGTCGAGATCGGCGCTGCTCCCGCGAACGCCGATCACGAGCGAGAAGCCGCTCGCGCGTTCGTCGGCGACGAGCTTGGCTTCGCGCGGGCCTTTGTCGCCGGCCGTGAGCTTGAACGACGCCGCGCCTTCGCCGAGGTTCTCCGGGTCTTCGATGGAGCGGAGGCCCGCGACGATCTCGGCGGGCTGTGCGGCGCGCGCCTTGAGCCGCAGCGTGAGCTCGTCGCCCGCGCGGATGAGCGGCGGCGGCTCCGGCGTGAACGAGCCGCGCACTTTGACGCGGTAGCGATGGCCGGCGGTGAACGACGCGACGTCGCGCTTGCTGCGGATCACCTCGTGGCGTCCGGGGCCCGAGGCGACCGCTGCGATCGCGCCTGCGGCCGCGCTCGGGAACGTGACGCCGGGCGCGCCGTCCACGCGTGCGAGCGCGTCTGCGGCTTTGAATCCTTTGGGCGCAGCCGGAGGCGGAGGCGGCGCGGCGGCCTCGTCGCCGAGGGCGCGGAGCTCGATGGCGCGGAGCGCGTCGCGGAAGCGGACGACCTCGTCCGCGCGCGAGAATTTGCGCTTTTGCCAGAGGTCGATGAGCGCCTCCATGCCTTTGGCGATGCGCTGATCGCGCGCCGTGTGATCGTCGCGGCTGACCTCGCATTTGGTGTAGGACTGGCAGAGGTCGACGCGCTTCTTTTTGAGCGCTTCGGCGAGCGCGGCGGCGGACTTGATCGCCTCGGTGCGGAGCTCGGCCTCGCGCCCTTTGCCGACGTGGGTGAGCGCGGCGGAGACGTCGAGCACGCTGAAGTCGGTCGCGACGGCGGCGCAGTCTTCCTGCGGAATTTCCCCGATGGGGGGCGCACAGCGCATCATCGGGACGTTGGGCTGATTGGGGGTGGAGGACGAGCTGCACGCGACAGCGGCCGCAACGCAGGCAGCGAGGGCGATGGCGAGCGGGGGGCGCACGTTCGTCACGGTACCCTATCCGGGCGGCGCGGGGTGTTTCGAAAGAAAAGTTGCGCTCGGCCCTGGAATTAGGTAGGTAGCCGGTGACCCTGCGGGACTAGCTCAGTTGGTAGAGCATCAGCTTCCCAAGCTGAGGGTCGCGAGTTCGAACCTCGTGTCCCGCTCC
>CAYTJL010000343.1:0-8721 GCA_964437785.1 uncultured Polyangiaceae bacterium
TTTAACCGTGCACGCTGATGAGCGTGCCGCCCTCGGCGTTCACCGCTCCATGCCACTCCAAAGGCACCTTCGGGTCCGTCCACTCGAAGAGCCACGCGGCGTCTTTGGGCGCCAAGTTGATGCAGCCGTGGCTGCGCGGCTTACCGAAGTCGTCGTGCCAAAAGGCGCCGTGGAGGGCATAGCCCTCGTGGAAGTATTGGATGTACGGCACGTCGCGGAGGTCGTACGAGTCTTGGGCCTCGTCGCCATCCATGGTGGCAGAGACGTGTTTTGCCCGGATGTAAAAGACACCTCGAATCGTCGCGTGCGTGGTCGCGGGGTCGCCCATGCCGCCTCGGCCGCTCGACACGAGCGTCACGTACACCGCGCGGCTGCCCTCGTACGCGACGAGGAGCTGCTTGCCAATCGAGACGTCAATCCACTTCTTGCCCTCGGCCGCGTAGCCGGGCGGCGGCTCGCGGGATGATGCGATGAGGAGATCGCCCTCGGAGAGCCACACCCCGGCCGTCGTCTCGACGAGCCCGCCGCGCTTTTGACCCGTGAGCGCGAAGCCCGATCGAAACGGCACGGGACCGTCCTCGCGCGGGCGGCCGTCCGCGCCGATTCGGAACTTGGTCCCGCCTTGATGAATGACGATCGCGGGCGTGCCCGGCGCGTCGAGGACAGCGCCTTGGAACGTGCTCGCGTGAACGGGCTTGGTGCGATCGAGCGGGATTAAGTCGAGCTCGGTCGTGAGGCCGAAGCGCCGCCCCGTCCACGGGAAGCTCGTGATGAGCCCGAACGCGGACGCCTCGCGCGCGCGGCCCGTGTGCACCGAATAATGAAGCTTCTCCTCGGCGCCATAAGGCTTTGGCAGCGAGCGCCCCGCGGCGAGGAACGACGGGACCGCGTCCGCGACGATGTCCTTCAGCTCCGCGCCTTGGCCGCTCGCGAGATGATCACGGAGCTTGATGCCCTCGACCCGCTCTTGATCCGCGCGCGAAGGGAGGCGGAAGTAGAGATGCGGTGGAGGCGACTTGGAGGTCACGTACGAATACGGCAAGAAGCCTCTGCGATCCGGGCCGCGGAGCGCAGACTCGACGACCTGGTGATCGAGCGAGAGCGAAGCGCCTTTGCCGACGCACACGTAGCCCCGCGGCGCGATGCGATACCAGCCGCCCGCGCAGCCCTCGTTGCCCGACGGCGCCTCCGCGCGATCGATCACCGCCCCCGCGCGCAGGTAGCCGAGCTTGGTCGCGCGCTCGTCGGGCGCGTTGTAGATCCACGTCCGCATCGCGATGCTGGCCATCTTCGCGCCGTGGCCCGGTTCGAGCGCCTCGCGCGGGGGTGCCGCCGCGGCGCTCGACGCGACGCGCGGGCGCTCGAGCAGCGCCTCGCGCTTGACCGCTTCGACGCTCCTGCCGGGCGGATCCTCCGCCCTCGCGCACGCCGCGAGGAGCGCGCACGAAGAGCCGATCAAAATGCTCTGCAAGGCGCGCTCGATCATGGCTCTACGCGCCGCGCTTAGCGGCTGATCGCGCGCTTGTCCACTCTGCGGCGATCCGAGCACAAAACTTAGGCTCCTCCGCGGGCGTGCTTAGCATCCGCTCCCAGATGAGCGGCCAGCACCTCGTCGTCGAGCACCCCTCCGAGATCCACGCGGAGCCCGATTTCTCCAACGCCCAAGCGATCCTCGACGCGCTCTCCGAGGGCGCGACCGCGGCGCTGCCTCGCCTCGGCGCCTCCGAAGCGCCGATCTTTTTGGGCGACGTAGCGTCGCTGCTCGCGGACCTCGCCGCGGGGGCCAAGATCCGCGGCACCGTGCGCGCGGGCGGCCTCATGCCCGAGGCCGAGGCGCGCGCGCCGTCGATCGACGCGGGTCGCTCGGCCGCGTGGGAGATCGGGATCGAGCGCGCCGGGCGCGATCTCTTGATCTCGATCTTCCAAGGCGGCCCCGTGCCCGAGGTCGCGCTCCACGAGCGGCGTGACGCGGCCGCGCTGTGGATCGCGCGCGTGTCGAGCACGCTTCGAAGCGCGATCGGCGCGTCGGCGAACGACGTCCACCCCGAGGACGCGTGCGCGATCTCGCCGCTCTCCAAGGGCGCGATCGACGATCCGCGCGCGTGCGCGATCGCGGCCTCGATCGCGCGCCTCGACGCCTCGCTGCGCCTCGCGCGCAGCGCGTCGATCGCGCTCGACGCGCCCACCGAGATCGCGCAGGTGATGGTCGAGCCGACGGGCGATCTCCCGATCGTGATGGCCGCGGAGCTCGCGATGCGGCCGGAGGCGCCGGTCACGATCGCGGCGGCGCCCCCTGTTTTGCGATCGGATCTGCTCTCGCTCCTCGTGCGCGGAAAGCTCCGCGTCACCGTCGGCGGTCACACGCGCGAGATCAACGACGTGCTCGTGTTCCTGCTCGCCGAGCAGCTCGTGGGGCTCGTGCTCGACACGCTCGACGCGGCGACGCGCGGCCGGCCGTATTACCGGCGTATCACCGCGTTCGGCGCGGTGTGCGGCGTGCGGCTCGGCGCGGATGGATCGGTGTCGCTCACGCTGGGATCGCCGTCGCAGCGCCGCGTGACGTCGCCGCGATCCGAGGCGAGGACCTTCCCCGCGGTCGATCCCATCGCGCTCGCGCGCGCCGTGCTCGCGTTCGGTCGCGCGCTCGTGCGGAGCTTGATCCGCCGCTCCTCCGCGCAGTCGCAGAACCTCCGGCTCAGCGCGTTTCGGGGCCGGCTGCGCGAGCTGTCGGACTTGATCCGCGAGGCCACGCGCGACGACTCGAAGATCAACACCGCGCCCGAGCTGTACCGCGCGTTCGCGGCCGCCTCGCGCGCTCCGGTCAAGGAGCCCGAGCCGCTCTCGCGCGGGCGTCTCCGCTTCACGAGCCGCTGGATCGCGACCGTGCCCGGCATCGATCTGCGCGCCACGTTTTTGTGCGGCGATCGCATCGTGCTCGGCACCGCGCGCGATCTCGTGTGCCTCGATCGCGAGACGGGCACGCCGCTCTTCCGCAGGCCCGTCTCGCGCGCCGTGAGCGTGATGACGCCCGCGGGCGTCGCGCGGCTCGACGCGGAGGGCCGCGTCGATCTGCACGATCTCCGCAGCGGCGAGACGCTCTGGTCCGCGAAGCTCGCGCCCAAGCAGGGCGCGGGCGCGAGCGGCGTGGTCGTGGGCGTGCCGGGGTTGCCGCGCATGTTGATCGTGAGCGAGGGCGCGCGGCATCTCGCGGCCGTGGACCTCGGCGACGGCGAGGTGAAGTGGCGTTGGGCCTCGCGGCGGCGCGGCAATTTCAAGCTTCGTCGCGCGGGCAAGCTCGTGATCGTCGCGAGCGGCGACGCCTCGCTCACCGCGCTCGACGTCGCGACCGGCGAGGTGGTCTGGCGCTTCTGCGATCGGCTCCGCTTCGCGTCCGCGGTCGCGATCGACGGCGACACGCTCGCGGCGATCGCGGGCGGCGGCGCGGTGATGGGCAAGGAGAGCGCGCGGCTCCACCTCATCGATCCGTGGTCGGGCAAGGAGCGTTGGAGCGTCGAGGTGCCCGCGCACGTCGCGCCCGTCGGCGCGCCCATGCTCGCGCCCGAGACCATCGTCCTCGCGACGCAGCGGCGCGGCGGCATGGGCCTCGTCGGCTACGATCGCCGCACGGGCGAGCCGCGCTTCGATCAAGCGGTGTGCAGCTCGGCGGCGTCGTGCCTGCTCGTCGACGGCACCGTGGTCGTCAACAGCGAAGGCGGCGAGCTCGCGGGGATCTCCGCGAGCGACGGCGCCACGCGCTACCGTCACGTGTTTGCGGGCGGCGCCGAGGGCGACAGGCCGCGGCGGCTCGAGCCGGTGCTGCGATCGGGCGCGCTCTTCGTGCCGCAGAGCGAGGTTCACGTGGTGAGGCCCCATGAGGGCACCTTGCTCGGGCGCGTGCCCAACGATCTCATCCCCGATCTGCTCCGCGTCGATGAGCGATGTGGCGTGTACGTGGCCGAGGAGAGCGGCCATATCGCGGCTTATGCCGCCGCCGCGAGGCTCAGCGTGGCGGAGTGATCAAGGCCCCATGATCGCCAAGAAGCCGTCGAAGTAACTCGACACGATCGGCTGCGAGCCGTCGCCGAAGTCGAGCGGCGCGGAGTTGGCGATCCCCGTGATGGCCAGTTGGTCCCCTCCGACAGCTCCGCTGAAGAGCACCTCGAGGCCATTCGTACCCCAACGCCGCGACCACACGTGCGCTCCGGTCGGGTCGAGCTTCATCGCGAAGAGGTCGAGATAATAGCCCTCCCCCGGCTTCGGCCCTGGACCGACGAGCTTTCCACCGCCGAAATCGACGCCTGTCGAGAGGTCATCGTCACCGAGCCTCCCCGCGATGAGCACGTTCCCGAGGTCGTCGGTGCCGGCGAAGAAGCTCTGTTGATCGCCCGCCTCGCCGAACGCCCTCGCCCACAAGGGCTCTAAGGTGTCGCCCCGCAGCTTGGCGACGAAGACATCGGGTTTGTCCGCTTCGTTGAGGCCCGCGTCATTCGGGACGTCGGCCACGGTGAAGGCGTCGTTGCCGATCTTCAGCTTGCGGGTGAAGCTCCCCGCGATGAAGACGTCGCCGCAGCGGTCGAGCGCGATGGATCGCGCGTGTTGAGCCCCGTCGGCGCCGTTCATCTCACCGAAGAACGATCGGGATTGCTTGTGGGTCCCGTCGCTCGCGAGCCGGACGACGAACGCGTCGACCTCGCCGAACGTGGCGATGGGGCCTTGTCCGAAGTTGGGGTTGATCGCGCCGCCCGCGAGGAGGATATCGCCGCTCGCCGGATCGATCACGAGGTTGAGCCTCTTGCCCTGATCTCCGTACTTGTTGAAGAGCTCGGTGTAGCCGCTGTAGTACTTGACCCAAACGCAGTGGCCATCGGTCTTGTCGAGCTTGGTCAAGAACATGCCGTGGCTGCCCGTCGCGCCTTTGACGCCGCAGATCCCGCCGAAATCGATGGCGCCGTTGGCTCTCCCCGCGACGATGACGTCGCCCGCGGCGTCGAACGCGACGCTCTCGGCGACCTCGTCTTGGTCGCCCGAAAAGTGCGCGGACCAAGCCACCACGGGCGCGCCGTTCTGCTCGACGATCTTGAGGACGAAGGCGTCGATCCTGGCTTGCTCGGCGGCGTTGGCCGTGATCGGGTGTCCGTCGAAATCGGCGCTCCCATCCATCACGCCCGCGATGGCGATGGTGGCGTTCGGGTCCACCGCGATGGCCAAGGGCTCTTGATCCAAGGGGCCGTTCCAGCCCTTCGACCACACGTGATTGCCGCTCTCGTCGTAGCGGACCACGAAGAGATCCCACGCGTTCGCGCCGTTTCCGCCGGGGTAAGGCAGGCTCGTGGGCCCAAAAGCGGTGTTGACGCTCGCGTAATACCCGGTCCAATAAATGTTGTTGTTCGGGCCGAACGCGACCGCGCGGCCACCGTCGTAGTCATCCCCGGGCGCCTGCTTGGTGTACTTGACGAGATCCCCTTTGGGGCCGCCGCCCATGCACACGGGAGCGCCGCTGTCGCCGCCGCCCATGCCGCTCGTGGTCGTGCTCGTGCTCGTGCTCGTGCTGCTGGTCGTGCTCGTGCTCGTGCTGGTGGTCGAGGACGTCGCGCCGGACCCGCCGCCCCCTGCGCCGGGCTCACCCCCGGTGATCCCGAAGATTAGGTTACACGCTGGCGAGAGCGCGATCGCAGCGAGGGAACAAGCCATGAAGAAGCGGAGTCGTCGGAGCGCCATCGTCCGATGATGAGCCCGCGCGCGCCCGTGACGCAAGGGGTTCCTCGCGCGGCGGCCCTTACGAAGCGCTCTTCCCGCGGGGCGTCTTGCCGGTCCATCGCCGGTATGACCGGAAGAACGCTCCTTTCTGTGCGTAGCCGATGCGCGCGGCGATCTCGTCGAGCGTGAGATCGCGGCGCTCGACGTGCGCGAGCGCGATGTCCCTGCGGACGCCGTCGAGCACGGTAAAGAACGTGAGCCCCTCTTCGGCGAGCCTGCGTTGCAGGGTGCGCCCGCTCGTGCCCATGGCCTTGGCGACCTCGGCGATGCTGGGCGCGCCGGGCCCGAGCCGCTCCTCGACGACGGATCGAACGCGGGTGAGGAACGCGCCGTCGAGCGGCTTCACCGAGGCCGTGTAAGAAGCGTATTTGCTGAGCAGCTCGGAGAGCCTCGAACCTGCGTTGCGGAGCGGGGCGTCGAGCGCGTCGGTGCCAAACGTGATCCCGTTGTAGCCCGCATCGAAGGTGAGCTTCTGCGTGCGGAGCACGCGCACGAGCTCGGCGCGGTGCGGGGGCGCGGGGTGAGCGAAGGTGATGCGCAGAGGGACGCGGAGGTTACCGGCCATGTGCTCGACCCCGGCGAGCACGCTCGACACCCAATGATCGTTGCCCTGCTGGCCGAGGCAATGGGGGTGACCGGGGATCTTTTGGCGGAGCTCCGCGCCGTCGCGCGTGTCTTGGATGGAGAACGCCATGGAGTCGTGGATGGTGGAGACGTGTTGAACGAACACGGAGAGCGCCTCTCGCCCCGTGCTCACTCCGCTGCACGCGAAGGCGAGCACGCGGAGGAGCGCGGAGCTCTTGTGCTCGCCCGCGTGCAGGCCCAACCAATCATCGTGCGCGAGCTTGGCCGCGCGCTCGCCGAACGCGACGATCGACGAGAGCGGCATGAGGATGAACGGCTGCTCGCGCGCGCCTTTGGGGAACGCGATTTCGGAGAGCAGGGGGCTTGGGTCGAGGCCCCTCCGCTCGATCTCGGCGAGGAGCTGGAGCGGCATCACGGTGGGCAAGAGGGGATCGTGCGCGGGCGGCGGGGTGGCTCGGGTCATGGTTCGCGCGTCTCCTCGTCTTCGTGTGTGCGCGCGAAGCCGAAACGCGGGCGCGCCTACCGTTCTAACAGGTCTCGAGGACGATCGTTATTCGAAACAGACCTCGTAGATGGCGACGTACGAGCTTCCGGGGAACGTCATCGGGCCCTCGAAACAGCCCCCGTCCACGCCTTTGGCGACGAGCGTGCCGGCCGGCCCGCTGATGTCGAAGTACTCGATCTCCAGCGTGTCGGCGGCGGTCTGCGTCCAGAGGCCATAAAAATCGGGGTCGGGGAGGGTGACGGTGCCGTCGATCTCGAGCGTGCTGGTGAACGAAGAGATGGAGCTCGGGAACTTCTCGCATTCGAAGAACGAGGTGAGGCCGGTGCCGGTGCAGTGGCGGTTGACGGCGTTCACGGGGGCGCTCACGGCGTTGTCGTAGGTGAGGGGAGAGGCGGTGAGCGAGAGGTGGTTATTGGCGAGGTTGGTCTCGGCCGTGGTGGTGGAGGCGTCGGCGTCGATCACGAGGGGCCCGGAGCTGTAGGGCAGGGCGATGGTGAACGTGACGGACTTCGACGTGTTCCGGTTGATGGTCCCGAGCGCGCAGCTCAAGAGGCTGCCCGAGAGCGTGCACGAGGGCGAATAGCCGGAGAGCGTGCCCATGATGTAGACTTGAGGGCTCGTGTTGGTCTCGGGCAGTTGGATGTCGAGATCCACGTTCGACGCGTTGCGATTGCCGGTGTTCTCGACCGTCACGGTGAAGGTGCCGTTCTCGTAGACGTGTGTGCCCGAAGGAGGCGTGACGCTGACGCCGAGGTCCGCGACGGAGGCGGCGAGCGCGTTGGAGCTGATGAGGAGCGCGGGGATCACGGCCAAAAGAGCTTGCTTCGAGGTCATGGTGAGAGACGATCCTCTCCGGCATGGGAGCATGGGCTGAAGACGGTCCCTCTCGGCATCGGCGCCGAAGGTCCTTGGGAGCCCCCCTCGCCGCCCGGGAGCGCCGGTAGCTCCCGAGGGCGGGTGTCGCTCGGGGTGAGCGAGCAACGATGGGCGAGAGGATATGGCTTTATGCGCTGGGCGCAGTTCCCCCGCGCGCCAAAAGAGTGACGGGGGGCGCCATGATAAGCGCTTTGTGCGCGCGGAGAGCAGCTTTTTGACGCAGGGCCCTTATACGCGCGCGCGGCGGCAGAGCGTGTCGACGCGGCGGAGCAGGGTTGGGATGCGGTTTGGGCCGCTCATGCTCCGAACGTGGAGCGCGGCGTCGCGCGCGGGCACGCCTTCGGCCGTTACATAGAGCGGCGTTTGGCTCGCGCCGCGGAGCACGATTTCGGCGTGGGGCGAGCCTCGGAAGCTCGTCTTGGCGACGCCGATGACGGGTGTTGCGCGCGCGAGCGCGTCGAAGAGGTGTTTGCCGAGGCCGGGCGCGCCCTCACCGAGCCACACGTATCCATCGACGATCACCACCTCGGGCGCTCGGCGGAGCGCGGCGAGCGCGGCGAGGAGACAAGGCAGCTCCCGTTTGTAGAACGCGCCGGGCTCGTACGGCGCGACCTCGTCGACGCGCACGGTGACCTCCTCGACGCTCGACGGAGCCTCGTATCCGACGAACGCGACGGCGGCCGCGGCCGCGTGGGAGGGGCGATAGTCGACGTCCAAACAAGCGATGAGCGGGGGCACAACGGGCTTGTTTAGCAGATCTGGATCAACCTTTGGGGTTTGAGCGCGCGCGGGCGCGCCGCCTCACGAGGCCGGCGGCGAGCCCAAACGCGATGAGCGCGCTCCCCGGCGGGACGCGACCATCGTCGTCCGCGGCCGAGCGACAAGCGCACGATCCTTGGTCGATCGGATCACCGCCGCTCGCGTCGCCGCCGCCCGCGCCGCTGCTCGACGACACGCCCGCTCCGGTGCCACCGCTGCTCGACGACACGCCCGCTCCG
>CAYTJL010000344.1:0-8629 GCA_964437785.1 uncultured Polyangiaceae bacterium
TGGGGCCGCCGGCCGTGCAAACGCCGTTCTGGCAGTGATCACCGATGGTGCAGAACTTACCATCGTCGCAGACGCCGCCCTCGTTGGCGGGGACGGGCAGACATTGCCCCTGCGTGCACGAGCCGCCCACGCAAGGATCGTTGATGCCGAGCGGGCACGCCGTGCCCTCGGCGAGGGGCATGATCTTGCAGCCCGTTTGCGGGTCGCAATACCCGAGCGAACAGGGGCCGTCGAGGAACGAGCAATCGACCATGCCGCCGGCGACGCACGTGCCCGCCGAGCAGGTGCCCGTGAGCGTGCAAGCGTCGTTGTCGACGCAGGGCGATCCGTTGTTGCCGGGCATCTCGATGCACGAATCGGTGGCCGGATCGCACACCCCCACCATACAGGGGTTCGTCGACGGACAGGGCTTGAGCGTGCCGCCTTGGCATTGGCCGTTTTGACAGGTGGTGTTGACGGTGCAGGAGATCCCGTCGTCGCAGGTGGAGCCCTCGTTGGCGGGGAGCTTCCCGCACACGCTGTTGATGCACGCGCCCATGTTGCACGCGTCGCCGAAGGTCGCGCAGTCCGCCGCGCTCGTGCAGCCGCCCGAGCTCGATGAGGTCGAGCTGGAGGTCATGTGACCACCCGCGCCCGTGTCGCCCCCTTCGCCGCCGGTGCCCCCCGAGCTCGACGAGCTCGTCGTCTGGAAGAGGGTCTCGCCCCCGGCGCACCCGAAGGCGGCGAGGACCATACCCATCGACATCCCGAGCGCTTTGTACGTTCTCATCTCTCATTCCCTTTCGGAGACAACCGATCGAGCCTTCCGCGGATCATCGAGCCAATCAGGGGCACGCCGCGCTCGCGATGAGCACGTCGTCCACGTTCCATGAGCTGACGGTGTAGACACCGCTGCTCCCGATATCGAATCCAAAGCGTACGCGCATCCCCGCGTTTTTATAGGCGGTCACGTCGAAGGACACGAACGTCCAGGCGAGGTCTTGGACGCCGGGGGAGCTGCCGCTCGTCCAGAGGTTGACCCACGTCGAGCCGTCCCACACGTCGACGGAGTTGTGCATGTACGGGTCGTAATCGCTGTTGAGCCAGCGGTAATAACCGAAGATCACTTGGCCGGCGGCGCCCGACGTGTTGAACGGCGGGCTCGACATATAACGATAGGTGTGCGTGCCCGCGGTCGACGCGTTGCCGCCGATCACCACGCCCGCGACGCCGTTGTCCGCCGTCGGCGTGTGATCGGCGCCCGGATCGGGGTTGCCGTACACTTGGCCGAACGACACTTGGGCAGGCCCGATTTGCCACTCGGTGTCGAGCACCCAACCTTTGGAGTTGTCTTTGAAGTCGTCCGAGAAGTAGACGGTGGGGCCTTGTCCGCCCGCGCACTGGCCCTGGATGCAAAGGGTGTTGGAGGTGCACGTGGAGCCGTCGTCGCAGGGCGCTCCTTCGTTCGTGGGGACGCCGCCGATGCACGCGCCGTTGAGGCACGTCGTGTTGGCCGTGCACGTGTTGCCGTCGTCGCAGGGGGAGCCGTCGTTGCCGGGCACCGCGGTGCAGAGGTGCTGCGCCTCGTCGCACGACGCGATGTAACAGCCGCCCGGAGGCGCACAGGGGTTTGGGCCGGAGGGGACGCACGCCCCCGCTTGGCAGTGATCGCCGATCGTGCAAAAGAGGTTATCGTCGCACGGCCCACCCTCGTTGGCGGGCACCGACGCGCACGCGCCGGCGACGCACATGCCCGTGGAGCACGGGCTCGCCTGCCCGTCGTCGCACGGCCCACCCTCGTTGGCCGGAGCGGGCTTGCAGCCCACCCCCGGATCACAGACGCCCGCGGTGCACTGCCCGTCGAACACCGAGCAATCGACGGGATTCCCGGTCACGCACGCGCCGTTCATGCACTCGCCGGGGCCCGTGCACGAGTTACCGTCGTTGCACTGCGCGCCGTCGTTGCCAGGCACGTTCTTGCACGTGTCGAGGCCCTCGTCGCAGACACCGATATGGCACGTGTCGAGGGGAACGCAGAATTTGTCCGTTCCGCCGTTGCAAACCCCGTTCAGGCAAAAGTCGTCTTCGGTGCAGAACTGGCCATCATCGCAGCTCGCATAGTCGTTGGCGGGCTGCGGAGAGCACATCCCATTGATGCACGTTGGCAGCGTGCACGGGTTGCCGGTCGGCGGGCAGTCCTCGGCGTGAATGCATGTCCCCGGCGCGCCGGAGCTGGAGGACGACGAGGCCGCCGGCGAAGAGACGCTGCTGCTTTGACCGCCTTGCCCGCCGTCTCCGCCCGTGCCGCCGGTGCCTGTCGTCTGATTTTGAACGTTGGCCGAGCAGCCGGACGAGATCGCGAACGCCGCTCCCAGCGCGGTCGCGAGCTTTGCCGCGTGTTGCGCCGTGTGTTGCCAACGATGGAGCCTTTGTTGGGAGGCTCGAAGCATAAGAACTACCTCAGCCGGCGATGATCGCCGCCTCGCGCAAAACAGGCAAGCGCAGATTGCCTCGCCGATGGTAGGTTTTGTTCGCCTTGCCCACTTCGTCAGGCTCACGCTCACGCAGAACGGCGCTCGCGTTGTCCGTCGCGCTCGCGCTCGTGTCGGCCGCGCCCGCGCCGGCGCTCGCCGGAGACGTGCAGGCCGAGGCGCGCGCCAAAGGGGAAGAGGGGCTCCGTCTCTATGCGCTTGGCCGCTGGGCCGAGGCGTATGACGCCTTCGCCAAGGCCGACGCGCTCTACCACGCGCCGACCCTCACGCTCTTCATGGCGCGCTGCCGGATCAAGCAGAGGAAGCTCCTCGAAGGGCGGGCGCTGCTCCAGACGATCGCCGGCGACAAGCTCCCCGCGAACGCGCCTGATCAGTTCCGCAAGGCGCAGAGCGACGCGATCGCCGAGCTCGCGACGCTCACCTCGCGCATCCCTTCGATCGTGATCTCGCTCAAGGGCGAAGGCGCGCCGCGCGCCACGGTCTCGATCGACGGCGTCGTGATCCGCGCCGCAGAGCTCATCGCGGGCAAAGAGGTCGACCCGGGCGAGCACACGGTCGCCGCCGAAGCGCCGGGAAAGCCGGCCGTCACGCGCAAGGTCACGCTGGTCGAGGGCGACGTCACCAAGGTGGAGCTCGCGCTCGACGCCGTCGCGATCGACGTCCCGCGCGGCGTGCCCGTGCTCTCCGAGCAGAGGAGGAGCGCGGCCGTCCCCGCCGCCGTCGCCTTCGGCGTCGCGGGCGCGGGGCTCGCCCTCGGCATCGGCGCGGGCGTCGTCGCGATGGGCAAGATCAAGAGCATCCACGACGCGTGCGTAGACAACGGCGACGGATCGTGGACGTGCCCGGTGAGCCTTCAATCCAAGCTCGAAGCCGACGCCTCGACGGCGCGTGCGCTCACCATCGCGTCGGGCGTGGGCTTCGGCCTCGCCGCGGCGGGCGCGATCGCGGGCACGGTCGTCGCGATCGTCCTCCCTCGGAGCGGGCCCTCCACGAGCCACGCGCCGCCGCGCGTCCGTTTTGGGCTTGGTGCAGGGACGTTCGTGGTCCACGGCGCGTTCTGAGCGCCGCCCGCCTGCGCATCGTTGGCGCGCGATACGCGACGATTGGGCGCGTTTGCAAGCTCCGGGCGCGATGGTTCGCGTGCTAAGATCAATCTTCCGTCATCGGAGGCCGCTTGTCCTCGTTCGAAGAAGGCAGCGTCGTCGCAGGCAAGTACCGGCTGGAGAGCCCGCTCGCGCGCGGGGGGATGGGCGAGATCTGGACGGGGCGCCACATCACGCTGGACATGCGCGTCGCCGTGAAGCTGATGGACGCGACGCAGCGCGAGACCGCCGAGGGGTGGACCCGCTTCGAGCGCGAGGCGCGCGTCATCGCGCAGATCAAGAGCCCGCACGTCGTCCAGATCTACGACTACGGCGTCGAGATCGACACGCCGTACCTGGTGATGGAGCTGCTCCAGGGCGAGGACCTGGGCCACCGCCTGCGGCGCGCGGGGCCGATGTCGATCGCCGAGACCGAGCGCGTCGTGTCGCAGGTGGCGAAGGCCCTCATCAAGGCGCACGAGGCGGGCGTCGTCCACCGCGATCTCAAGCCCGCGAACGTGTTCCTCGCGAAGGGCGACGAGGGCGAGATCGTCAAGCTCCTCGACTTTGGGATCGTCAAGACGCTCGGCGAGGTCGACGCGAACGAGGCCACGGCGACGGGCGTCGTGCTCGGCTCGGTCCACTACATGAGCCCCGAGCAAGCGCGCGGCCTGCGCACGCTCGATCACCGCGCCGATCTCTGGTCGCTCGGCGTGATCACCTACCGCATGCTCTCGGGTCAGCTCCCGTTTCAAGGCGATCAGGTGGGCGATCTGATCGTGAAGATCTGCGCCGAGCCCATCCCTCCGCTCTCGTCGCTCGTGCCCGCGTACGGCGGCGCGTTCGACGCGTTCTTCGCGAAGGCCCTCGCGCGGAGCCCCGCCCAGCGCTTCTCGACCGCGCGCGATCTCGCCGCCGCGTTCAGCGCGATCGCCGCGTCGATGTCGTCGCGCGCTGAGCCGCCCCCGATCGCGACGGCGCCGCCGATCACGCTCGATCCGCTGAGCGCCGCGCGCGCGCAGACGGCGCCGTCGATCGCGAGCGCGTCGTTCGCGGCGATCGCGGCGCCTCCGATCGCGCATCAAACCCTCTTGATGCCGGGCGCGAGACCACCGTCGCACCCCTCGTACGGGACGCTCAGCAACGCGTCGCCCACCGCCGACATCCCCGCGCCGAAGCCCGGTCGTTCGGCGCTCACCGCGGTGATCGCGGCGGTCGCGGTCGTCCTCGTCGCCGCGCTCGCGGTCGTCCTCGTGCTCAGCCTCCGATCGAAGGATCCTTCGCCCTCGACCGCGTCCGCGATCGAAGCTCCGCGCAGCGCGGCGCCCGTCGAGACAGCGTCCGCGACGCCGTCCGCCGAGCCCATCATCGCGCCGTCGTCGGCGTTGCCGCCGGCCCCGACCGCGAACGCATCCCCGTCCGCGAAGAGCCCGACAAAAGCCGCTCCCAAGGCGAGCGCGAAGGGCTCCCCCAACTCGGTGTTGGGGTTCTGAGCGGAGAGACTTGAGAGGGGGAGGTGAGGGGAGCGATCACGTCGGCGTGACCGGCTCCCCTCGCGCGGAGATCAGTTGAGGGTCAGGGTGACCTTGTCGAGCGACGGAGCATCCGGCGTCGCCGCGTCACCGACGCAGAACTGCCACGTGCCCGCGGTGGGCTTGCCGTTCAGCGTGGTGAAGTCGCCGGCCGCGGCCGAGCCGTTGGAGGGCGAGAACACGCAGGAGCTGCCCGCGGTCTGGCAGACCACGCCCGCGAACCCGTTGCCCATGTTCTCGGCGCTGACGGGGGCGCCGGTCTGGAACGTGATCGGGAAGGCCTTCGAGAGATCGTCGCTCGCGCCGAAGCCCGCGGTGTCATTGCCGTCGTCCACCGTCTCGACGACGCCGGGCCGGCTCATGAGCGTGATGACGGTGTTGTCGGGGTGCACGAGCTTGAGCACCAGATCGCCGATGTACGTGTGCGCCATGGCGACGGTCACCGACACGTTGGAGATCGTCGAGCACCCCATCACCGACGACGCCGGGACGACGAGCGGGAAGCACGTCATGCTCGCGAGCGTGCCGACGTACGTGCCGTCCGGCACCGTGGTGTCCGGGTTCGGATCGTTGGTCACCGTGAGCGCTTCGCAGGTGCACGTGGGGCTGCACCCGTCGTTCGCCATCATGTTGTTGTCGTCGCAGCTCTCGCCCGTCTCGATGACGCCGTTGCCGCACACGGGGCAGCTGCCCGCGCCGCAGATCGTGTTGGTCATGGAGACGCACGACGCGTCCCAGTTGGTGGTGCAGCACGCAGGGTTCGCCGCGCAGACCTGCATGACGCAGGGATCGCAGTTGCTCGGGATCGGGCCGCCGACCGCGCACTTGTCGTGCGCGCAGCCCGTGCAACCCGACGTGTCGTAGTCGCACATGCCGTTGCAGCCGAGCGTCCCGCTCGCGTAGTTGAGCGAGGTGCACGTCGCGGCGCCCACGTTCCCGGCTTCGCAGATCTCACCCGGATCGAGGTTCATGTCGCCGCACACGATCGGCCGGCTCGCCGCGCTGATGGTGAACGCGCCGGCTTCCGCGTCGGTGTAGCCCTCGACGACGATGAAGATGGGCACGCCCGCGGTGACCGGGATGGTGATTTCTTCGGTGTCAGGATCGCTCGAGCTGCCGGGGAACGCCTCGTCCCTGCACGCGATCTCGCTCGCGACGTCCGCGCACGTGCTGCGCGCGGAGAGCGCGAGATCGATGCCCGGTGACACCATGACGATGTCCGCCATGCCCGTTTGCGTGGGCGTGAAGACGTAGACAATCTCGGTCCCGCCTCCGCCCGAGACACCCGGGTAACAGTTGTCGTTGATCTGGTTGGGGTGGCCGGTGGTGTCGCCCGGGACCGCCATCGAGGGGTCGGGCAGCGTCGGGTTGTTCATGCACGAGTCCGCGCACTCGGTCGCGCAGAGCGGATCGCCGCAGTCGACCATCGCGTCGTTCGTGTCGTCGACGCCGTTGAAACAGTTCTCGGTGTTGCACATCGACGTGTCGAACGTGCAGTCCGCGGCGCAGGTCACCGAGCCGACGTCGAACCCGAGCGAGACGCAGTCGGCTCCGCCGAGGTCCGCGCCGTCGCACTGCTCACCCATGTCGACGACCCCGTTGCCGCACGGGTTGCACATCGACGTGTCGAGCGTGCAGTCGGGGTTGCACGCGAGCGTGCCGGAGCCGAAGCCGAGCGACACACAGTCCGCGCTGTTGAGGTTTTGGCCGTCGCACGACTCGACGCCGTCGATCATCCCGTTGCCGCACGCATCGCACGCGGTGGTGTCGTACGCCGTACAGTCCGCGGCGCAAGCGAGCTGACCCGAGCCGAAGCCCTGGGAGACACAGTCCTCGCCGTTGAGGTTGGCGCCGTCGCAGACCTCACCCGTGTCGAGCGTGCCGTTGCCGCAGGGGTTACCGCTGCTGCTGGTGCTGCTCGTGCTGCTGGTGCTGCTCGTGCTGCTCGTGGACGAGGTCGAGCTCGAGCCCCCTCCTCCATCCCCCCCTCCGGTTCCGCCGGTGCCGCCTCCGCCGCAGGCGGTCGAGCCGAACGTCGCGAACACGGTCGCTCCGGCGAGCAACGTGTAGCCAATCCAAGGTCTGATGCTCATTACGCCATCTCCGGGGCTCTAAGAGGGGCCCGTTTTTAAGGGCAAAGACACCCCGACTGAATGGACCACGCTTTATGTCTCCGCGGCAAGAGGCATCAGTCAAAAATCCGACGCGCTCGCTCAGCCCTTCACGCCACCTGATGTGAGCCCCGCGACGAGATGCCTTTGTGCGACGTAGAAGAGCGTCATCACGGGGAGCGAGACGACGATCGCGCCGGCCGCGAAGAGCTCCCATCGCTTGTCGTGCTCGCCGATGAACCGCTGGAGCATCACGGGCAGCGTGAACATCTCTTCTTTTCCGAGCAGCGTCGCGGCGAGGATGAACTCGTTGTACGCGCTCATGAACGCGAAGAGCGCGGTCACCGCGATCGCGGGGCGCGCCGCGGGCAGCACCACGCGCACGAACGCGCCGAGCCTCGTCGCGCCGTCGACCATCGCCGCCTCTTCGAGATCGACGGGGATCGCCTCGAACGCCGCGCGGAGCTGGAACACCGCGAACGGCACCGACGTCGACGCGTAGCAGAGCACGAGCCCCGTGCGCGAGTTGAGGAGATGCAGCGCGTCGAGGATCAAGTAGAGCGGCACCGCGCTCGCGACCGTCGGGAACATCTGCGTCGCGAGCAGCGCCGCGACGCCGCGCTCCTTGCCGGCGAAGCGCATGCGCGCGAGCGCGTACGCGGCGGGCACCGCGATGAGCACGCCCACGATCGCGGTCGCGAGCGAGATCACGATCGAGTTGAACGCCTGCCTTCCGAAGAGCCAGATCGTCGAGCCGTCCGGCAGCGCGCGCGAGCTGCCGACGACCGCGCGGAGATGGTCGAGCGTGGGGTCGCGCAGCGTCGGGATCACCGTGGGCTCGGGCGGCCTCGAACCCGAGAACGCGAGCGAGACGACCCACAGCACCGGGTAGAGCGCGAACGCGACCGCCGCGAGCACGACGAGGTGCGCCGCGACGGACTCGAGCGTCGAGCTGCGCTCGCGGAGCGTGCCGTGCGAATCGCCGCTCATGATCCCTCCGCGCCGGCGACGGGCTTCGGACGATCGTCGCTCCACCGTGACGAGAGGCGCGTCGCGCCGAAGAGAAGCAAGAAGATGAGCACCGCGTACGCCGCCGCGTAGCCGTATTGGTTCTGCCGCGTGAAGGCCCACCGATACGCCTCGGACACCAAGATGTCGGTGGTGCCGTTCGGGTCGCCGCCCGAGACGAGGAACACGACGTTGAACATGTTGAAGGTCCACATCGCGCCGAGCGTCACGGCGGGCGCGAGCGTAGGCCGGATGATCGGCAGCGTCACGAGGCGGAGCCGCTGCCACCGCGTCGCGCCGTCGACGCGCGCGGCCTCGAGCACGTCCGCGGGCACCGCGGTGAGCGCGCCGAGCGTGACGACCATCATGAACGGGAAGCCGAGCCACACGTTGGTCGCCACGTTCGCGGCGAACGCGGTCGAGAA
>CAYTJL010000345.1:0-8618 GCA_964437785.1 uncultured Polyangiaceae bacterium
GCGGCGCTCGCGATCGCTGCCGCGTGGCTCGCCTCGGCGCTCGCGAGCGCCTGCTTCCCCGCGGCGATCTCGGCGTCCTTCGCCGCGCCCTGCGCCTCCAGCTTCTCGATGCGCGCGCGAAAATCTTCGGCGCGCTTGGTCGCGAGATCTTTGTCCGCGCGCAGGCCTTCGATCTGACCGCTCTGCTCCTCGGAGGTGCGCTCCAGCTCGAGGATCCTGTCCTCTTTTTCGGCCTTCTCGCGCTCCAGCGCGAGCTCCTTGTCGCGCAGGTCGATGACCTCTTTGTCCTTGCGCGAGATCTGCTCGCGAAGAGAGAGGATCTCTTTGTCCTTCTTGTTGAGCGCCTCGCGCAGATCGAGGAACTCGCGGCTCGACACAGCGCCCGGCTTGGCCGGCGCGGCGGGAGCGGCCACGGCCGTCGAGGCGGCGCGGCGCAGATCGTCGACCTCGCGACGCAGCCTCGCGGCCTCGTTCACGGCCTCGCGCGCCGCGGCGAGCTCGGCGTCGAGCCGGCCCGCGTTCGCTTGCGCCGCGACGGACTCTTTGCTCAGCCGGACGACCTCGTCTTTGGTCCTCGCGAGGTCGGCGCGCAGCCGCTCGATCTCGCCCGTGTCGCCCGCGGGCGGCGGCACCGTCGTGGGCTTCTGCGGCCCGGTCGCGGGCTTGTGCGCGGCCGTCTCTCCCGTCGACGGCTTCGCGGCGCCGGGAGGAGGCGTCGACTTGGGCACGAGCGCCGCGAAGGGCTTCACGACCGTGCGCTCTTCTTCGTCTTCGGAGAGCAGGTGGCTGAACGCGCCGCCGATGAATTCGTCGATGTCGGGATCGACCTTCACCTCGGCCCGCGCGGGCGCGGGCGTCGCCGCGGAGGTGCGCGTCGCGCGCGTGGACGATGGACCCGAGGTGACGGGCGCGACGGGGGCGGTGGCCGGCGTGGCCGCGGGCGACGCTTTGGGGCGCGCGTCGACCACGGGGATCGGCGGCTCTTCCATCACCGGCGGCGCCTTCTGCACCACGGTCCCGGCCGACAGATCATCGTCCGCCGGATCGATCACGTCGGCGTCGTCGATGACGATCGCCTCGGAGTCGGGCGGGACGTCGTCGAGCGCGATGAACTTGCGGATGTGCTGCAAGAGCTCGCCGAACGCGATCGGTTTGTGGACGTAGTCCTCGGCGCGCGTGCGGAGCTTCTTGTGCTGCTCGAAGGTCTCGTCGCTCGACTCGCTCGACATGATGATGAGCGGCACGTCCTTGAGCTGCGGATCCTTCTTGAGCTTGTTGCACACCGAGAAGCCGTTCATCCGCGGCAGCTCGATGGACAGCAGGATGAGATCCGGGCGCGACGACGCGGCGGCCTGTAGGCCCACGTTGCCGTCGTCAACGACGTGAACGGTGGAGCCCAGACGGCCGAGCTCGTTGCGGAGCTCACCCGCGAACGCGGGATCACTTTCGAAGACGAGGACCTTGGTCATGTTCGCGGGATTCGGCGGGACGGGAGGGAGCACCAAGATATCGGCCCGATGAAAAGTGTGTCAAACAACCGCCGATTCTTTGCGCCCCTCCCCGCGCTGTCCGACGCTTTTTCGCGTTTGCCCCGACCGTAACCACGCTAAAAGCGCATGTATGGCCACGTCCTTAGGAGACTTCGAGGCCGTCATCGGGCTCGAGGTCCACGCCCAGCTCCTCACGCGCACCAAAGCGTTTTGCGGTTGCTCGACGAGCTTCGGCGACGAGCCCAACACGCACACGTGCCCGGTGTGCCTCGGGCTCCCGGGCGCGCTGCCCGTGCTCAACCGCGAGGCCGTGCGCATGGCCGTGGCCGCGTCGCTCGCGCTCGGCTGCGAGGTCCAGCCCACGAGCGTGTTCTCGCGCAAGAACTACTTCTACCCCGATCTGCCCAAGGGCTATCAAATCAGCCAGTTCGACAAGCCCCTCGCGCTCCGCGGCGGCCTCGATCTCGAGCTGCCTTCGGGCCCCAAGCGCGCGGTCATTCACCGCGTCCACATGGAAGAGGACGCGGGCAAGAACCTCCACGGCGTCGGCGACGAGTCGATCGTCGACCTCAACCGCGCGGGCACGCCGCTCCTCGAGATCGTCGGTGAGCCCGACCTGCGATCGGGCGACGAGGCCGCCGAATACCTGAGGCGGCTGCGCGAGCTGTTGATGTTCATCGGCGTCAACGACGGCAATTTGGAGCAGGGGAGCTTCCGCTGCGACGCCAACGTGAGCGTGCGCAAGAAGGGCGACAGCAAGCTCGGCACGCGCGTCGAGCTGAAGAACATCAACTCGTTTCGCTTCGTCGCGGACGCGATCGAGATCGAGGCGCGGCGCCAGGTCGAGCTCCTCTCGGACGGCGGCCGCGTGCGCATGGAGACGCGCGGCTACAACGCCGAGAAGCGCGAGACGTACCTGCTCCGCGCGAAGGAGACCGACTCGGATTACCGCTATTTTCCCGAGCCGGATCTGCCTCCGCTCACGCTCGACGAGGTCTTCGTCGCCGAGGTGTACGCGTCGCTCGCGGAGGCCCCCGCGTCGAAGCGCCGCCGCATGACGATGGAGCTCGGGCTCGCGCCCAACGCCGCGTCGGTGCTCACGAGTCACCCGCGGATCGCAGGCTTCTTCGAGGACGCGGCCAAGCTCTACCGCGACCCCGTGAAGGTCGCGAACTACATCCAGAGCGAGGTCATGCGCGACGTCATGACCACCGGCCTCGACGCGACCTTCCCCGTGACGCCGGGCCAGCTCGCGGATCTGCTGCGTTTGGTGGACGAGGGCGTGATCAGCGGCAAGCAGGCCAAGGAGGTCTACGCCGCGATGGTCGGCACCACCGACACCGCCGAGGCCATCGTCCGCGCGCGCGGCATGCGCGTCGTGAGCGACGAGGGCGAGCTCGAGGCCGTCGCGCGGCGCGTGCTCGCCGACAACGAGAAGCAGCTCTCGGCGTACCGCGCGGGCAAGCTCGCGCTCTTCGGTTACTTCGTGGGCCAAGTGATGAAGGCGACGAGGGGCAGCGCCGATCCCAAGGGCGTCAACGAGGTGCTCGCGCGCCTCTTGTCCGAGCCCGCGAGCGGCGAGGTCGTCGCGAACGCCTCTCCCAAGCTCGCGATCCCGCCGGCGCCCGCGGTCCCGCCGAACACGGTGCGCGTCGCCAAGGCGCGGGGGCGCGAGCCCTCGTCGCCCGCGATCGATCTGAGCCCGTCGTCGTCGCTCTCGTCGATCGCGATCTCGTCGTCGCCGCTCGCGGACTCGGATCCGCCCGCATCCCCGTCGAACCCGAGCCCGATGGCCAAGAGCGTCGCGCCCGCGGCCGAGCCGCCCACGTTGACGAGCGCTTCGGGCGTGCCCGCGATCCGCCTCACCGACATCGAAGAGGTGCTGCTCGCGCAGGCCCCCGTGCCCATGGCGACCTTCACGAGGCTCGATCTGCGCGTCGGCATCGTGGTCTCGTGCGCGCGTGTCGAGGGCCGCGATCGCCTCTTGTCGCTCCTCGTCGACGTCGGCGACGAGAGCGGCCCGCGGCGGCTCTTCGCGCCCCTCGGCCGCTCGTACGCGCCCGAATATCTGGTCAACGAGCGCGTGATCGTG
This sequence comes from uncultured Polyangiaceae bacterium, assembly GCA_964437785.1. Lineage (GTDB taxonomy): Bacteria > Myxococcota_A > Polyangia > Polyangiales > Polyangiaceae > CAYTJL01. Next base: position 3,583 of record CAYTJL010000345.1, read on the forward strand.
GCGGTGAACGTCGAGCCGCGGACGCTCGACGACGGCCTCGTGTCGTACGGCGTGCTGCTCGTCGCGAGCGCCGAGGGATCGAGCGGCGGGAGCTTCATCACCGTGAGCCGCGATCTCCCCGCCGGGACTCGGGTGAAGGGATGATGAGCGTCGAGAAGGACCTCCGCTTCGCCGCGCGCAGCGCGGGCTTCGTCAGCCTCACGTTCACGTTCCTCGCGGGGCTGGAGAGCGAGCGCCTGCTCTCGCCCAAGGACAAGGGCACGCAGGAGGAGATCCTCTATCGGTGGATGCAGCGCTACGGAAAGGGCCTCCTCCGCCTCTATGGGCTCGCGGTCGAGGCGCGCGGCGAGCGGCCGCCGAGGTATCCGGGCCGCGACGCGCGCGGCGTGGGCCGCATCTTCGTGATGAACCACCGATCGATGTTCGACATCTTCGTCAACATCGCGTTCATCGAGGCCAACATCGTGAGCCGCGCCGACCTCGCGGAGTGGCCGGTGATCGGCGTGGCCGCGCGGCGCGTGGGCACGCTCTTCGTCGATCGATCGAGCAAGAAGAGCGGCGCCGCGGTGATCCAGGCGATGACCGGCGCGATCGAGCAAGGCCGCGGCGTGATGATCTATCCCGAGGGCACGACGTACGCGGGCGACGTCGTCCGCGAGTTCCGGCCGGGCGGCTTCCTCGCGGCGCAACGCGCGGACGCCGAGGTCGTGCCCGTCGGCATCGCGTACGGCGGCGACGACGCGTCGTTCGTGGACGAGCCGTTCCCCGCGCACCTGCGGCGCGTGAGCGGATCGCGCGTCACGCGCGTCGGCCTGGTGCTCGGCGAGCCCATCACGCCCCCGCACGCCGACGTCGACGCGCTCCGGGAGGCGGCCCGCGAGCGCGTGCAAACCCTCGTAAACGAGGCTCGTTCGCTCATCTCGTGATCGCCCACCCAAGCGCGCGCGGCCGGCCGTGTCCCACGCTCTGCAAGGAGGCGATGATGAAGAAGACGTTGCTCGCGGCGGCTGCCCTCGTGACCCTCACCTTCGCGGCTCCCGCGGCGTACGCCGAGCCGACGGCCAAGGACAACAACTACGGTTACGACTTCAAAGACGATATCTTGAAGGCCGACGCCAAGGGCGCGAGCGGCGCGCAGATCACCGTCATCAAGTTCGGCCGTCGCGATCGCCTCCTCAAGCCCCGGGTCCACTTCGTGACCGAGATGCTCAAGTCGGTCGAGAACATGTAAAGCCCTCACGAGGAGCTGTGATACCGTGGGCTCCCTCCGCCGGAAGGAGCCATGGAAAAACATCGCTTCTCATTCACGCTGAATGGCCGTGTCGTCGAGGTCGAGGGCGAAGCGACGAATCGGCCCTTGCTCGATTATCTCCGCGCGAGCGGGCTCACCGGCAGCAAACAAGGGTGCGCCGAGGGGGACTGTGGGGCGTGCACCGTGGCCATCGTCGACGATGGGCCGAGCGGTGAACGGCGCTTCCGCGCGATCAACAGTTGCATCACGCTCTTGCCCATGGTGGCGGGCCGCACGCTCGTCACCGTCGAGGGCGCGGGCTCCGTCGGCGGGGGGCCGCACCCCGTGCAGAGCGCTTTGGTCAATCGCTACGGATCGCAGTGCGGGTATTGCACGCCCGGCTTCGTGATGTCGATGTTCGAGGGCTATTACCGGCCTGACCTCGACGATCCGGTCGCCGTCGCCGATCAGCTCTCAGGCAACCTCTGCCGGTGCACCGGATATCGGCCCATCCGCGAGGCGATGGAAGACGCGCGCGCTTGCCCGCGCGAGGCCGGGGATCGCTTCATCCAGCTCTGCAAAAAGCCCGATGAAGGCCGCGCCGAGCTCACCTACGGGGCCCGCGGGCAAGTGTTCCACAGGCCCACGTCGATCGCGGATCTCTGCGCTTTGCTGGACCAACACCCCGACGCGGTCATCCTGGCGGGCGCCACCGAGATCGGCGTCGACATCAACAAGAAGGGCAAGGTGTTTCCGCGCCTCGTGTCGACCGACGCGATCGCGGAGCTCGCCTCCATCACACGCGCGGACGAGGCTTGGATCGTGGGCGGCGCGGCGACGCTCACCGCCATCGACGAGGCGCTCGGCGACGAGGTTCCGCCGCTCCACAAGATGCTGATGGTCTTTGCGTCGCGGCAGATCCGCAACCGGGCCACGCTCGCGGGCAACCTGGTGACGGCCTCGCCCATCGGCGACATGGCGCCTGTGCTGCTCGCGCTCGACGCGCGGGTGAGGCTCGTCTCGTCGCGCGGCGAGCGCGAGGTGCCGCTCGATCAATTCTTCATCGGATATCGCCGCACGGTGATGGAGCCCGGCGAGGTGCTCCGATCGGTCGTGATCCCGCACATCCCCGAAGGCGTGATTCGGCTCTTCGATTCGTACAAAGTCTCGAAGCGGCGAGAGCTCGACATCAGCATCGTCGCGGCTTGTTTTTGCCTGGATCTCGCGCCCGACAAGACCATCGTCAAGGCGCGCCTCGGCTACGGCGGCGTCGCGGCCACGCCCATCCGGGCAAAGAGGGCAGAGGCCGCGCTCGAAGGGTCGACGTGGTCGCGTGAGGCCGTCGATCGCGCGCTCGCCGCGCTCGCGGAGGAGATCAAACCCATCTCGGACGCGCGCGGCTCGGCCGACTATCGGCGCGCCCTCGTCGGGAGCCTCCTCGAAAAGTTCTTTGCGGGCGAAGAGAGCCAATCCCAAGACGCTCCGCTCGATTACGTGATCGCGGACCAAGCGCCGCAAAGGCCCGACACGAGCCGCTCATTGCCTCATGAGAGCGGGCTCGGGCACGCCACGGGGACGGCCCTTTACGTCGACGATCAGGCGCAGCGAAGGCCGATGTTGGAGCTTTGGCCGGTGCGGTCGCCGCACGCGCACGCCAAGATCCTCCGGCGCAACGCCGATGTCGCGAGGAGGGCGCCGGGCGTCTCCTGCGTGCTCTTCGCCGAGGACATCCCCGGGCACAACGACGTCGGCGCGGTTCGGCACGACGAGACCCTCTTGGCCAAGGACGAGGCGCTCTTTCACGGGCACATGGTGGCCGTCGTGGTGGGCGAGTCGTATGAGGTTTGCAAGCGCGCCGCTGCCTTGGTCGAGGTCGATTACGAGCCTCTCCCGGCCATCTTGACCATCGAAGAGGCGATGCGCCAAGGCAGCTATCACAACGCGCCTCACGTCATGAGGAGGGGCGACGCCGACGCGGTGCTCGCGGAGAGCCCCCACCGGCTCCAAGGCACGTTCTCGATGGGCGGGCAGGAGCACTTTTATCTGGAGACGCACGCGGCGTGGGCCGAGGTCACGGAGGACGGCGAGGTCTTCGTGTCGTCGTCGACGCAGCACCCGTCCGAGATTCAAGCGGTGGTGTCGCACGTGCTCGACGTGCCTCGCAACAAGGTGACGGTCGAGTCGCCGCGGATGGGCGGCGGGTTCGGCGGCAAAGAGACGCAGGGCAACACGTGGGCTGCGCTCGCGGCGCTCGCGGCGAAGGCCACGGGCAAGCCCGTCCGCGTGCAGCTCGACCGCGACGTCGACATCCAGCTCACCGGCAAGCGCCACCCGTTCTGGGCCGAATTCGAGGTGGGGTATACCGAGGAGGGCCTGCTCACCGCGCTCAAGGCCTCGCTCGTCTCGAACGGCGGTTGGGCGCTCGACCTCTCCGAATCCATCTGTGATCGGGCGCTCTTCCACATCGACAATGGCTATTACATCCCGAGCGTCGAGGTGACGGGGCGCGTCGCCAAGACCAACATCGTGTCCCACACGGCGTTTCGCGGCTTCGGCGGCCCTCAAGGCATGCTCGTCATCGAAGAGATTTTGGACCGCATCGCGCGGAGGCTGGGGCTCTTGCCCGAGGTGGTGCGGCGGCGGAACCTGTATCGGGGCACGGGCGAGACCAACACCACCCATTATGGGCAAGAGGTCGGCGACGAGCGGCTCGCCGCGATCTGGTCCTCCCTCTCGTCGAGCGCGGAGCTCACCGCGCGGCGCGAGGAGATCCGGGCCTATAACGCCAAGAGCCCGAGGATCAAACGCGGTATCGCCATCACGCCCGTCAAATTCGGCATCTCGTTCACGGCCACGTTCTTGAACCAGGCGGGCGCGCTGGTGCTGCTTTATCGGGACGGCACGGCGCAGGTGAACCACGGCGGCACCGAGATGGGCCAAGGGCTCTACACCAAGATGCGGGGCGTCGCGATGCGCGAGCTGGGCCTCCGCGCCGAGGCGGTGCGGGTGATGCGCACGCGGACCGACAAGGTGCCGAACACGTCGGCGACCGCGGCGTCGAGCGGCGCGGACCTCAACGGCGCTGCCGTCAAAGCAGCCTGCGAGGCGCTGCGCGCGCGGCTCCTGCCCTTTGCCTCTCAGCTCCTCGGCGTGCCCGAGGCCTCGATCGTCTTCGCCGACGGCCACGCGTCCACGGGCGCCGGCGACAAGAAGGTGCCTTTGGCCGAGGTGGTCGAGAAGGCTTATTTCACGGGTGTGAGCCTCTCGGCGACGGGTTTCTACAGGACGCCCGACATTCATTATGATCGCGCCAAAGGCCGTGGAAAGCCCTTCCATTACTTCGCGTGCGGCGCCGCCGTGACCGAGGTCGAGGTCGATGGTTACAGCGGGATGAAGCGCGTGTTGCGCACCGACATCCTCCATGACGTGGGCGACTCGCTCAACCCCGGCGTGGACCGGGGGCAAATCGAGGGTGCTTATGTGCAAGGGGTCGGGTGGTTGACGGGTGAGGAGCTCGTTTGGGACGACAAGGGCCGTCTCCTCACCCACTCGGCGAGCACGTATCAAATCCCCGCGGTGAGCGACGCCCCGCGCGATCTCCGCGTCACGCTGCTCCCGGACGCGGCCCAGCACAACACCATCCACGGCAGCAAGGCTGTCGGGGAGCCGCCGTTCATGCTGGCGATCTCGGCGCGCGAGGCCATCCGCGACGCCGTCGCCGCGTTTGGGCCCGAGGGCGGCGAGGTGGCGTTGCCCTCGCCCGCCACCCATGAGGCCATCTTCTTTGCGGTGCAGCGGAGGACGG
>CAYTJL010000346.1:0-8599 GCA_964437785.1 uncultured Polyangiaceae bacterium
GCGGTGGTGGAGCACATGAAGACGCTTTGAGCCCGTCTTTGGGGGGTCTTCGCGGTCGCTCAGGTGCTCCAACACTTGATCGATCGCCCGGCGTTGCTCGCCGAGGCGCGCGAGGCCGCGAAGCAAGACGATCCATCGACCTTCGACGGATACGTATGGGAGGCGCTCCGCTTCGTGCCTATCTTGCCGTATCTGTTCCGGCAGTGCGCCTCGCCGTACACCCTCGGCAAGAAGAGCCCCCGTGAGACCACCATCCCGGCGGGGGCGTACGTGCTCCCGGTGGTTTTGTCGGCGATGTTCGATCCTCATGTGTTCGAGCGCCCCGACGAATTCATCCCCTCGCGGAGCTGGGCGCAGTCGTTTCACTTTGGCTTTGGCAGCCACGAGTGTTTGGGCAAATACGTGGGGATGGTCATGATCCCCGAGATGGTGCGACAGATGGTGCTCTTGCCCAACCTCCGCGCCGAAGGGTCGATGGACTACAAAGACGGCCCGTTCCCCGAGAGCTACCCGCTGCGCTGGGGCTGACCCTCTGTCTCTTCGCGCTGTGAACGTCGCTGGCAACCCATGAAAGAAGGTCTCATGTCCACTTCGAAAACACATGAAACGCAGGTCGCGCCGCCCGGCACGCTGGTGACCGGCGAGGGGCTCGGCGCAGGCTACGTGCTGGTCGCTCCCAGCGACGACACGATGACCTACCTCCTGGACAAGAAGACGGGCAAGGTCCACCACACCTGGACCAGCGTCAATCTACCTGGCTTGGCGGTCTACCTGCTCCCCAATGGCAACCTGCTCCGCGCCGAGGACATTCGCTCCCAGCTCCCCCCCGGCGCCCAGAGTTGTGGCTATCCGGGAGGGCTCATCGCGATGTACGATTGGCACGGCAAGCTCCTTTGGTCTTGCCCCATCAACACGCCTACGCAACAGCAGACACACGACGTCTTCCCCATGCCGAACGGCAATGTCCTCGTCGACGTATGGGAGTACATCGACGCGTCGGACCCGAAGATGAGGACGACGTGCCCGCCGTCCGGCGGGCTCTGGAGCGGGATGATCATCGAGCTCGAGCCCGACGGAAAAGGGAGCGCAACGCAGGTCTGGCAGTGGCGCTTCTGGGATCACCTGCTCGGCCCGAATCAATCGCCTGCTTCTTCGTATCCGCACAGGATCGATGCCAATTACCTCGGCACCCCGCCCGGCATGAACAACTGGACGCACGTGAATGCGGTGACCTACGACGAGGCCCTGGATCAGATCATCATCAGCTCGCGCAACCTCAATGAGATCTACATCATCGAGCACACGTCGAGCAGCGATATCGCGGCCGGCAGCACAGGCGGTAAGTATGGCAGGGGCGGCGACTTCCTCTATCGTTGGGGCAATCCGGCGGCGTACGGCGTAGACGCTCCCCAGCAGCTCTTCGGCCAACACAGCCCGTATTGGCTGCGCGCCGACAGCGCCAACGCGCACAAGATCCTCGTCAACAACGATGGATTCGTCGGCGAGGTGTCGAATTGCCAGGCACAGCAGGGCACCGCCAACCCGACCAGCTTCGTCGTCATCGATGCGCCCTTCCATCCCAAGACGGGGAGATACCACATGAAGCCCGGCGAGCCGTGGGGCCCGGCGAGCGCGGACCTGCTCGCCACGATCCCGAGCAGCGACTATCAATGCACGTTCGAGGGGAGCGTCCAGCTCTTGGACAATGGCAATTTGATGATCTGCTCCGGCCTTACCGGGTACCTCTACGAGCTCGCCCTCGGGGGGAGCGACGGCCCTCGCGTCGTCTGGCAGTTCAATCTGAGCGGTGTGGAGGGAGCGTTCCGCTGCCATCACTACAGCCACGAGTACGTCGAGCAGGCCGCGGCGGGCGGCTCCTCATAACCCTGGCACCCGGCGCAACCACCCGCCCGGCCTCGATGTTCCGCTCCTGGGCAGCTTCGGTGAAGTTCGCGCTCGTCACGAGCGCGCGGGCGTCGTCGGTCCCTCGCGAGAACGCCATCCTCAGCACGCCGTCGGTTGTGCTGAGCGGCGCCACTCGCTCGAGCACCCACGTTTCCCCATGAGGCCGAGCAACGCCGTCTCAAACACGACGACACGGCCAGCAACCGCGCGGTAGACGCTTTCACAGGATGGGCTCGCAAGAAGGGCCCCCAGCGCCGTCTTGTCGCCGGTAGCGATCAGCGCGTCCTGCTCCTCGTAGGCGACCCGGAGAAGCTGCCTCTCGCCTGGATGGATGTTCGTGTCCACGAGCAAGTGGTCCGTGTCCGAGGAGGGCGCACGCACTTCCGCGAAGAGCTCAAGGAAGTTACCGAGCGCGATCGCGGTGGCCTCGCCGTAGGTAGAGATGATCTGCTTGCGGTGCTTGCTCTGCTTGTTCCTGGGACTGCGGTTTCCGATGCTCCACTTGGCGTCCCGAAGAACCCGGACGGCGGCGCAGGAGCGGTGTTGAGGGGCACCGCTCAAACGGCTCTTCAGCCGTTGTCGTTGATGGGTTTATCGACCTTCTCCCCTTTGGACCGAGGGCCGAGCGCGAAGAAGTCGACGACCGGCTTGAGCGCCGTTTGCAGCTCCGGGTCCCCGGAGGCCATCCGGGAGAGCACCGTGTAATACGCGGTGGCCGCCCACCACGACTCGCCCTGCGCTTCGAGCACCGTGTCGTCGATGCGCTGTTGAAGGGCGCTCACGGCCATCGCGAGCGGCGCGAGCCGCTGCGCGAGGGTGAGATCCGAGGCCATCCCCGCGGTGGACGCGGCCGGCAGCGAGATACCGTGTTTGTCCGCGAGGACCCCCACGGCGCTCACCACGCCTTCACCACCTTTTCGGAACTTGGTCGTCCTCCTGCGCTGATCGGCGGAGAGAGAGACGGTGAATTCTTGGAGCTCCTCCGAGAGCGCCTCGACGCGCTCGATGAGCGAGTCGACTTGCTTCTGCGAAGGGATCTTGTCGCCAACCAGGTTCTTCATGACGCTACCTACGACGCCCTGCCGACGTGCTGGCTCTGCTCGCAACCTATGAGAGCCTCGAGTCGCCGTTACCATCGCGGCGGGCTGATAGGCTATTCAATAAAACCGCTCTCGTGATTGTAAAGACCTAATCGGAGGTGCGACATCGCTTTGGCAATAACGGCGCTCATTCCTACGATCGATGTTGAAAATGTGCTCCCGAGGGGAGGTGCGCCGCCATGTAGGCACGAACGAGAGGGCCGCGCGCTCGGCGCACCGCTGGGGCTTCAAAGAACGGTCGTCCGAGCGACGAGGACGGTCGTGGGGGACAAGGAGAAAACTCATCCCTCGGACGAGAACGGTCGTCCCTCGGACGAGAACGCTCGTGCGAGCGACGAGAGCGTTGGTCGAAGGCACCAGAACGCTCGTCCGAGCGACGCGAGCGATGGTCGAAGGCAACGAGTAGGCTCGTCCCTCGGACGAGAAGGCTGCTCCAGAGGACGAGAGGGCTCGTCCGCGAGAAGAAGAAGGGTCCCTCCAAGCGACGAGAAGGGTCGTCCGAGCGATGAGAAGACTCGTCTCTCCTGAGGAGAAGACTGGTCCCGAGGACGAGAAGACTGGTCCCGGGGCTCTCCCGGGATCGATCCCAATGGATCACTACGATAAGGGTCTTTCGCGGAGCTGGTGACCGGCGAGGGGCTCGCCAACGCGCACAAGATCCTCGTCAACAACGATGGATTCGTCGTCGCTCGACGCGTCCCCCCTCGGCCCGGTTGCTTCGCGCTCCGCGCGCCGTTACCACTGAGCCGTGGACTTCGCGGACCTGACGAACGACTACGTTTTCCGGCGCATCTTCGCGACGCACGAGGACCTCCTCCGCGGTCTGCTCAACGACCTGCTGGAACGGCAAGGCGACCAAACCATCGAGCACATCGAGTATCTGCCGAGTGAGCAGCTCCCCTTGGTCGCGGGCGCGAAGCTCTCGATCCTCGACGTCCGGTGCAAGGACCGGGCGGGGACGACCTTCGTTGTGGAGATGCAGCTCGTTCATCACCCGGGCTTCATCAACCGTGTCGTGTACAACGCGTGCAAGGCCTACGTCGGCCAGCTCAAGGCCGGCCAGTGGTACGACCAACTGGCGGACGTCGTCGCGATCTCGATCTGCAACTTCGAGCTGTGGCCGGACGCGGCGCAGGAGGCGCGTGGGCTCGAACGAGTGCCGATGCTGAGCCGGTGGAACATGACCGAGCGCGCCTCGGGCAATCATGGGCTCCTGCAGGTTCAATATGCCTTCCTCGAGCTGCCCAAGCTGCGCGAGAGCAAGCCCGCTACGGGGGCTTCCCAGTGGGCTTGGCTCTTCGTCCACGCGCCCGCGCTGACTGAGGTGCCGGCAGACTTACCCCTCGTGTACAGGCAGGCGCTCGAGCTCGCCAACAAGGCCAAATTCACGCAGGTCGAGCTCGATGCGTACGAGAAGGTCAGGGACGAGATTCAACAGGTGCACGCGATCTCCGAGGCCAGGTGGGCCGAAGGCCGAGCCAAAGGCCGGGCCGAGGGCCGGGCCGAGGGGCACGCCGAAGGCCGGGCCGAGGGCGCAGCCACCGCAAAAAGAGCGGCCATCCTCGCCTTCCTCGCCGCGCGCAACGTCCCCGTGAGCGCCGAAGCTCGCGCTCGTATCGAAGCCTGTGACGATTCTGCGACCCTCGATCGATGGATCGCACGGGCCGCCACCGAGGCCTCTGCCGATGAGGTCATCGCTGCGCCATCCCCAGTGCGTTCGTAGCGGCTGGTGAAGACGCCTGGCGGTGTTGAAGGAGACCGCGAGACAGCGTTTCAGCTATCGCGCTCATCACGCCTTCACCACACCATTCTCGCGGGACGCGCGCTCGACTAAAGAGCGTTGGCCGGTCCACCGTAGGGGCTCGGGTCCCGCACGCGGGCCCTCCGCCCCCACACCCCCACCTCGCCATGCCCTCCGCGCGCTCGATCCTCTCGTCCCTCGCCGCCGCGATCCCCGCGACGTTCCTCGCGTGCGACGCGCCCGCGCCGCCCCGCGCGCCCGACGTCGCGAAGGTCGAGCCCGCGCCTTCGGCGAGCGTCGCCCCGAGCGCCGGCGACTCCGCGACCGCAGAGCCGCCCCCGGCGCCGAGCTACCCGCAGCCCGCGCCGCCCGACCCGCCGATCAAGCTCGCGACAGGCGGTAAAAACGCGGTGAAGGGCGAGGGCGGCCTCGTCACGAGCGTCGAGCACAACGCCTCGCGCATCGGCGCGGACGTGCTCCGCCGCGGAGGCAACGCGGTCGACGCCGCGGTCGCCATGGGCTTCGCGCTCGCCGTCACCCACCCGAGCGCGGGCAACTTGGGCGGCGGCGGGTTCATGATCGTCCGGCGCGCGAACGGCGAGGTCGTCGCGATCGATTTCCGCGAAGCAGCGCCCGCCGCGGCCACCGCCGAGAAGAACAAAGCGCAGCTCGACGCGGGCGCCTTCGGCTACCTCTCCGCGCCCGTCCCCGGCACGGTCGCGGGCCTCACGCTCGCGCTCGAACGCTTTGGATCGAGGCCGCTCCGCGAGCTCGTCGCGCCCTCCATCGAGCTCGCCAAAAAAGGCCACAAGCTCGGTACGCGCCAAGCGCTCGTGCTCGGGTGGAGCTGGGAGCGCATCAAGCACGACGCCGCGATGCGCGCGGTGTGGGGCAACGGCAAAGCCCCACACAAAGAGGGCGATCGCATCAAGCAGCCCGACCTCGCGCGGACGCTCGAAGCCATCGCCAAAGAGGGCAAGCGCGGCTTCTACGAGGGGCGCGTCGCCGCCGCGATCGACAAGGCCATGCACGACAAAGGCGGCCTCGTCACGCTCGCCGACCTGAAGAGCTACGAGGCCAAGGTCCGCACGCCGCTCCGCTTCTCGTACCGCGGCTTCACCGTCGACACGATGCCCCCGCCGTCGATGGGCGGCGTCGCGTTCGCGCAGATCATGCTCACGCTGGAGCGCCGCCGCGCCCACGAAGAGAAGGCCGGATCCGCCGCCGCGATCCACTTCTTCGTCGAGGCCGCGCGCCGCGCGTACGCCGAGCGCCGCATCGGCGGGGCCGATCCCGACTTCATGAAGGCGGGCCAGTCCGACGGGATCATCGCCAAGCTCTTGAGCGGCGAGCACATCGAGACGCGCAAGCCCGCCATCGATCGCGACAAGGCGACGCCGTCGAGCGCGATCACCGCCGATGCCTCGGGGCCGGCGGAGTCCAAGGACACGACGCACTTCTCCGTGGTCGACGCCGAGGGCAACGCGGTCGCGTGCACGTACACGCTCTCGGCCCCGTTCGGCGCCAAGGTGATGTTGCCGGGCACGGGCGTCATCGTGAGCAACTCGATGGGCGCGTTCTCGCCCGCGGGCGCGAACGCGCTCGCGCCGGGCAAGCGCATGGCGAGCTCGATGACGCCGGCCATCGTCGCGCAGGGCAACAAGCTCGCGGCCGTGCTGGGATCCCCGGGCGGCGACACCATCCCCAACACCGTCGCGCAGATCCTCCGCAACCTGGTCGACTGGCACATGACCATCGACGAGGCCGTCGCCGCGCCGCGCGTCCATCACCAATACTTCCCGGATCGGATCCGCGCCGAGAAGATCATCTCCTTCCCGCGCGAGGTGATCGAGGACCTCAGGAAGCGCGGCCACGTGGTCGATCTCGACGCGATGCCGATCGGCCACGCCAACGACATCGTCTTCGACGCCGCGACGGGCGTGAGCTACGGCGTGGCCGACGCGCGCGAGGGCGGCAAGGCGGTCGGCGTCGACAAAACGAAATGACCCCGAGAGGAGACCTCCCGGGGTCATCGCGTCATCGATCGATCGTCGTGTGACCGATCAGCCCTTCTTGTTGCTGCGGCGGCGGCGCGCGAAGGCCGCGCTCACGCCGAGCAGGCCCACGCCGAACGCGAGCGCCGCGTTCTCGGGGGTGTTGCTGTTGCTGCCGACCGAGCAGATGCCGCAGTTCGCGGTGAGCTCGCCCGTGCAGCCGGTCTCGTCGCACGTGAGGCGGCCGCTCACGTCGACCTCGATGTTGAAGTTCGACGCGAGGAACGCGATGCACTGATCGACGTCCTCTGCGTCGACGTATTGGCCGTTGCAGAAGATGGCGCCCGTCGGCTCGGTGCACTGCGCGGTGCAGCCGCCCGAGATGCTCGCCGAGCAGTCGGCCTGGCAGTTGACGTTCGCCGACGCGGTGCACGACGCGTCGCAGCTCGCCTGGCACTTGGCCGTGCAGTCGGCGCTGGGCGGCACGACGTCGCACTTCGCGTGGCAGCGGCTCGTGCACGAGCCGCCGCAGATGGACTTGCAGTCGTTGACGTCGTCACGGAGCGCGCACTGCTGGTCGCAGTCGTCGCTGCAGCTCGCCTCGCAGTCGGCTTCGCAATCGAAGGTGCCGGGGTCGAGCGTGCACGCGGCCTCGCAGTCGACGGAGCAGCCGCCGGTACAGCTCACGTCCGCTGAGGCGGTGCACGACGCTTCGCAGGTCGCGACGAAGTTGATGGGCTCGCACTCGGCGGTGCAGCCGCCCTCCACCAGGATCTCGCAGCTCATCCCCTGAGAGAAATCGAACGCGCCACAGGGGTTGCTCTGCGCGAGCGCGGTGGACGAAAGGAGCAAAACGGGCGCCGCGAGCGCGCCGACGAAGAGCGTGGAAATCATGCGTCGCATGGGGGGTCTCTCCTGGCCGGAAAATAAAGCGAGTGTTGAGGGTTTCGTCTCGACTGGGCCCCCGTGCAAGCGCGGGGCCGTGACCACAACATCGGCGAGTCTACGCTGACCTCGCCGAAAAATCCCTGCGGAGCAGCCTTTCGGTCACACGCTCCGCGATCGCGCTGCCATGGGTGATCGCGAAGAACGCCCGAAAATTCCCGAAGAACGAGCACGATCGCGACGGTTCGCGCATGCCTCGCGCTTCGTGCGCGCGCTGTGCGCTTCATCGGATGAGGGCTCGGCGCCGCGCTTTGCTGCCTCAGACCCGCTGCCACATCTCCGCCACAACCTCGTCTCGAATCTTCCCGAGCGCCTCGACCGCATCGACGAAAGCGCGGCGTAGAAGGTCTCAACAAGCCGGTCAGCCGCCGGCGATGAGAGGAGCCTACTCATGCAAGCCGAGCTCGCGGCGATGGACACCGTGCTCTCGAACGTGCCCTCGACGCCCCATTTTCCCCTCCCCGAGCGCGCGCCGGAGACACCACGCGCGGTCGAGGTCCCGCCCTCCGGCGAGCCTCTTCGACGCGACGGCGTCGAGGCCGGCGACGCCTCGATCGGCGCGGCCGCCGCGGAGCGCGCGCCGCAGAGCTTCACCGAGAAGCTCCTCGCCGAGCACGAGACGCTCTCGATCCCGCGTGAAGCGGGGCGCGCGCTCATCGGCCTCGGGCTCGCGTCGATCTACGGCGTCGCGCTCGGCGCGCGCAGCGGCGGCGTCGCGTTCGCGCGGCACGCGCTCGGCGTGCCCGCGGCCATCGCCGCGATCGCGGCGCTCGGCGTCCCGGCTTTGTACATCGCGCTCGCGCTCTTCGACACGCCGCTCAGCTCGCACAAGGCCATCTCGTCGGCGTCGCGCGCGGTCGCCTCCGCGGGCATGGTGCTCGCGGGGCTCGCGCCCGCGGCCGCGCTCTTCGTGG
>CAYTJL010000347.1:0-8567 GCA_964437785.1 uncultured Polyangiaceae bacterium
CATCGAGGAACACGTGGACCTCGTTGACGCGGCCGAAGAGGTTGTGGATGTCGCCCATGATGTCTTGGTAGGCGCCGGTCAAGAAGAAGCCCAAATAATAGGGCTCGGTCGGGCTGATGGTGTGGAGCGGCAAGGTCGAGCGGACGTCGTTGAGGTCGATGAACTTCGAGACCTTGCCGTCGGAGTCGCACGTGATGTCGACGAGCGTGGACTCCGAGCTCGGCCGCTCGTGCAAGCGGTGGATCGGCACGATGGGGAAGAGCGCGCCGAGCGCCCAGTGATCGAGCAGCGATTGGAAGACCGAGAAGTTGCAGATGTGCTGGTCCGAGAGCTGCGAGGGCATGTCGCGCAGGTCTTCGGGGATCTCGTCGGCGTCGAGGCGCGCGATGGCCTTCTTGATGCGCTCGGCGATCTGCCAAAAGAGCGTCTCGACCTTGGCCTTCACGTCGAGCCCGAGGAGGCCGAGCTCGAACATCTTCTGCGCCTCCTCCTTGATTTGAAGGAGATCGTGCCACCCTTCGGTGAGGTTGCGCGTGGCGAGGTGCTCCTGCGTGTAGACGAGATCCTTGATGAGCTTGTGCTCGACCGCGGGCTCGACCACGGGCGCGGCCGTCTTCTCGATGGATCCGAACGCCTCGACGATGAGCACCGAGTGGTGCGCGACGATCGCGCGGCCCGACTCGGAGACGAGGTCGGGGTGCGGCACCTTCTCCTCGTCGCAGATGTCGGTCACGTTGTAGACCACGTCGCGCGCGTACTCTTCGAGCGAGTAGTTCATCGACGAGTGGAAGGTCGATCGCGACCCGTCGTAGTCGATGGCGAGCCCGCCGCCGACGTCGAGGTACTCGATGGGGTGGCCCATCCTGCGGAGCTTGGCGTAGTAGCGCGCGGCCTCGCGCACGGCGCGCTTGATGATGAGGATGTCGGGCACCTGCGAGCCGATGTGGAAGTGCAGGAGCTTGAACGCGGCGCTCATGCCCGCGTCCTTCATGAGCTGCGCCGCCGTGAGGATCTCGGCCGTGGTGAGCCCGAACTTGGCGTGCTCGCCGCCTGACTCGGCCCACCGCCCCGCGCCCTTGGTGACGAGCCGGACGCGCAGGCCGATGAGCGGCTCGACGCCCATCTCCTTGGCGATGCGCAGGATGGCGCGCACCTCGGAGAGCTTCTCGGCGATGAGGATGACCTTCTTGCCGAGCTTGCGACCGAGCATCGCGGTGCGAATGAAGTTGTCGTCTTTGTAGCCGTTGCACACGAAGAGCGAGTCGTTGTCCGTGTGCACGCTGAGCCCGGCGAAGATCTCGGGCTTGGATCCGACCTCGATCCCGTAGTGAAACGGCCGGCCCGCATCGAGGATCTCTTCGACCACCTCGCGGAGCTGGTTGACCTTGATCGGGAAGACGCCGCGGTACGTGCCGCGGTACTTGTTCTCGGCGATCGCGGACGCGAACGCCTCGTTGAGCGCGCGCACCCGGTGGCGGAGGAGGTCTTGGAAGCGAATCAGCAGCGGCGTCTTGAGGCCCTGCTCGATCGACGCCTCGACCACGTCGCGCAGCACGATCTTCTTCCCGCGCTCTTGGAGCGGGGCGATGGTCATGTTGCCGTCGGGGTTCACGCCGAAATACCCGGCGCCCCAGCGGTCAATCAAATACAGCTCGCGCGCGTCCTCCGTGGTCCATGGATCGACCGCGGGCGGCGGCGGGCTCTCGCTCGCGCCCTTCTCGGTCGGCAGATCGTTCAACAGCTCGTTCAAGAGGCGGTGATCCTGGGCTGCTGCGGTCGGTTCCAACGTCTCGTCCACCTCCGCGTCCGGCGACGGGCGGTGAAATACGCTATGCGGACGCCTCGTTCAAGACGTGCGGCGCAGGGCGCGCTCGTTTATCGTCGGCCCGTGCCGAGGCCACCTCCCTGGGTCGTCCAAGCGACGCTCGTCGCCAAGAAGGACCTCCTCATCGAGCTCATGACCGGCGAAATCGTGACCACGAGCGGCTTCTTCGCCGTGCTCGTGGTGGTCGTCGCCTCGCTCGCGTTTTACGCGGGGCCCGAGTCGTCGAGCAAAGTCGCGCCCGGTGTCATTTGGGTGGCGGTCGCGTTCGCTTCTGTGCTCTCGCTGAGCCGCACCTGGCAGCGCGAGCGGGAGGACGGCGCGCTCCGCGGGCTCCTCGCCGCGCCCGTCGCGAGGAGCGCCATCTTCGCGGGCAAGGCCGTCGGCGTGGCCGTGTTCGTGGCCGCCATCGAGATCATGGTGGTGCCTGCGACCGCGCTGCTCTTCGGGGTTGACTTGCAAAAGACGGGGCTCGGGCTCCTGATCTTCGCCTTGGGCGCGACGCCGGGCATCGCGGCGGCGGGCACGCTCTTCGGCGTGATGACCGTGCGCACGCGCGCGCGTGATTTGGTGCTCGCGACGGTGCTCTTTCCGCTGCTCGCGCCGACCTTGCTCGCCGCGGTCGCGGGCACGCGCGAGCTCTTCAACGGCGCGCCGCTCGCGTCGCTCACCGACTATTTCGCGCTCATGGGTGTCTTTGCCTTGATCTTCACCGCGGGCGGGCTCGGCTTGTTCGAGCTGCTCGTCGAGGGCTGAGCCGGATGATCGTCTACGAGATGAACACGCGGCTCCATCGCCGCACCTTCGATCGCATCTCCGACGCGGATTTGAGGGCGATCGCGGCGCTTGGCTTCACGTGGATCTGGACCATGGGCATCTGGCGCATCGGGCCCAAGGCCGTGACGCTCTCGCGCCGCTACGGCGAGGACTTCGAAGGCTCGCCGTACGCGATCGCCGCGTACGAGGTCGATCCCGCGCTCGGCGGCGACGCGGCGTTCGACCGCTTCGTCGCGCGCGCGCACGCGGCCGGGCTCCACGTGATGGTCGACTTCGTGCCGAACCATCTCTCGTTCGACAGCCCGCTCATCGACGAGCACCCGGCGTGGGTCATCCACAGTAACCCGAGCGTGCGCGAGGAGTACGCGGTCGACTACTTCGATCACGCGAAGGGCCGGCTCGCGCACGGCAAAGACCCTCATTTTTCCGGCTGGGTCGACACGGTGCAGCTCGACTACGCGCACCCCGAGCTGCGCGCGCACATGGCGAGCGAGCTCGCGCGCATCGCGTCGCGCGCGGACGGCGTCCGGTGCGACATGGCGATGTTGATCCTGCGCCGGCACTTCAAGCGCACGTGGTTCCCCTCGGTCG
Organism: uncultured Polyangiaceae bacterium; assembly: GCA_964437785.1. Classification (GTDB taxonomy): domain Bacteria; phylum Myxococcota_A; class Polyangia; order Polyangiales; family Polyangiaceae; genus CAYTJL01. The sequence goes on from CAYTJL010000347.1 coordinate 3,191, forward strand.
ATCAAGCGCTCTTCGATCAGCACTTCGATCGAGAATTCTGGGCCGACGCGATCCCGCTCGCGCGATCCAAGAACCCGGATTTCGTGCTGATGGCCGAGGTCTATTGGGACGAGGAGGCCGCGCTGCAGGAGCTCGGCTTCGACCTCACGTACGACAAGAGGCTCTACGACTTGGTCGCGTACGATCCGCCCGAGGCCATCGCGCATCACCTCGCCGACAAACCCGAGCGCTATCACCGGCGGAGCGTTCACTTCTTGGAGAACCACGACGAGGAGCGCGCGGCCGTGCGCTTCGGCCGGCGAACGAAGCCCGCGGCCATCCTGAGCTTCGCGCTGCCGGGCGCGCCGTTCGTGCACGAAGGGCAGATGGACGGCTTCACCGAGAAGCTCCCGGTGCAGCGTCGCGCGCCGCTCGAGCGCGAGACCCCCGACGCTTCGTTGCGCGCGTTTTACGAGCACCTGCTCGCGATCATCAAGCATCCTATCTTTCGCGAAGGCCGCTTTTTGCCGCTCGGCACGCAGCACGGCGCGGTGCTCTATGCGCGGGCGCTCGGGGGCGAGGTCGTGCTCGTCGCCGCGGACGTGACGGGATCGCGGCCGTCCGAGAGCCCCGCGTTCGAAGTGCCGCTCCATCGCTTGGGCCTCGGCGATCACGCGCGCGTGCGCGCGGTCGATCGGTGGACCGGCCGTGACGTGTGCGCGCACGTCGAAGACGGCCGTTTAAGGCTCGATCGCGGCGCTGTCCCGAGCTTCGCCGAGAGCGGCGCCTTCATGCTTGGGATCGAGGCTTAGCCGCTCACCCGGGAGAGGGCTCTTCCACCTTCGGTGGAGCCACAGCCATTGCGAAGGGCGCGCGCGCACGAACGCGTCGAGCGCGTCGGCGATGCGCGTGGTCGCCTCGACGATCGCGCGCTTGCCGCGCAACGCCTCGGGATCGATCTCCGCGCCGAGATGGAGCACGTGGCGGCCGTCACGCGCGCGCGCCCCAAAAATCGCGATCAATGGAGCTTTGTTGCGCGACGCGAGGATCGCTGGCCCGAGGTCGTGCCACGCGGGCGCGCCCAAGAACGGCGCGCGCGTGACGGCGCCGCTGCGCTCGGGCGCTTGATCGACGAGCAGCACCGCGAGGCCGCCCGCCGCGAGCGCGGCTTTGACCGCGTTCGTCGCGCCTTCGGCAGGGACGAGCGCGACGCCGCGATCGGCGCGCAGCCTCTGCCAATACCGATCGAGCGCGCGCCACGAGAGGCGCTTGGTGACGACGGTGAGCGTCTTTCCGTAGCGCGCGCGCACCCACGCGGCCGCGCCGCACGCGCACAGATCCCAGTTGCCGGTGTGCGCGGTCGCGACGACGACGCCGCGGCCTCGCTTCATCGCGCGATCGAGCGCGTCTGCGCACGCGGGATCGATGGATACGACGTGCGCGATGGATCGCGTCGATCCCGCGGACCACAAGAGCTCGACCACGCCTTTGCCGAGCGAGAGGTACACGTCACGCGCGATGCGGCGCGGATGGGCGAGCCCCGCGCGCGCGATCGCCTCTTCGGCGTGGCGCCTGCGGATGCGTACGAACGTGGCCGCGAACCACCCGAGGAGCGCGCCGAGGGGCGCGAGCCACGCATAGGGCAGCGCGGCGATGGCCGCGGCGAGGGCGCGAAACGGGAGCGGGCCCTTCTGATCGACGTCGATCAATCAGCCCAAAAAGCCGGTCTTGCGCGAGCCGCCGCCCGCGTCTTTGGCGCCGTCGACCGAGCCCGCGAAGATGTCTTCGAGCGCGAGCACGACGATCTCGCCCTTGGTGGTTCGAGCGCGCAGGTATTGGCCGTTGCGCTGCACCGCCTCCACCTTGAGCACGTTCATCGAAACGCCGTGGTGCGCGGCGTGGAGCGCGACGTGCCGCCCTTCGGGCAGCACGGTCCAACCATCGCCGTCGCTCTTGGCGTTCGCGGTCTCGAGCACGAGCCGGAGCATCTCGTCGGTCATGGCTCGCTTCTTTTCGCGAGGCTGCGCGCGCGTCAAGGGCGACGCGAAACCGGGGGCTCAGGTGTGGAGCACGCGGACCATGGGGAAAAAGCTCTGGAGCCTTTGAAGGTCGAGCACGTCGTTCGTGTAGACGACGTCGCCGCGCCGGGCCGCCGAGGCCATCACGATGGCGTCGATCGTGGTCGCGCCCGGGGTCGCCGCGATCGCCTCGCCCGCGAGCTTCGCGAGGGAGGCATCGAGCGGCTCGAGCCGCACGCCGCGGAGGATGACGTCGCGCGCATCCGTCCGACCCCGCCACCACTCCGCGAGGATCGGTGACGGCACCGTTATCGCGAGCCGCTCTTCGATCGCGAGCTTGTAGATCTGCTGCATCCGCTGTCGTCGTTGCTCGAGCGCGATCAAGGCGCCGGTGTCGAGCGTGAGCCCCCTCATGCAGCCTGTGAACGGCGACGCTTCGCCGATTTCGCATCTTTTCGACGATCCTCGGCGACCTTCGCAGGCGTCGCTTGCGTCGGCCTCGTGGCCTTCGGCCGCTTCGGGGGATCGCCCGACATCTCTGCGAGGAGCGCCGCGCGCTCCTCCGGCGTGGCGTTGCCCTCGTCACCGATCCACGTGAGCAGCGCCTCGCGCCCCTCCTGCTCGCGGAGGAGCTGCGCGCTCTCGGCGACCGCGGCGGACAAGTTGCCGTCGTGCCGCTCGTCCGCGCGCTTGCGCAGCGTGAGGAGATCTTCCTGGTCGAGGGAGATGCTGATTTTGTTGATGGCGCCGCGCGTGGACATTGGTGTGACCACGGTAGCACCCCCGCCGCGCTTACTTCAAGATGGCGTAGACGAAGCTCGCTTTGGGTGCGCGGAGCCAGCGCTCGGTGATGACCGCGCGGAGCTTGCTCGGATCGCCTTTGTCGTCGACGTAAGCCTCGCGCAGCTTGAGGGCCGCGGGCTTGTCACCCTTCGCCTTGATCGCGAGCACCTTCTTTTCGAGGTCCACGATGGCCGCTTCCATCTTGTCGACAGCGACGTCGATGCAGCCTTTGTCCGTGCCGTTCGCCGCCATCTCGCCCTCTTTCCACACGAGCGCGCCCGCGTCGCGCAGCGCGCCGACCTGGATCGCGGCGAGCTGGCTGTAGGGCTTCGCGACGCCGTCGCCGCCGTACATGCCCTGCGCGATGTGGCCGAACGCCCAGAGGATGTCGCGCACGTGCGACTTGGTCGCCATGTCCTTCTCGATCATCCCGCTCTTCGCCATCCAATCGACCAAGTAGAGCGCGCTCGTCTGCGCCTTCAGCTCTTCGAGCATGCTCGCGAGCGGGCCGCCGAACACGTCGCGATCCTTCTTGCCGCCGACTTTGTACTCGTGCGCGGGGCCGAGGTTGTGCGCGGCCTCGTGCAGCACGGTGCTCATGGTGAGGACCTTGGGATCGAGCGAGACGAGCGCCATCGCGCCCTTGCAGAGCAGCGACGACGCGCCGTCGTGGAAGGCCGCGAGGTTGTCTTTGTCGGTGTAGAGGTTGGTCATCGCGACCGTGCGGCCGCGGCCCTCGTTCGCGACCGGTCCCCAGTTGGGCAAGCTCTGGCCGACGGTCGCGCCCACCGCGGATCGCGAGTCGCCCGCGTTGAGGATGATGTCGATGAAGTCGGGCAAGTGAAACGTGACCTTGCGCGCCTTGTACGGATCGCCCGCGAGCTTGGCGAGCAGCTCTTCCATCTCGGTCTTCTTGGGGTCGAGCATCTTCTGCCAGGTGATCGAGTCCTGGTTGATGCGCGCGAAGCTCACGTGAAAGCCGCCCTTGTGGCTGCACGGCTCGAAGTACGTCTCGTCCGGGCCGACGCGCAGGTACCACTTGGAGTTGGACACGTTCATCTTGGCCCACGCCTCGTCGGCGGGCTGCCAGTCGTTCGATCGGAACGAGGCCGCGGCGGCCGTGAGGTACGCCTTCAGCGGGCCTTCACTCTCGCTCTTCACGTCGGCGGCGGCCGCGTCGAGCTCGCGCGCGACGGCGTCCATCTCTTCCTTGTACGCAACGTTGTACGGTTGGGCTTTGAGCGCGCCGCCCTCGTCGACGACGACGGAGAACGGGCCGAGGATGTCCTTCTTGTTCTTGTCGGCCTCGATCTTCTCGCAGAATTTCGCCTCTTTTTGCGCGCTCGCCGGGTACACGCCGGTGAGCCGCTCGGGCTTCGGGGCGAGCGCGTTGCAGTCGGGATCTTTCTCCGTCTTGGGCTGCTCGCAGAACGGGCCTTGGTTGCGGTGGAAGAGCGCGCGGCTCGCGGTGTCGCCCGCGGGGATCTTCGCGTCGAGCCCGAACGAGCCCTTCTGCTTCGCGAAGATCTTCTCGATGAGGCGGCTCACCTTGATGATGTGATCGACGAGCGCGCGCTCCTCGTCGCTCGCCTTGCGCAGATCGGTGATGACGACCGACGGCCGGCCTTGCGTGAGCTCGGCGCGCACGGCGGCGCGGCGCTTCTTCTCGGCGTCGGTGAGGCCGTCTTCCTTGGGGCCTTTGGCTTTGTACTCGGCGATCTGCGCGAACGCTTCGAAGAAGCGCGGCGTGAACGCGCCGTCTTTGATCCACGCGTCCGCGCCTTCGGATCCAATGCCGTGGAGCACGGCGAGCTCGCTCGGCTCGATCGCGCCCGACTTGTCCGCGTCGTCGATCCAGAAGAGCGGCAGGAACAGCTCGGCCGCGATCCGGTTGAAATCGAGCCTCGGGACCGCCTTCAGATCCGGCGCTTTGGGCGCGGCGCTCGCGACGGACGAAGCGCTCGTGACGGGCGCGGAGCTCGACGCGACGGGCGCGGGTTTGGTCTCGTCGCACGCGGCGAGCGCGACGACGGCGGAGAGGGCGAGGAGGGACGATCGTCGTGACATCGGGCGCGCACCCTATTCGTGCGCGCGCGTCGTGTCACTCGCTTCGAGGGGGCAAATCGCTCTTGGTTCCGGTCGCGGGGAGGGCGGGGATGGAGCCGTCGGGCACGGCGGTGACGACCGCGTTGGCCATGCGCTCGGCCATCTTCTTGGCGAACTTGGCGAGCAGATCCGGCGCGTCGCGCAGCAGATTTTGCCATGTTCCTTCGGCGTCGCCGTCGACCGCGAGGAGGCGCGGCCGGCCGTCGGGGCCCACCGCGAGCACCGCGACCGGATCGATCTGCGCGCCGCCGCCAACACCTCGTGTCTCGGTGGTCCCCGCGCCCGCGGTGGCCTGGCCGCCCGCGTCGACGCCCGCGGCGACGAAGCCGATGCGGAGCCTGTGCACGGGCACCACGGTGGCGTCTCCGATCGTGGTCGCTTCGCCGACGATCGTGTCGGTGTGCGAGATGGAGTGGACGCCGTCGAGGAGGTTCTTGACGAGCTCTTGGATCTTCTCGGCCATGGTTCTCGGCGGCGAGCGTAGCTGAGAA
>CAYTJL010000348.1:0-8367 GCA_964437785.1 uncultured Polyangiaceae bacterium
CTCGACGCCCATGTTGAGCAGGCGCGAGATGGTCGAGGGCGCGTCGTTCGTGTGGAGCGTCGAGAGCACGAGGTGGCCCGTGAGCGCGGCCTTGACGGCGATCTCGGCGGTCTCGAAGTCACGGATCTCGCCGACCATGATGATGTCCGGGTCCTGCCGCAGAAAGGAGCGCAGCGACATCGCGAAGTTGAGCCCGATCTCGTCGTGCATCTGCACTTGGTTGATGCCGGGCAGGTTGTACTCGACCGGGTCCTCGGCGGTGCTGATGTTGACGTCGACCTGGTTGAGATCGCTGAGCGCCGAATAGAGCGTGGTGGTCTTGCCGGAGCCCGTGGGGCCCGTGACGAGCACCATGCCCCAAGGCTGGCCGATCGCCCATTTGAAGTCCTCGAGCGGCTTCTGATCGAAGCCGAGCTTCGACATGTCGAGCTGGAGGTTGGACTTGTCGAGCAGGCGAAGGACAATCTTCTCGCCCCAGATCGTCGGCAGCACGGAGACGCGAAAGTCCATCTCCTTGCCCCTGCCCATCTTGAGCTTGATGCGCCCGTCCTGCGGCAACCGGCGCTCGGCGATGTCGAGCGAGCTCATGATCTTGAGGCGGCTCGAGATGGCCGCCTTGAGCTTGAGCGGGGGCTGCATCTCGTCGATGAGCACGCCGTCGATGCGGTAGCGCACGCGGAGCTTCTTCTCGTAGGGCTCGACGTGGATGTCGCTCGCGCCCTTCTTGATGGCGTTGAGGAGGATCGCGTTGACGAGGCGGACGACCGGCGCGCCCTCAGCGGCCTTCTCGAGCTCGAGGACGTTGATGTCGTCGGCCTCGATGGCGAAGTCGACCTCCTCCTCGGAGAACTCGGAGAGCACCTCGTCGTACGAGGGGCCCGCGTTGTAGAGGCCGTCGATCTTCCCCATGATCGCCGTCTCGGACGCGACGAACGGCTCGACGTTGAGGCCCGTGAGGAACTTGATGTCGTCGATGGCGTGGAGGTTGGTCGGGTCGGCCATCGCGACGAGCAGCGAGTTGTTCGACCGCCCGAAGGGGAGGACCTTGTGCTTCTCGCACTGCTCCTTGCCGACGAGCTTGGTCACCTCGGGGTCGATCTCGGTCTCGTCGAGGTTGACGGCCGGCACGCGGTATTGCGTCGAGAGGAAGCTCGTGATCTCGGTGTCCGTGACGAAGCCGAGCTTGGCGAGCGCGTAGCCCAGGTTCGTGTTGTTCTTGCGCTGCTCCTCTTGGGCTTGGCGAAGCTGCTGGAGGTTGATGAGCTTCTCTCGGACGAGCAGCTCGCCCAGGCGATTTCCTGTCGACATTCGGCTCATCGTGATCGCAGCGGGGTCACGCCGTCAAGCAGGCGCGCCCCGCCCCGCCGGAGGGCCGTGTGCGCTCGGGCGTCGCGGGGTACGATGAGCCGCCGTGGGTTTGTTCGATCGGTTCGTCGGCAAAGCAAGAGGCGACGCTCGCCGCGCCAAAGATGCGCACAAGCGCGAGCTCGAAGGCGATCTCGCGGAGGCGGTGGACCTCTACCAAGAGGCCGGGCTCCCCGACGAGGCGGCGCGCGTGATGCTCCTCCGCGCGGACGCGGAGGCGAGCCCGGAGCGCCGCATCGCGCTCTGCTCGCTGGCCGCGCACACCGCGGTGGGCGAGGAGCTCAAGCGCAAGGCGAGCGGGCGCAAGGCGCTGATCTCCTTCGACGTGCTGCGCGCGCGCGGCGGGACGTTCTTGAAGAACGAGGTCCTGTCCGTGGCGCGCGATCTCGAAGAGGCGGGCGAGCTGCTCTCGGCCGCGGAGGCGTTCGCGCTCGCCGGCGATCCCGAGGGCGAGGTCCGCGCGCTCACGGCCGCGGGCGCCATCGAACGGCTGGAGGAGCGGCTGCGCGCGGCGGAGGTCGCTGCGCGATCGCTGCGCGACGTGGAGTCCGTCCTGAAGCGCGTCGTCGATCTCGATCGCACCGCGGAGCGCCGCGCCGCGCTCGAGATGGCGGTCGCGGCTCTCGCGCGCCAGCGTGACGACAGGATCGCGGACATCGCGCGCGCGATCCGCGCCCGGCTCGCGCGCGGCCCGATCGTCGATCTCGAGATCGACGGCGCGCGGAGCCGCTACGCGCTCGGCGACGAGGTCACCATCGGCCGCGGCGACGCGACGATCGTGATCGCGTCCCGCGCGGTGAGCCGGCGTCACCTGCGCATCTTCCGCGCGGGCGGCGAGGCGCACGCCGAAGATCTGGGAACGCGCAACGGAACGACGCTCGCGGGCGCAAGGCTGCAGGGCATCGTCCGCGTGGGGAGCGGCGTCGATTTGCGCCTCGGCGGTGAGGTCGCGTGCGCGATCGAGCCTCACGATGCGGGCGTCGCGATCGAGATCGCCGGCGATCGCTTCCTCGCGCCCCTCGGCGATCTCACGGCAGGGCCGTGGCGCGTCGCGCACGAGGCCGTGCGCGATGAGTCGTTCGTCGTGCTCAAGACGCCCGAAGGCGGCGCGCGCCCGTTCCTCGCCGAGTTTCAGCTCGCGTCGAAGGTCGAGCTGTGTGAGGGCGACGAGATCCGAAGCGAGCGCGGCGGTGACGTCCGCGTGCGCTTGCCCTCCGCGCGGAGGAGCGCCCTCGCGGACGAAGAGACGGGCCTCTTCACGAGGACCACGCGATGAGCTTGTTCGATCGCGTGCGGGGCTGGCTCGGCCGCCGCATCGAGGACGCGCCCGACGACGCCGCGCGAAGCGAGCCTCGGATCGCAGAGGATCCCGGGCCGAGCCCCGCCGAGGCGGAGAGGCCGGAGCCCGGCGCGGCGCTCGCGAACGTGGGCAAGCCCGGCGGGCTCAGCGCCGGCGAGGCGATCCAAATTCTTCGGAAGCTCCGCGGGACCGTGCACGAGGCCGATGCGGTCAGGAGCGCGCTCACGGGGCTTGGTCGCTGGCCGATCCCGGAGCCCGTGCTCGTCGCCTGCGCGGACATCCTCGCGGCGCGCGGCGACGAGGACAGCGCGCTGCGCGTGCTCGCGGGGACGACGTCCGCCGAGGCCCTGATGCTGGCCGCGGATCTCCACGCCGCATCGGGCCAGCTCGCGCGCGCGATCGGGACCATCGAGCGCGTGCTCGCGCGGGACCTGACGGCGCCCGGCGCGAAGGAGAGGCACGCGCGCTGGAGCGGGGCGCTCGGTTACCGGGCGGCGCCGCACAGCAAGCTCGACGAAGCGACGATCGTGGCGCCCAAGGTCGCGGACGGGCCGTTCGTGCTGCTCCGCGAGGTCGCGCGCGGCGGCGCCGGCGCCGTCTACGAGGCCGAAGATCGGGTGCTCGGCAGGCGCGTCGCCTTCAAGGTCTATCACGCGAAGGAGCGCGATCGCCCGATGATCGAGCGCGAGGCGCGCACCATGGCGGCGCTCGCGGGGCCCGGGGTCCTGCGTGTCTTCGACGCCGGGCCCGGCGAAGGTTGGATCGCGCTCGAATGGATCGCGCGCGGATCGCTCCGCGACGTGCTTCGCGCGGGCGACATCACGTCGCTGCGACCCGTCGCGCGCTGGTCGTTGCCGCTCGCGCGCGCGCTCGCTCGCGTCCACGCGGCGGGCGTCGTGCACGCGGACGTCAAGCCCGCGAACGTGCTCCTCCGCGCGCCGGACGATCCCTTGCTCGGGGACTTTGGGATCGCGCGCGTGCTCGAAGGCCAGCGCGAGCACGCGACGTCCGGCGGCGGGAGCGCCGGGTATCTCTCCCCGGAGCGGCTCTCCGGCAAGGCGTGCGAGCCCCGCGACGACGTCTACGGGTTCGGGCGCGTGCTCGAAGACGTGCTGCTGCGCTTGGGCGACGGTGAGCCCTCGGCGTACCGCACGCTCGCGCTGCACTGCTTGAGCCCTGAGAGGCCGGCGGACGGCGCGGCGCTCGTCCGTACGCTCGAAGACCTCTAGCGCGCGCGTCACTCCACGCTGGCGCAGGCGTCGATGCAGGAGGCGTAGGCGGCCGCGGCGTCTTTGTCTTGGAGCGTCAGCGCCTCGCAGCTCGCGGCCTCGACGCACTTGGATTCGCATTGGTATTTGCCGGAGCACTCGGGCGGATTGCCGCCCACGGCGCCGCCGGAGGTGGCGAACGTGGGGACACACTCGGTGTAGTGCTCGGCGGCCCTCGTGCACTCGTCGCCGCTGCAGCCGGTGAGCGTCGCCGCGGCGAGGGCGACGACAATGAGCCCGATCCCTTTGGCCATGAGTCTCTTTACCAAAAAAGAAAGCCGCGGTCCCCGAAGAGACCGCGGCCTTCGATCGCCGAGAGGGACCGGCAGCAACGTGGCTGCCGGAGCTACCTCACGCGCCCGTGCCGAGACAGTCCGCGAGACAGGTCGCGTAGTCGAGGGCCTTGTCCACGTCCGTGCCGGTATAGCCGTCACAGTCGACGTTCGCGAGGCAGGCGCTGTAGCAGGTCGCGAGGGTCGCCGCCTCGTCGGTGCACTCGCCGCCGCTGCCGGTGGAGGTGCTGCCGCCGGTCACGCCGCACTCTTCGTTCTTCGCCGTGATGTCGGAGGCCAACTGATCACAGGCGTTGCCGCCGCAGCCAGCGAACGCGACAGCCGAAGCACCGAGGACGAGACCCGCGAGCACGATCTTGAAGTTCATTGGTAGATGTCTCCTTGCGATGATTGCGAATCACGCCCCTGCCTCACCAAGAGTGGCAAGACAGGGTGTGGGGGTTGGGATAGGCCCCCACCGTGATACTTTCCAACAACGGGCATGAGCCCATTTCGGACCTTTAAGAAAGGCTTCTGGCTTATTGCCAAAGCCTGCCTCGATTGGCAACTGCCTAGTACGCCCGGCGCAGGGAAAATCTCCCTTGCGTCGATGTCGATTTTCTTCCTTCCGCGACAGGCGCCGTCAGCGAGGCGCAGCGAGGCAAATTGGGCACGAGCGAATGAGGCCCGCTCGTGAGCCCCGGGGCTGCGCCTCTAAGCAAACCTGAGACCGCGCGCACAACCCCGGCAATCTCTGGGCAAAGGCTCTCCTTAATGAAGTGATCAACAACATGAGTGTGGCAACAGAGTCACACTCATGCCGGGGAGTGTGGCACGAGAGTCACGATCGAGGCCCGGAAGAGGGTGGTCAATCCGTGCGCAGCGGATGGTAGAGTGCGGCCGATGCGCGTGGAGACGGCCCGATGAGGCTTTCAATCGTTGCGACATCGGGGGCTCTCTCCGATCTGCGGCCCGGCCCGGGATCGCTGGACGGCGACGTCATCCGTTCGCGCCTTCCCCTGCCCGACACGGCCTTCCGGGTCGAGGATCTGGACCCGTCCTCGGACGTGGCCGAGCAGATTGAGGTGCTCTTCGAGCGAGAGGGCATCGACCTCGACGCGCCCACGCTCTTTTATGTGTCGTGCTCCGCGCTGCTCAGCACCGAGGGAGAGCTCTTCCTCACGCTCGATCCGACGCACCCCGAGACGGGCGACTCGCTCGCGGACATCGCCATGGTGTTCCGTGAGCGCACGCGGGGCCCCATCGCGTTCGTCCTCGAGCTCCGCCACGCACCTGACCCCGAGGATCCGTTTCGATCCGCGTCGTTCGTCGCGGCCGCGAAGAGCGCGGTCGCGCCGAGCTCGTCGGGCATCGAGCTGCTCGTCACCGCGAGGCCGTACGAGGGCGGCGTCGAAGATCGGCCTTCGCCCATCACGCGCGCGTTGATCGAGGCGCTCGATCATCCGTCCGCGGAGGCGGGGCTCACGATCTCACGTTTTTACGAGGAAGCGCGCGATCTCGAGGCCGTGGTCGAGGCGGTCCCATGCTTGACGCACGCGGGCGGCACCGTGCCGTTCGAGATCGTTCCGCGCCCGAAGCGCAGCCTTGCCCCTCCTTCGCGCTCTCCGAGGTCGCAGGCGTCCGAGCCTCCTCGACCCGCCGAGGAGCCGCCTCCGCCTCGATCCGAAGACGCACAAGAGGCCACGGTCGAGATGGACGCGTCCGAGGTCCCCACGGCGCCCCTCGACATCGTTCATGCGCCCGAGCTGCCGCACATCCCGCCGCCGGCACCCGCCCCTCAAGAGGCGCTCCCGATCATCGAGGACGCGCCTTCGGTCGACGTGATCCTCGACGAAGACTCATCCGATCGCGTCGCGATCCTCCGCGTGGAAGCGCCCGTCGCAGCGCCGCCGCCCGTCCCCGCGAAGCCGCCGCCTGCGCCGCCGCGCGCCGCCCCTTCCGCGCCGCCGCCTGCGCCGCCTCGTCCCTCGGCCGTACCGCCCGCGGCCACCACGGTGATCACGCTCGCGGAAGAGATGCCGTCGCGCGAGCCCGAGGCCAGGATCATCATCTCTCCGCGCGCCTCGGAGCCTCCGCCGGCTACCCGCGCTTCGGAACCCCCGCCGGCTGCCCGCGCAACGGAGCCTCCGCCGGCCGTGCGCGCCTCGGAGCCGCCTCGTGCGGCCGTGGTCGAGCCCGCCACCGCCGCCACCTTCACGGCCAAGGGGGACGCGCTCTTCGAGCAAGGGGACGCCGAGGGCGCGCTCACCGAATACAAACGCGCGCTCGGCACGTTGGGCGCGCAGGCGCGCGCGGAGCGCGCGGATTTGTCGGCGCGCATCGGGCTCGTCAAGCAGCGTCAAGGCAAGCGTCGCGAGGCCATCGCGAGCTTCGAGAAGGCGCTCTCGTTCACGCCGAGCCACCCGGTCGCGCTGCGCGAGCTCGTCGATTTGAACCTCGCCGAGGGCGACACCAAGGCCGTCCACGCCGCGGAGGAGCGCTTGCTCGCGACGCTCGGCGAAGAGGCTCGCCGCGAGCGGATCCTCGACTACGCCGCGCGTTGGGAGCAGGCCGAGGGCGGCGCTTTGCGTGCGCGCGCGCTCTACGAGCGAGCGCGCGAGATGCGCCCCGACGATCTCGCGGTGCTCGACAAGCTGGCTGAGCTGTACCGAGCGGCCTCGCTCGTCGAAGAGGCGCTCGCGACCGAGCGGCGCGCCGCGGAGCTGACCGCGGATCCGCGGCGCCGCGCGGAGCGCTACGCCGCGCTCGCGCGCGTGTGCTTGAACGATCTCAAGCGCGAGGAGGCGGCGCTCGCGCTCCTCGATCTCGCGCTGGAGAGCGATCCGAGCATGCTGGAGCCGCTCGCGGTCATCGCGCGGGTGCTCGCCGAGCGGCAGGAGTGGAGCGAGCTCGAGCGCGCGTACCGCAAGATGCTCGAGCGCACCGAGCGCATCGCGATCCCCGAGGTGCGCGCCGACGTGACGTGGGAGCTGTGCCGCAGGCTCGGCCTCTTGTTCCGCGATCACCTCGAAGATCCCGCGCTCGCGCTCGACGCATTCGAAGACGCGGTCTCGGAGCGCCCGAACGATTTGAGCGGGCGCATCATCGCCGCCGACCTCGCGCGGTCGCTCGGCAAGCACGATCGCGCGGCGGCGCACTTGGTCGCCGCGGCGCGGCTCGATCCGTCGCGCGTCGCGACGTTCCACGATCTGTTCGAAGCGTTCCAAAAGCTGAGGCTCCCCGATCGCGCGTACGCGGCCTCGTGCGTCACGGTGTTCCTCCGGCAAGCGGACGCGCGCGAGCGCTTCATCTTCGAGGAGCACAAGCCCGCGGGCGTGCCCAAGCTCAAGCGCGCGCTCGCGCACGACGCGTGGGACGCGATCCGCGTCGCGGGGCGCGACCTCCTCGTCGAGGCCGTGCTCGACGCGATCGCGCCCGCGGCGATCGCCGTCAAGCTCGCGGATCTCGCGGCCGAGGGCCGGCTGCCCGCGCTCGATCCCTCGGCCAAGCAGGACCCCGAGGTCTCGACGATCTCGATCGTGCGATCGTTCACGTGGGCCAGCCATTTCTTGGGCGTTCCCGCGCCCGCGATCTACGTGCACGAGGACGCGGACGTGGGGCTCGCGGCGGTGATGTCCGAAGATCCCGTCGCGCTCGCCGGCGGGCGCGTGCTGCGCGGCCGATCGCTCCCCGAGCTGTCGTTCCTCGCGGGCAGGCACCTCGCGTATTACGTGGGGGCGCACCGCCTCCTGCTCTATTTCCCGTCCATCGAGGAGCTGTCGGCGTGCTTCCTCGCCGCGGTCACGATCGCGCTGCCGAGCTTCCCGTTGCCCGCGGGAGCCAAGAGGAGCGCGGACGCGCTCGCCAAGCCCATCGCCGCGCGGCTCTCGGCCGAGGGGAAGGCCGACGTGATCCGCGCGGTCAAAGCCTTCGAATCCTCGGGCAAACCGGCGGACTTGGGCGCGTGGGTCGGCGCCGTGGAGCGCGCGGCGACGCGCGCGGGGTTCCTCCTCATGGGCGACGTCGAGGTCGCCGCCAAGCTGCTCCGCACCGAGCCGCGCACGGTGCTCGACGCCGAAGAGAAGATCGCCGATCTGCTCGCGTTCTCGGTGTCGGACGAGATCTACGCGCTGCGCACCGAGCTCGGGCTCGCCATCGAGCC
>CAYTJL010000349.1:0-8366 GCA_964437785.1 uncultured Polyangiaceae bacterium
GCGAAGTTTCGGAGGCCGGCGGAGCGTCCGAGATGATCTCTTTGGAGGTGGCCTCTTTGGACGCCGGCTCGGAGGAGACAGCCCCCCCACCGTGGACAGGATCGACGAAGTGCTCGTCCAAGAAGCGCTGGGCCCGCGTGATGCGCCGCTTGACCGTTGCCAGCGAGCACCGCGTGAGGCGGGCGACCGTGTCGAGGTCGTGCCCCTCGACCGCGCGGAGCGTCCACGCGATGCGATCGTCCGTGGGCAACGTGCGAAGGAGCGCATAAATCTGGGCGATCTGCGCGCGCACATGGGGAGATGCCGTGGGGCTCGCGATGGCGTCGAGATCCACAGGCTCGCTCGACTTGCCCAATCCCAAGAGGCTCATCAGCCGCGCGCGCCGCATCCGCGACCGCACCGCGTGCACCACGATGGACCCGAGCCACGATTTGAAGGCGTTGCGATCGGACAAATCGCCGAGGCGCTCGAATGCCCGCACGAACGCGTCGTGCGCGATGTCCTCGACGTCGCGCGCGGAGCCCTCGATGCGCGCCGCGAGATGAATCGCAAAGGCCGCATGACGGCGATACAAGATCTCGAGCGCGAGCGACTCGCCCTTGCACCCGAGCGCCACGAGCTGCCCATCCGAGAGCGCGTTGAGCTCAGCCCGGAGCGCGCTCCCCGCGCCCACGCGAGGAAGATCCGGCGACGACGAACGCGTCGGCGGGCTGGGCTGCGCAGGCACCGGGACAGGGAGCGGCGTGGTGGTGCTCGTGTGGGGAATGGGGGCGGGGGCATCGTCGTGCGACGCCTCCACCAACCTGAGCCGGCCTCGATTCGTCCGAACAGCCATCGGCAAATGCTTCCGTTATGGATGGACGCTCATTGTGCATCCATCGGCTCACGTTGAGCTATTCTCCGGCGGCCGGGCGTCTTGATCCGCGCATCGACCGATTCCTTTTGAGGAGGCTACCATGTCGAAGCTCATCGCCGGGGCCCTCGCCCTCTCGTCCATGATCCTCGCGCTCGCGTGCAGCGGCGCCCCCGAGGCCCCCAAGGCGCCCGACGCACCCAAGGCGCCCGAGGTCAAGGCGCCCGACGCGCCCGCCGTCCCCGGCATGCCGCAGCCTGCGGCGCCCGGAACGCCCGGCGCGCCTGTTCCGGCCGCCCCCAAGAACTGAGCTGATTTCAAAGCACGATCAGGCCCGAGGGCGCTCGCACCCTCGGGCCTGATGAAGCGGCAGGACGCTTCAGCTACCCAGCAAATCGAGCCGCGCGAGCGTGCCCGCGCTCTCCGCGATCGCGCGCATCAGCCGCAGGCGGTTGTCCCGCACCGCAGCGTCCTCGGCCATCACGAACACGTCCAAGAAGTATTGGTGGAGCAGCGGCGCGAAGCCCGCGATCTCGCCGAACGCCTCGGTGTAACGGCCCGCCTTCGCGTGATCCGCGAGCGCGTCGCGGAGCGCGAAGAAGGCGTCGTGGAGCGCGCGCTCGCTCGCGTGCGCGTCCGCGGGCGGCGCCGCGGGATCGCCCGAAGGCGCTTTGTCCGCGATGTTCGCCGCGCGCTTGAACACCTCGCCCACGCGCGCCCTCACCTCGGGGCTCATCCGCGCGATGGCCTCGGCCCGCGCCTTCACGTCGAGCGGCCGGTTCGACGCGA
The DNA here is from genome assembly GCA_964437785.1 of uncultured Polyangiaceae bacterium. Classification (GTDB taxonomy): domain Bacteria; phylum Myxococcota_A; class Polyangia; order Polyangiales; family Polyangiaceae; genus CAYTJL01. The sequence continues at coordinate 1,643 of CAYTJL010000349.1, forward strand.
CGGCCAAGCTCGCCGCGACAGCGTCCGAAGGCGCGCTCGCCTCGACCACGCCGCGCAGGCGCTCCGCGAAGAACTCGCCGAGCTTCTGCGCGAGCTCGTCTTTGCCGAGGTCGAGCTTGACGTTGTTGTAGCCGTCGTACGCCGCGGCGAACGCTTGATCGAGCCGCAGATCAAAGCCTCGATCGATCATCGTGCGCAGCGCGCCGATGCACGCGCGACGAAGGCCGTACGGATCGGCCGCGCCCGTGGGCGTGAGGCCAATCGCAAAACAACCCACGATCGTGTCGAGCCTGTCGGCGATCGAGACGAGCGCGCCCGCGTCGGTCGGCGGCGTCGCGTCGGCCGCGCCTTTGGGCATGTAGTGCGTGCGGATCACGTCGGCCACGTCGGCGCTCACGCCCTGCGCGAGCGCGTACGAGCGGCCCATCTCGCCTTCGAGCTCGGGCAGCTCACCGACCATGAGCGACACGAGATCGCACTTGGCGAGGTGCGCGCCGCCGGCCGCTGCCATGATCGTGGCCTCGGGCAACATCAACAAAAGACCGAGCTCCCGCGCGAGCCGCTCGATGCGCTCGGCCTTGGCGAGCATGGTGCCGAGCCTCTTTTGGAACACGATGCCGCCGAGCTTCTTGCGGCGCTCCGCGAGCGGGATCTTCACGTCCTCGCGATAGAAGAACCGGGCGTCCGAGAGCCGCGCGCGCATCACGCGATCGTTGCCGAGACGGATGATGTCCGGCCGCTCGGCCGTGTTCACGACCGACAAATACCGCGGCATCAGCTTGCCGTCGGCGCCGCGAACACCGAAGTAACGCTGGTGCCCCTTCGCGACCTCGAGGATCACGCGCTCGGGCAGCTCCAAGAATTCGGCCTCGTATCCGCCCGCGATCACGTACGGCTCCTCGACGAGCGAGAGGTTCTCGTGGACGAGGAAGTCGTCCGGGATGAGCGCGCCGCCTACTGCGGTCGCCGTCTCTTCGAGGCGCTTCTTCATCAAATCGGCGCGCTCGCTCGGGTCGGCGATGACGTGCGCCTTGCGCATCACGTCGACGTACGCGGCCGCGCTCGGGATCTGCACGGGCCCGTGCGAGAGGAAGCGGTGGCCGTGCGACGCGCGATGGCTCTTGATGCCGGCGATCTCGACCTCGACGAGCCGCTCGCCGAAGAGCGCCACGATCCATTGGATGGGCCGGCCGAAGGTGAAATCGAGCGCGCCCCAACGCATCGATTTGCGGAACGGGATCGCCGTCGTGATCTGCTGGAGCATCGCGGGCAGGAGCGCTTCGGCCGCTTGACCCGCCTCGCGCTTGGTCCCCGCGAGGTACTCGCCCTTGGGCGTGGTCACGCGCCGCAGATCGGCGATGGGCACGCCGAGCTTCTCGGCGAACGCCTCGGCCGCGCGCGTGGGAACGCCGTCTTTGAAGGCGGCTTTGACAGGCGGGCCGGTCACGTCCTCTTCGAGATCGGGCTGGTGCGACGCGAGCGCTTCGATGAAGAGCGTCAGCCTGCGCGGCGTGCCGAGGGCTTTGATGGCGCCGTGCGAGAGACGAAGGGCGGTGAGCTGCTTGCGCGCGAGGTCGGGCAACGCGGCGAGGGCCGACGCGACGAACGATGCGGGGAGCTCTTCGACACCGAGCTCGAACAGGAGATCGCGATGATCCAACGACATGGCGGCGCGGACCCTACCTCATGACGCGCCTCGTTGGGAGCCCTCACGAGGAGGGCTCACCGCCGCTTGGGCTTTTGCTCGGCGCCGAAGGTCACGTAGTCGCTGCGCTCGACCAGCACTTTGTGGAGCGCCGCGCGGAACGCGGGGTACTCCGCGGGCTCGATGCGCGCGCACGACGATCGCGCCGTCGTGCGGATCGACACCTTGCGCCCCTCGCTCTTGACGGTCCTCTTGACCGCAAAGCACGTGTGCTCGACGGACAGCTCGCCGGGCACGTGGAGCGCGCTTTGGCCTTCGGGCAGGCTCAGCTCGAGCGACAGCTCCTCGACCCCGCGCGGCAAGAGGAGCGGATAGCGCCGGCCCGCGAGCGTGCCGTGGCCCGCGATCGCGAGCGGCAAAGGCACGTTGAGGCGCGTGGTGTCGCCGCCCGAGACCGCGCCGCGCAGATCCAAATCGAGGTCCGCGCCCGCGGGTTTGTGGATGTCCTCGGGCCCGAGGCTCTTTTGGTCGCGGAGCGTCGCGCCCGCGAGGAGCTGCTCGATGATCCGCTCATACGTCTTCTTGGCGCCCTCGGGGCTCCTCTGCGCCACGCGGAGCGAAGCCCCCGATCCGCCGCGCGCCTCGACGTGCAGCGCGCCGCGCGCGTCACCCGGTTTGTCGAGCGTGACCACGAGCTTGTGCTTCACGAACTCCAGATCAGGTGACTGATAGGGGATCGGCAAGAACTCCCATTTGCCCGTCCTCGTGTCGAGCACCAGGCTCTCGGCGCCTTGATCGTCGAGCCTCAAGTTGCCGAGATCGAGGCCGTTCACCGTGGGATCCAGGAAGAACCCCTCGTCGATGCCTTCTTGTTTGGGCACGTAGACGATGGCGTGATTGAACTGCTGGCTCGGCACGGCTTTGTCGACCGCGCCGAAGGGCGTAGTGCGGAGCAGGGCATACCGGATCTCGACGCCCACCGCGCGCGCGAGCCGGATCAGGAACACGGCTTTGTCTTTGCAGTCGCCATAACCACGCTCCATCACCACGCGCGCGGAGTGCGGCTTGACGCCCGCGATGGAGTCCTCGTACTCCTGCTGATAGCGAATCTGCTGCGAGACGTGGGCGAAGAGCTTGTCGATCTTGGCGCGGGCCGTCTTCTCGCTGCCCGCGAGCTTCTGCGCGAGCTTCTCGATCTCGTCACCGCCGCCGAACGCGTCTGACAAAAGTGAGATCTCCCAACGCACGTAGCCGCTGTAGTCCGCGAGCGTGCTCACCGAGGCGCGTAAAAGGACGTCGGCCGCGGGCGGCATGTGGGGCTCGGGCACGAGCGGCGGTGACGCGTCGGCCGAGAACGTGTGGAGCGTGCGCCCGTTTCCAAAGGCCTCTTCTGCGTGGTTTACGCCGCGGCTCGTCGAGAAGACGAGCTTCTTGCCGGCGTCGAGGAGGATCTTCCAACGGCCCTTTTCGACCTGGCCTCGCACGTCTTGGAAGTAGCGAGTCCCCGTGTACTCGTTCGGGAGGAAGCGCCCGGCGCCCGCGTAATGGATGTATTGAATCACCACGATCGAGCCGATGTCGAGGCTTCGGAAGCGGATCTGGCCACCTCCCACGCTGGAGGCGTCTTGGCGCTCACCGCGCTTGATCGAATACGCCTCCGTCACGCGGACCTTGCCCGAAGGCAGCTTGTGGAGCGTGAGCTTGTCGCGGCCGTCGGTGGTGACCGCTTGATGGATCTCGGTGACGATGCGTTTGCTGCTGCCGTCGGCGCGGATCGAGGTGACCTCGTCGTCGAGCAGGGTCACGGTGTGGCTGCCTGGGTGGATCCGCGTCTTCGAGGCTTGGCGGACGATCGCGTCGATGTCGGCCGCGCTCGGCGCGAGCTTGTCCTCGGGCGTGGCCGCGGCGCCGCCGAGCGCAGCGACGCGCTCGGCCAAATACGTGTCGTCGGGATCGCGCTCGAACGCGAGGCGATACGAGGTCGCGGCCTCGTATCGCTTGCCGTCCTCGTACGCGAGATGGCCGAGCGCGACGAGCGGCTTGGGCGAGTCGGGCGAGAGCAGCCGCGCGCGTTCGAGCGTGGCGCGCGCGTCATCGCGCTTGCCCATCCTCCGAAGGAGCTCGGCCTCGCGGAGAAGGGCCCCGAGCGAGGTGGGATCGCGCTCTCCGAGCTGCCGCGCGAGGTCGAGCGCGTCGCTTGAGGCCGAGCGCCGATCGAGCAGCTCGAAGAGGCGCTCCAGCGTGCGCACGTGGCCGGGCAGGAGCGCGCGCGCCCTCTGCAACGTGCGCTCGGCCTCGCGTTGATAGCCGCGCGCCGAGCGGCAATCGCCGAGCTCCGAGGTCATGAGCGCGTCGCCCGGCGTGCGCTCGACCTCGTCCGCGAGGAGCTTGCAGCGATCGATCAGGAGGCCGCGCTTTTGGTAGATCGACGCCTGCTCCATGATCGCGGATCGCGATCGGGGCGCGCGCTCGATCGCGGCGGACACGTCTTTTTGAGCCTTGGCGAGCAGATCGCGCGACGCGTAGAAGTGCGCGCGCGCGATGAGCGCGGCGGGGGACTCCACAGGTCCGCGCGCCGCGCCCTTGCCGAGCAGATCGATCGCGCGGCCCGCTTCGCCATTTTCGAGCAGCGCGAGCGCGGTCATGGTCTCGAGCAGCGCGTTGTTCGGCGCGGCGGCGAGCGCGGGCTCGTAGAGCCACGCCGCGCGGTGCGTGTGACCGAGCCTCGTCCACGTGCGGCCGAGGAGGAACCTGCGCCTATTTTTGTCGGTGATTTTGTCGATCGTTTGGGTGGGGCTCACGACCGCCGCCGTGAGATCGCGCGCGCCCGCGGTGGGCGGCGACGGCGGCTTCGCGACCACGCGGAGGCCGTCGGCGCGCGCGCCTCCCGGCTCGGTCACGCGCAGCGCCACGCGGAAAGGACCGTGTTTGTTGGCGGCTTTGATGAGCAGCCGGTTGTAGCCGGCGCGCAGCGGCACGCGCACGACGACGTTGTCGAAGGCCGCGTGGAAGATCTTCTCGTCCGCCACGACGAGCTTATTGTCGACCCACAGCTTCACGTCGGTCGACGTGGTGAGGCGCAGCTCGACCTCGCGCGCGGCGGCCGCGTAGATGTACGTGTGCGCGTACGCGACCGCTTGATCCGAAGGCGCGATGACCTCGCCGAAGGGGATGGCTTTGTCGACGGGCGAGGTCTCGGCCTTGCGCCACTTGACGGGGAGCAGCATGCCTTGCTGCTCGCGATCCGGCTCGAACGCGCGCTCGGGCTCGTACGCCGTCGCGAAGCCCTTGCCTTGATCGTTGTCGAACGCGCCGATCACGAGCCAGTCGTCGGCGAAGCCCAACGTCGCGAGGGTCGCCGCGGCGTCCTCGTTTCGGCCTACGAGGTAGAGCTCGCTCGCGAGCGAATACGCCGCGAGCGCGCGCACGTCGGGCCTGGGGTGACGCGCGGCGAGATCCGCGTAGAGCGACTGCGCGTCGAGGTGATCGACCACGGTGCGCGCGAGCCTCGCCGCTTCCCACACGTAGAGCTCGGGCGCGACGGCCTTCGTGGACGCGGCGGCGCTCAAGAAGTGGCGGATCGCGGCGGCCTCGTCGCCGCGGAGGATCGCGCCGTACGCGGCGATCTCGTGCAGATCGGGATCGGCCGGAGAGGCTTGGATCGCCGCTTCGATCGACGAGGCCAGCGCGCCCGGCCCCTCGTCGCCGTAGAAGCGTTGAAGGAGCGATCCCGAGGCGGGAGAAGGCTCCGCGCCGTTCACGCGCGGGAGCAGATCGGGCGCAAAATCGAGGTACGTTTTGTCGGCGCACCCGAGCGAGAGCGCGGCGACGAGCGAGGCAGCCGAGAGGCGCGCGAGGAGCGATGGGCGACGCATCGGCGCGATGCTAACGGCGTAGGGAGCGCGGTGCCACCGCGCACGCCATGACGGAACCGATCGCGCTCTTCGTTTATGGTTCGCTGCTCGCAGGAGGAGAGAACCATCACGTGCTCAGAGGCGCGCGCCTCCTCCGCGCCGCGCGCACGGCGCCGCGTTATACGCTCGTCGATTTGGGCCCGTATCCCGCGCTCGTCGAGGAGGGCGCGACCGAGGTCAAAGGGGAGCTTTACGAGGTCGAAGCCCCGTTGCTCGCGGAGCTCGATGTGTTCGAGGGCTGCCCCGACCTCTATTATCGCGCGCTCGTCAGGCTCGATCGCGGGGTGACGGCGCATGCGTACCTGATGCGCGCCGAACGAGCGCGGAGCGGCCGAATCGTGTCGTCGGGGGATTACCGGGTCTATGCGCGGGCGCTCGCAACGGGTAGTGTTGCGCCGAGGAGATCGCGATGACGCAAGGTTCAGGTGGATATGGGCCGCCGCCCGGTGGGGGTTGGGGGCCGCCGCCGGGCGGAGGTGGTTATGGGCCGCCGCCCGGGCCGGGGGGATATGGGCCGCCGCCGGGCGGAGGTGGTTATGGGCCGCCGCCGGGCGGAGGTGGCTATGGGCCGCCGCCTGGGCCGGGTGGTTATGGGCCGCCGGGCGGAGGTGGTTTTGGTCCTCCGCAGGATCCGAACGCGTGGGGGCCGCCTCCTCCCGGGATGCCGCCTGGCATGTTCCCTCCCGGTCCCGGCGGTGGCGCTGGAGGGCCCTTGCCCGGCGGCTTTGGCAGGCTCCTCAAAGGGGCTGCGATCGGCGGGGTGATCGGCGGGGCGCTCTCCTCGATTCCGCTCCTCAACACGCTCAACTGCTGCTTCTGCGTGCTCAACATGGCAGGTGCGGTGCTCGGCATTTGGATGCACCTGCGCGAGGCCCCGAATGACCGCATCGCGAACGGCGAGGCCGCGGGGATGGGCGCCATTTCGGGCGCGATCGCGGGCTTCATGGCGGGTGTCATCGGCCTGCTCATGTCGTTCGCGCTGGGCGGCGTCATGTATCGGTTTTACCGGAGCGCGCTCCCGCGCGACGTCGCGCGGGCCATCGCGCAGACGAGCGCCCAAGGTGCTTTGGGCATCGTCATCGATCCGTTCATCTACGGCGCCTTCGGCGCGCTCGCGGGCTTCCTCGCGATGCAGATCTTCTTCAAGAAGAACCTGCCTGGTTGA
>CAYTJL010000350.1:0-8362 GCA_964437785.1 uncultured Polyangiaceae bacterium
CGCGGCGCCGAAGGCGTGGTCGTGCGCGTCGTCGATCGGCAGGCGCCGGACCTCGGGCTCGTCGCCAAGGTGATGCGCCCGCGGGCCAAAGGCATCACGTCGCTCACCGGCGAGTTCGCCCTCCTCGCCCGCGCGCGCATCCAGGGGCTCGTGCGCGCGCACGACCTCGGCCGCTGCGAGCTCACAGGATCCCCTTTTATCGTCGAGGATTTCATCGACGGTCCCGACGCCGCCACGTGGGTCCACGACGCGCCCGACGAGCCCGGCGCAAAGAGCGCGAGGCTCGCGGAGATCGTGTGCGGCGTCGCGACCACGCTCGCGGGCTTGCACGATCTCGGCTTCGTTCACGGCGATCTCAAGCCCGCGCACGTGCGCGTCACGAGGACCGCGCCCGCGCGACCCGTGCTGCTCGATCTTGGCGCGGCGACCCACCGCGGCCACACACCGCTCTTCGCGGCGCCCGAGGTGATCGCAGGCGCGCCCAGCTCGCCGCGATCCGACCTCTACGGGCTCGGCGCGACGGCGTGGGCCATCGCCGCCAAAACACCTTATTTTCAAGGCGCGCGCCTCCGCAGCGCGGCGCCTTGGCTCCGGCCTTCGCTCGCCGCGATCGTCGAGCGGCTCGTCGCGCTCCACCCGAGCGACCGGCCCGAGAGCGCGATCGCGCTGCTCAGCGCGCTCGGTCGCGAGGGAATCGCGTCTCCGCCGCCGCCTCCCATCGGACGCGAGGGCGCGCTCGCGACGCTCCTCACCCCTTCGATCGCAGGCGTCCACTACATCACGGGCCCGAGCGGCGCGGGCAAGAGCCACCTGCTCGCGGAGGCCGCGACGCGCGCGCTCGTCGAAGGACGAAGGGTCGCGCGCGCGCACAACGAGGCGCTCGCGCTGCTCCAACGCGAACGCGGCGCCGCGACGCCGACCGAACGCGTGCTCATCGCGCTCGACGATCCGGCCCCGGATCTCGCGCGCGCGGTCGAGGTGTTCCGGTGCCGCGCCGATCGCGATCCCAACGTCGAGGTGATCGTCGCCGCGCGACAAGCGCCCGAAGGCGCCGCGGTGATCGCGCTCGGGCCGCTCGACGACGCGAGCTTCGCCGCGCTCTGCAACGCGGTCGGGATCCGCGGCGAGGCCGCGATCGAAGGGGCGCGCGCGGCGAGCGCGGGGCTCGCGGGGTGGGTCGTCGCGTCCGCGGGATCGGTGCCGCTCCATCACGACACCGCCATCGCGCGCGGCGCCGCGCTCTCGCCCGAGGCGCGCGACATCGTCGGGCTCGTCGCGGTCGCGGGCGGCGACGTGCCCAAACGCGCGGCGCGCGCCTTCGCCGAAAAACCCGTGCAAAACGCGCTCGCCGAGCTGTTCCGCGCGTCGCTCCTCGAACGGCACATGACCCCGGACGGCGGCGTCACCCTCGCGCTCACGGCGCCGGTGCTCGCGCCCGCGCTCGCAGGCGCGTTCGCGTCGCCCGCGCTCTTGCCCCGCGCCGCGCGCGCCCTGCTCGAAGCCCACGAGACGAGCCCCGCCGCGCTCATCACCACAGCTTCGTCCCCGTTCGTCAACGACGTCGACAAAGCCGCGTTGTTGCGCGAGGCCGCGCACCGCGCCCGCCGCGAAGGGCTCGCCGCGGACGAGACGCGCGCGCTCTTCGCGCTCTGCGAGAGCCCTTTGGAGCGCACCGCGCCCTTGCTCCGCAGGCTCGAACGGCTCGCGCGCGACGCGGGATCGCTCGCGCGCCACCCCGAGGTGCTCGATTGGCTCGACGAAGCCGCGCTCGCGGATCCGTCGATTGTGCCCCTCGCGCTCCGGCGAAGGGCCGACAAACTCGCGCGCGACGGCGCCGCGGACAAGGCCCTCGCGCTCGCCGAGCGCGCGCAGGCGGCGTCGCGCGGAGCCCCTGTCGAAGAGGCGCTGTCGCTCGCGACCCAAGGGAGCATCCTGCTCTATCGCGCCTCGTACGAAGAGGCGTTCGAGGCGCTCTCGGGCGCGCGCCAAAAGCTCGCCTCGTTCACGGCCGATCCCGAGGAGATCGCGCGGATCGATCACAACCTGGGCGTGGTCGCCCACTACCGAGGTGCCTTTGAAGAAGCGACACGAGCGTTCGAGCGATCGCTCGCGATCAAACGATCGCTCGGCGACGCGGCGGGCGCGCGCTCGTGCCTCCTGAACCTCGGGCTCGCCCGCGCCAAGCTCGGCCTCTTGGACGACGCGGAGCGCGCGCTCGACGAGGCGCTGCGGCTCGCGACCTCGCTCGGACAAGCCGCCGGCCGGGGGTGGGTGCTCGCCGCGCTCGCCGACGTGGCGGTCAAGAGGCGAGATGCCGAGTCCGCGGCGCGCTGGATCGGAGAGAGCGAGGCGTTGGGATCGTCGCTCCCCGCGGCGGTCAAGGCCGACCTCGCGATCCTGCGCGCCGAGGTCGCGTGGATGAAGGGAGATCCGCGGGCCGCCCAAAGGGCGCTCGCCGAGATTGACGACGACATGAGACAACGAGATCACGAGATCGCATCGAGGGTCTCCGAGATCACGCGCAGGCTCTCGGACGACAAAGGCCGTGACGAGGGAGGAGCGTGGGAGTGGCTCGCCGCGCTCGCCGAGGGGCTCGGGCCGCGCGACGCGACGCTCGCGCTCGGCGCCATGATCGCCCGCGAGAGCGGCGCAGAGCGGGTGTTCCTCGCGCTCGGAGAGGACGTGTTGGAGGGCGTCGACATGGATGGTTTGCCCATCGCCGAGCCGCGCGCCCGCTTCCCCGCGGCGATCGCGGACAAGGCGAGAGACGTGGGCACACCCGTGATCGAGAGCGACGGTAAAGCCCTCGCGCGCGCCGCCGCGACCGCGGGATCCGCCGCGGTCGTCCTCGAACATCGCTTCTCGCCGAGCGCGTTCGACACGCTCGATCCGGGCTCGCTCCGAAGGTGGGCGCTGCTGGCCGCCGTGGTCGGGAGGATCGGTGGCGGAGCGAGCGCAGGAGCAGGAGCCGCCGAAGAGCACGCTCCCGCGAGCGCGCCCCCCACCCCGCACACGCTGCCGAGCCGCGCCGAGGCCCGCGCCAACGCGCCTTCTCCGCAAACCACCCTCTTTACCGCGGAGGGCCCGACGCGCGCGTTCCCCACCATCGTCGGGTCGAGCCCGGCGATCCGCCGCGCGCTCGCCAAGCTCGAAGCCGCGCTCGACACGCCGCTCCCCGTGCTCATCACGGGTGAGACCGGCACCGGCAAAGAGCTCTTTGCCCGCGCGCTCCACGACCTTGGCCCGCGGAGCAAACGGCCCTTCGTGGCGGTCAACTGCGCGGCCATCGCCGAGAGCCTGTTCGAAGCAGAGCTGTTTGGGCACGCGCGAGGCTCCTTTACAGGCGCGGATCGCGCGCGCGCCGGGCTCATCGCCGAGGCCGAGGGAGGCACGTTGTTCCTCGACGAGATCGGTGAATTGCCGCTCGGCCGCCAAGCCTCGCTCCTCCGCGCGCTCGAGTCCAAACGGTACAGGCCCGTGGGCAGCGACGACGAGCGGTCCTTCGACGTGCGGCTCGTCGCCGCGACCAACCGCGATTTGGCGCGCGAGGCGGCCCAAGGCACCTTCCGCCAAGACCTTTATTTTCGCCTCGACGTGCTCTCGATCCGCGTCCCCCCGCTGCGCGAGCGCGAAGGGGACATCCCCGAGCTGTGCCGCGCGCTGCTCGCGCGGGCGGGCTCGCCGTCCACCTTTACGCCCGCCGCGCAAAAGGTCCTCGCCTCCTACGGCTTTCCCGGCAACGTGCGTGAGCTCGCGCACCTCATCGACAAGCTCGCGCTCGTCAAGGCCCCTGCGCTCGACGTCCATCATTTGCCGCGCGCGATGCGCGGCCCCGCGACGATCGCGCCGCTCTCGCCCCCGCCGCGGGCGTCGCGCGGCCGGGCGTCGCCCCATGAGGAGCGCGACGACGTCGAGCGCGCGCTCGCGTCGACGGGGGGTAACATCAGCCGCGCCGCGACCGCGCTCGGGCTCACGCGGCACGGGCTCAAGAAGAAGATGCTGAGGCTCGGGATGCGGGAGCCGCACGTCGTTCGAGCGCCTCATCTCAAGGCTGTACGAGGGTCGTCATGAAGATTCGTCGTCTCACGGTCGTGCTGTTGGCCTCTGTCGCGCTCGCCGGCTGCGGCGACGAGACATCTCCCCAACCAGGCTGCAACGCCCAAGGCATCGAGGGGATCGCGGTCGCGGAGACAGACGTCTACGGCGGCGTGCCGTACGCGCTCGGGTATCCGCCCTATGCGATCGACGGCTGCCGCCTCGCGTACGTGAGCACGGGCGGAGATCTCGTGCTGCGCGACCTCGAACGAGGCACGGAGTCGACGCTCGCGAGCGCGGGCGAGTCCCCGCGGAGGCCGGCGCTCTCGGGCGAGGACGTCGCGTGGGAGGCGACGCTCGGCGGCCTCGACGTGGTGAGGGTCGGGCGCGCAGGACAAGAGGCGTTGACGGTTCAAGGCCCCTTCGATCGCGCGAGCGAGCCCCGCGTCGCCCAAGGCTCCTTGGTGCTCACCGGCTGGCTCGGCGCCGACACCGACGTTTATCTCTACGACATCGCGCGCGCCGATCTCACGGTGATCGCCGCGGGGCCCGGCCAACAGCGCTTCGCCGACATCTCCCCGACCCACATCACGTGGACCGACTTCGCCGAAGATCCGACAGGCACCTTCGACGACGAGGAGGACGACGTCGCCAACGTCGTCTTGATGGACCGGGCGAGCGGCTCGCCGCACACGTTCGAGCGCGAGGGCAAGCAGGCGTTTGGCACGTTGAGCGGCGGTGACGACGGGGGCAAGCTGGTTGTCCTCGATTGGGGCCTCGTCCACCCCGAGCCCAAGTTCAGCGGATATACCATCCTCATGGCGGACGTCGCGGGCGACAACCCCGATTTCGTGACCATCGACATGGTGACGACCAAAGCGCCTTACCTGCGCCCGGCGGCGCGCGGCGCGTGGCTCGAATGGGTGGGGAGCTCCGACGGGTACCCTGCCTTGTTCCGGCGCCCGACGTCGCTCGACGTCGAGGCGACCGTGGTGAGCGCGTTCCCCGGGCTCACCGTGTTTGGGCCGAGCGCGGCCGAGGGGATTACGCTCGTCGGCGCGGCCGACGGAGGCGCGGTTACGCTCCGCGCTTTCGATCGACCTCGTCCATGAGCGCGGCTTCGACCGTGTCCTCGTCGAGCTCATCGAGCTTGAGCGTGAGCGCGGGCGGCGCGATTTGGCGGCCGTAACGGGCCGCCTCCGCGGCCCTGCGCGCGTCTTCGGGCGCCTCGACCCAAGGCAACGTCATGCGCGCGGGATCGGGCGTGATGCGTTTGGGGATGTCCTCGTCGCTCTCCAGCTTGACGCGCATTCCATCGGGCATGGACCCAAACGGCCCTCGCACCGGGGGCCCGGGCGACAGCTCTTCGGCGATGGCGGCCATCGATTCGCGGCCGAGCGGCGCAACTCCAATGCTGAGCTCCGGCAGCTTGAGATCCGCCTCAATCGCGGCGAGCGACTCGCGCCCGAGCGGCGCGACACCGATCGTTATGTCGGGCTTTTGCTCGGCCTCGATCGCGGCCATGGATTCACGGCCGAGCGGCGCGAGCCCAAGGCTGATCTCGGGCGCGCGCGCGAGCGATGGAGATGCGGTCGCGACAGCGCCGGCGAGGCTCACCAAACCGACGCTCGCGGGCGCCGGGAGGCGGACGTTGGGTAAGCCCGGGACGGCCGGCGGGGGGCGCTCCGAGCTTCGTACCGTAATGGCGGGAGGCGGCGCGCTCGGCCGATGGCGCTTGTGGCGGAGCATCGCCTCGATGGCGGGCAACCCTTCTTGGAGCGCGGGGACAACCGATGTCTTGTCGGTCCACGTGGCCATCACCACGCACACGATCGCGGAGTCCGCGCCGACGGACACATACACGTCGACCGGCGCCGCGCCCCCATAAGGCACGAGCTCGAGCCGCGGGAGCGTGACCTCGACGACCTCGAACGGCTCCTTCAGCGAGCGCGCCGCGCGCACGAGGCGGGCGCGTCCGACCTCGGGCATGTCGCGGGGCGCGTCGTGCGTGACGAGGCGGCCCTTCTTGGTCAGCACGAAGGCAAAATCAGCCCCGGAGCTGACCTTGATGCGATCGATGATTTGGTCGAGGGAGCGCACGGCGGACACGGTCATCGTCGTGGAGAGCGGGGCGGAGGGCAAGCTTGTTGTACTCGAAAAATCGTGGTCAGTACGCCTTGGCGACGACGACGCGCTGGGGGCTCGGCTTGCCGCAGGCGATGCAGGCGCCTTGGTCCATCACGCGATCGGCCCAGGGGGCGCCTTCGTAACCGCCTTTGGGGATGCAGCGGACCGTGGCTTTGAGCGAGTCTTTGAAGCTCGCCTCGCACGCGTTGTCGCCGCAGAAGCCCACGAGCGCGAAGCCGCCGTGGATCTCTTTTTCGCTCTTGGCCGTGAGGAAGGCGTCGAGATCGGCTTTGGTGTCGATGGGCCTCGTGTGCTCGTTGCGGTACGCGAGCGCCTTTTGGAAGAGCCCGTCCTGCATTTGGCCGAGGATGTCGGCGAGGGTCGCGACGAGCTCACCGCGGCTCATGGAGGCTTTGTCTTTGGATCCGCGGTCGCGCCGCGCCACCATCACGCTGCCCGACTCCACGTCGCGCGGGCCCACCTCGACGCGGATCGGGACGCCCTTTTTGATCCACTCCCATTGTTTGTCGCCGCCGCGGAGGTCGCGCAGATCGATCTCGACCTCGACGTCGCGGCCGCGGAAGCGCTTTTCGCGCAGCTCGGCGGCGAGCGATTGAATGAAGTCGAGCACCTTTTGCTTGGTGTCGTCGCCGCGGAACACAGGCAGAATCACCACGTGCGCGGGCGCGAGGCGCGGGGGGATGACCATGCCGTCGTCGTCGGCGTGGGTCATGATGATGCCGCCGACGAGCCTCGTGGAGACTCCCCACGAGGTGGTCCACGCGAGCTGGCGTGTCTCCTCTTTGGTTTGGAATTCGATGCCGCTCGCCCGGGCGAAGTTTTGGCCGAGGAAGTGCGATGTCCCGGATTGGAGCGCTTTGCGGTCTTGCATCATGGCCTCGATGCAGAGCGTGTCGACGGCGCCTGGGAACCGCTCGCCCGCGGTCTTTGGGCCGGTGAGGACGGGCATGGCCATGAAGTCTTCGGCGAAGGTGCGATAGACGCCGAGCATCTTGTCGGTCTCTTCGCGCGCCTCGGCCTCGGTCGCGTGGGCGGTGTGGCCCTCTTGCCAGAGGAACTCGGCGGTGCGCAGGAAGAGCCGTGTGCGGAGCTCCCATCGCATCACGTTGGCCCATTGGTTGATGAGCAGCGGCAGATCACGATAGCTCTGCACCCAGCTCGCGAACGCGGCGCCGATGATGGTCTCGGACGTGGGGCGGATGACGAGGGGCTCTTCGAGCTTGGCCTCGGGATCGGGGATGAGGCCGCCGCCCGGTCCTGCGATGAGGCGATGGTGGGTGACGAGGGCGCACTCTTTGGCGAAGCCCTCGACGTGCTCGGCCTCTTTCTCCAAGAACGATTTGGGGATGAGCAGCGGAAAGTACGCGTTTTTGTGCCCCGTATCCTTGAACATCTTGTCCAGCGAGCGCTGGATGTTCTCCCAGATGGCGTAGCCCCACGGCTTGATGACCATGCAGCCGCGCACCGGGGAATTCTCGGCGAGGTCGGCCGCGCGGATGACCTCTTGATACCACGTGGGGTAATCGTCGGCGCGCGTGGGGGTGATCGCGGTCTTGGGGGCTTGTGCTTTGGGGGCGTCGTTCTTGGCCACGGCGACCTTCAACGGAACTTGGAGTGGCAGGCCTTGCAGGTGGCCTTCATGTCGGTGAGCGCGGTCGAGGCCGCTTTCGCGTCTTTGGCCTTGCCCGCCGCTTCGAGGGCCTTGGCCGTCTCGTTGAGCTTCATGGCCATTTGGTCGAACTCGGGGCCTTTGGAGAAGTCTTTGATCTTGAGCGAGGTGGCTTGGATGCGCGCGCCCGTCTCGGCGAAGGCGGTAAAGTCCGCGTCCGTGTACTTGTCTTGGCCGATCTTCTTGAATTGGGGGTCGGCCGCGGTGGCTTGGTTATCCATCACGTCGTCCAAGCTCTTGAGCTTGGGGATCTCGTCGAGCGGCGTGTTCTTGACCGGAGGCCCGCAGGCCGCGCCGAAGAGGGCGAGCGCGAGGGCGGCGAAGAGGGCGGCGTTGGACGAGAGGTTCCGCATGGGTGTCTCCTTGGGGGGCGCGCAGCCTAGCGGGAGAGCGGGCCGAGAAGCAAGGGGGATCGTGGGGCACGTGCAGCAAGGAGCCGATCGCGTGGAGTACGGCGAGCGGGGCGGAGTCTCGGCAGAGAGGTGTGGTGGGGCGGAGTCTCGGCAGAGA
>CAYTJL010000351.1:0-8345 GCA_964437785.1 uncultured Polyangiaceae bacterium
CCCGCACCTCGCGGGCCACCTGCGCGTAGATCGCGCGCTGCTCGCCCGTCAGATCGCAGATCTGTTCGGTCTCGATCTTGTCGGGCAGATCCTGCGCGACCTCCTGCTTGGTGCGCCGCAAAATAAAGGGGTGAATGATCGATCGCAGGCGCTGCGCGGTCTTGTAGTCGCCCGCCTCGATGGTGCGCGAGAAGCGCTGCTCGAACTTGTCGAGCGGGCCGAGGAGCCCCGGCGAGACGAAGTCGAAGATCGACCAAATCTCCGAGAGGCGGTTCTCGATCGGCGTGCCCGTGAGCGCGAGGCGGCGGTTCGCGCGGATGCGCTTCGCCGCTGCGGCCGTCGCGCTCATCGGGTTCTTGATGTGCTGCGCCTCGTCCAAGATCGCGTACGTGAGATCGAGCTTGGAGAGGAACTCCTCGTCGCGGCGGAGCAGCGCGTAGCTCGTGATCACGACCTCGGCGCGCTTGATCTCCTCGACGTTCTCCTTGCGATCCGCGCCGTGCCACAGCGCGACCGTGAGCGACGGCGAGAAGCGCGCGAGCTCGCGCTCCCAGTTGGTCACCACGCTCGTCGGCGCCACGATGAGCGCGCTCATCGGCTTCTCCTCCTGCTTGACCGCGAGGAGGAGCGCGATGGTCTGCACGGTCTTGCCGAGGCCCATGTCGTCGGCGAGCACGCCGCCCGAGCCGAGATCGTGGATGAACTTGAGCCACGAGAGGCCCGCGTCTTGGTACGGGCGCAGCGTGGCCTTGAGCGCGCGGGGCTTCTTGATGGGCGTGATCTCGGACACGTTGCCGAGCTTGTGGAACAGCTCGCGCGCGCCCGCGGCCACCGATGATCCGGCCGTGAGCTTGAGCAGCTCCTCGACCCGGCCCGCGTGCGCGATCGAGAGCTTGCCCGTCTTGCCGGCGGCCGTGATGAGCTCGACCTCGCGATCGAGCACGGCCTTCACCGCGTCGGGATCGAACGACGCGAACGACCCGTCTTGCAGCCGCACGTAGCGCCGGCCCTCGGTGAGGCAACGGCGGAGCTCGTCGCGATCGACCGCGATGCCCTCGCTCTCGAAGCTCAGCTTCACGCCGAGCCAATCCATGCCGCTCGTGACCTTCGCGAACGCGCCGAGCGGCTTGTGCCGCACCTGCGTGTCGACCAGGTCCTCGGGCACGAAGAGATCCCAATCCTCCGGCAGCTCCGCGAGGCCCTCGCTCCAGAAGCGGATCGCCGCGTCGCCGTTCGCGATGAACGACTGGCCCGTCTCGTCGGGCTGGAGCCCGAGCGCCGCGAGCTTGTTCGCGGCGTCCTGCTGCGCCGCGATGTCGACGCGGATGCAGCGCGCGCGCTTCGATCCCTCCTCGGGCGGCTGGATGATCACGGGCAGCGACATGCCGTCCGCGCGCACCTGGATCTCGAGCTCGCCGTACGCGGCGTAGAGCGACACCGACGCGGACACGAGCGATCCGCCCGCGCGCATGCGGAGCGTGGGCACGAGATCGATGACCTCGGCCACCTGCGACAGCTCGGGCAGCTCCGCGCCGACCTCGAGCGCGACCTTGGGGAGCCCCTGCATGATGAGCCTGCCGAGCTCGCGCATCGGCTCGCCGATGGTCGGCGATCGCATGAGGCGCCGCATCGCCGCGGGCGACACGCGCTTGTCCAAGCGACGGACGATGCCCTCCTGCGTGTCGATGTGGAAGCACGGCCACCCTTCGAACCAGCTCCCCGACATCAGCGAGAAGCGGCGTTTGTCGCTCGCGCGCTCGAAGCTCGCCTTCACGATGATCGTGTCACCGCCGACGATCTCGAGATCGAAGCGCGGGCGCAGGACGTCCTCCGAAAAGCGGAGCTGCATGAGCGCGGGCTCCAAGAGCACCTTCTGGCCTTCGAGCAGCGGGAGCAGCTCGGCCACGTCCTCGCCGCGCACGTCGACCGCGGGGTGCCGCGGGTTGCCGCTCTCGAAGCGCGCGAGCAGCCGGAGCGCGTCGCGATCGGGCGTCGGGTAGAGCGACTGCCACGCGAGCGCGGTCGACGGGAGGATCGGCACGCGCGCCTCCGCGTCGAGCACCGTGATCGTGATCGCGCCTTGCCGCGCGTGGAGACGAAACTCGACGCGCCTCGCGCCGGTCACGCCGTCGGGCGGGAGCCACGCGCCGATGCCCGTTTGACGTGCGGTCGCGTCCGCCTGCGGCGCCGCGATCACCGTCGATCCCGGGGGCCCCATCGACGCGACGCCCATCGGCGGCACGCCCCCGATCGGCGGCGCCATCCCGTCACCGCGGCCGCGCATCCCTCGGCGACGCACGCGCTTGAGCGCGTCGGCCCCGCCCGCGTGCGCGGTGGGAGGAGGCGGCGCGAGCTGCGGCATGGCGGGCGGCTCGCGCCTCGGCTGCGCGCCGCGCGCTTGATCGCGCACGCTGATGAGCAGCGCGGCGACGTGCTTGCAGTGCTGGTTCGCCTTGATGAACGCGGGGCACGAGCACTGCGACTTGATGCCGTCGGGGGTGAGCTCGACGCTCACGCCGAACGGCTCCGAGTCGACCGCGCGCACGACGCCGGACGCGCTCGCTTCGCCGACCTGGATCTCCTCGACGACCTTGCGCCGGAAGTACTCGAGGCCTCGGAGGAAGGTGCGGGCGCCGAGCAGACGGCGCAGGCCGCGATCGCTCAATGTGGACAAAGCGTCGGAGATGGCAGGCACGTGCAGGCTCTCTTCGGGCTTCGATCAAGGCCGCGGACGATCGCACGCGGCCTGTGATTGAGGGGCCCTTCGGGTCACGAGAAGAAGGGCAAAAAGACAAGCGCTACGAGCGGCAAGAGCTTCGCGAGGACATGGATCACGGGCGCGGCGACGTCTTTGAGCGGGTCGCCCACCGCGTCCCCCACTTGAGCTGCACCGTACGTCGGGTTGTCCACGCGCGCGCCGGACTCGTCGACGAGATACCGCCCACCGTGAGCGCCGGTCGCGATGTACTTCTTCGCGTTGTCCCAGGCGCCCCCTGCGTTGCCGAGCAGGAGGGATCCCAAGACCCCGGCGATCGTCCCGGCCGTGATCAGGGCCGCGACCGAATCGGTTACGGCGAGAGGATTATCGTGCGTCCTCGCGAAGCGCAAGCCCAGTCCGAAGGCGACCGGCGTTGCCGTCGCCGCGACCGCGGGCGCGATCATCTGCCGGAGCGCCGCGCGCGCCGCCACCTCGACGCAGGCCTCGTAGTCCGGCAGCGCGTTCGAGCCCGCGCGCGCCAAGCCAGGGGCATCGCTTCGCGACCCGAGCGGGCGGCCGCGGAGCTGCCTCCTCGCCTCGTCGAGGATCCTCCGCGACGTGCGCACCACCCCCTTGAGGCAGCGCGCGCCGATCCACGCGACGAGCAAGAGCCCCATGAGCACGCCGAGCAGCACCTCGGGGCTGTCGAGCCGGAGGACGAGCGGCTGTGACGCGAAGGCGCCCGGGCCCTTGCCGGCGGCCATCGCGGCCCTGCGGCGCGACTCGTCGACGAACGCCGCGACGAGCAGCGGCGCCGCCACCGCCGCGACCGACGCGACGTACACCTTGGTGAAGGCCTTGGCCGTGTTGCCGACGGCGTCGAGCATGACCGCGCGCCCGCGCACGTCGGGCCGCTCGCGCCCGATCGTCATCTCCACCACGCCGCGCGCGATGTCGGCGATCGCGCCGAACGCGTCCGCGCCGAGCACGTACCCCGACGATCCGAGCATGCCCATCGCCGCGATCGCGAGGCCGTAGAGCCCGCCGTGCGTGAGGTGCGTGCGCGCGCCGAGCGCGTACGCGCACGCGGCCGACGACGCGGTGATCGCGATCGCGACGACCGCGCTCTCGATGCCCGCGGTGAGCCCGTAGAGCAGCGTGAGCGCGGGCCCCGCGCGCGACGCGTCGGCGAGCTCGCGCACGGGCCTGTGCCTCGGCTCGACCGAATATTGCGAAAGATAAAAGAGGCCGATCGTCGTCGCGACGCCGAGCGCGCCCGCGCCCGACAAGAGCAGCCAGTGATCGCCGAGCAGCCACTTGGCCGCGCCCACCATCGCGACGAAGTGCAGGACCGCGGTCACGTAGAGGCCGCGCGCGATCGCGTTGAGCGGATCTTCGCGGTCGTCGGTGCGCACCACCATCACGCCGAAGATCGCGGCCGCGACGCCGAACGATCGCGTGACGAGCGGGAAGAGCGTCACCGCGATCGCGCTCGTGATCGAGGGGTTGTCGCGGTACACCATCGCGCCGAGGAGCATCGCGCCGAGGTTCTCGGCGGTGGTCGACGCGAGCACGCCCGCGCTCCTGCCGGCCGCGTCGCCCGCGGCGTCGCCCGCGAGATCGGGGATCGCCGCGGGGTTCGCGGGGTCGTCCTCCCCGAGCCCCTCCTCGCGCGCGGCGGTGTCCGCGCCGAGGTCCGCGGCCTTGCCGAACGTGCCCCCGCCGAGCTCCGCGAGCAGGCCGACGAACGCGGCGCCGAACGCGTAGCCCATGATCATCTGCGGGATCGCGGGGGCGATCGCGAGCGCGGCCGCGGGCTCGGCGAAGAGCTTGCTCTTGTACGCGAAGACCGCGGCGTAGAACACGGTCGGGCCGAGCAGGCTCATCGCCGAGAGGAACAGCGCCGACGCCGCGCCGCCGCGGATCCCCACGCGCAGCGCGTGATCGGCGGAGCTGCGCGCGGCGAGCGCGGCGCGCGACGCCGTCCGCGTGCAGACCCACGTCGTGACCTTGCCCGCGGCGATGGCGCTCGCCGCGCCCGCCGCGAACGACGTCGTGAGCCACACGCCGAGCTCGAGCGCGGGCGCGGGGTACGCGTCACCCGCGCGCCGCAACAGGCCGTACGCGAGGAAGATCGCGCCGCCGCACGCCGCCGCGAGCGCGCTCGAGACGCCGCTCCATCGCCGGTAAAAACCGTCCGCGACCGCGCGGATCCTCCCCGCCACGACCGCGACGTCCGGGTCCTCGATCGGGCGCGCGACGACCCAGCGGCCGAGGTAGCCCGACGCGAGGAGGCCGACGATCGAGGCCGCGACGATGAGCGCGATCTCGGTCACTCACCACACCGCGCAAGCGCTCTGCCGCACCATCGGCGCGCCGGGCTTGCACGCGAAGGCCTCGGCGAACGCAGGGAAATTCGAGAGCGATCCGTTGACGCGATACCGCGGGTGCGAGTGCGTGTCGTTCTGCGCGCGGAGGCGCGCGTAGTCGTCGGTCATCTTCGAGCACCACACCTGGCCCACGCTCAAGAAGAACTGTTGGTCCTCGTTGTAGCCGCCGGCCTCGAGCACCTCGGCGGCGCCGCTGCGCATCGCGCGGTACGCGCGGAAGGCGAGCATCACGCCCGCGTTGTCCGCGATGTTCTCGCCGAGCGTGAGCTTGCCGTCGATCTTGACGCCCGGCAAAACCTCGTACGCCGCGTACTGGTTCTTGATGCAGTCGGTGCGCTCGCCGAAGCGCTTTTTGTCGTCGGTGGTCCACCAATTTTCGAGGTTGCCGCGCGCGTCGAACTGCGAGCCCTTGTCGTCGAAGCCGTGCGTCAGCTCGTGGCCCACGACCATGCCCATCGCGCCGAGGTTCACGGGCACGTGCGATTTCACGTCGAAGAACGGCGGCTGGAGGATGCCCGCGGGGAAGACCATGTGGTTGAGCGACGCGCGGTAGTACGCGTTCACCGTCGGCGGGGTCATGCCCCACCGCTCGCGATCGACGGTCTTGCCGATGCGGCCGAGCTTGTACGCGAGGTCGAACGCGCGCGACGCGAGCGCGCTCTCGGCCCATCGCCGCTCGTTCACGGCGAAGTCGTAGCTGCGCCACGTGTTCGGGTAGCCGATGAGGTAAGCCATCGACGCGAGCTTCGCGAGCGCCTTCTCTTTGGTCGCGGGCTCCATCCACCCGAGGGCCTTCACCTCGTCCGCGAACGCGCGGCTCACCTCGGTGATGTAGCGCGTGGTGGCCTCCTTCGAAGCGGGCGAGAAGTGCGCCGCGACGAAGGGCTGCGCGAGCAGCTCGCCGAGCGCGGCGTCGGTCGCGGACACGCAGCGCTTCCACCGCGCGCGCTGCTCCTTCTGTCCGGTGATCGCCGCCTCCATGCGGAAGCTCTCGTCGCCGAACGCCTTCGGCAACAGGCTCGCGCTCGATCGGACCACGTGCCAGAGGAGGTACGCCTTGAGGGCCTTGGGCCTCTCGTCGTCGAGGATCTTGTTCAAGCCCTCGAAGAACGGGACGCTCGTCACGTTGATCGCGCGCACGCCGGGGAAGCCGATGCCCTCGAAGTACGCGTCCCAGTCGATCGCGGGCGCGCTCTTGGCGACGCCCTCCCGATCGATCTTGTTGTACATGCTGGCCGGGTCGCGCCGCTCGACGCGCGACTTCGAGACCTTGGCGAGCGCGGTCTCGATGCGCATCACGTCCTCGGCGCCGCTCTTCGCGTCCTTGGCCGAGAGGCCCGCGAGGGCGAGCATCTTCTCGACGTGATCGACGTACGTCTCGCGGAGCTTCTTCGATTTGTCGTCCTCGCGCGTGTAGTGGTCGCGGTCGGGGAGGCCGAGCCCGTTCTGATCGAGGTTGCCGATGACCTTGGTCGCGTCCTTGAAATCCTGCTCGTCGGAGACGTCGAAGAACGCCCAGATTTTGTGCTTGTGGAGCAGCGTGAGCGCCGCCATCAACGTCTTCTTGTTCGCGACCTTCTTCACCGCGCGGACGAGCGGATCGACGCCCCTCTGCTTCTCCTTCTCGATCGCGGCCTCGTCCATGCACGCGCCGTAGAACGCGCCGAGCTTCTTCTTGACGGGATCGTCGCCGGGGCTCTGCCGCGCGTCTTCGAGGATCTTGTGGAGCGCCTCCTCGTTGCGATCGGCGATCGCGATGAACGATCGGCTCGTGATCGGCCTGTCCTTGGGGATCTCGGCGCGCGCGAGCCAGCCGCCGCACGCGAACTGATAAAAGTCGGCGCAGGGGTCGACGCTCTTGTCCATCGCGGACGCGTCGAGGCCCACGCTCGCGAGCTCGACTTTGTTCACGCGCGCCGCGGGCGTGGGCGGCGCGCTCGCGGAGGCGCTCGCCGTCACGGTGGGGGCCGGCGGCTGCTCGGGCACCTCGGGCGGCGGCGGATCACACGCGACGGCGACGGCGCACGCGAGCGCGGAGGGGACGAGCGCGGCGAGGGAGATCGATCGGAGCGACATCGCACGCCGGGTATCCCTGCGCGCGAGCGGGGTCAAATCACAAGCTTGTAGCCGAAGCCGTACACCGTGAGGATGTGCTCGGGTTTGTCGGGCGCGCGCTCGATCTTCTTGCGCAGCTTGACGATGAAGTTGTCGACGGTGCGGTTCGACGGGCCGGCCTCGATCCCCCAAATCTTCTGGAGGATCTCCTCGCGCGAGACGGGCTGGCCCGCGCGCTCGTGCAGGAGGCGGAGCAGCTCGACCTCGTAGAACGAGATCTGCTCGGACTTGGATCCTCGGCTCAACGTGTGCGCGGCGAGGTTCACCGTGACGTCGGCGATGGTGAAGACGTCGGCCGCGGCCTCGTTGGGGCGCGCGGCGCGGCGGAACAAAGCGCGGAGGCGCGCGACGAGCTCGCCCACGCTGAAGGGCTTGGTGACGTAGTCATCCGCGCCCGCGTCGAGCCCGCGGATCTTGTCGGCCTCTTGGCTCCGCGCGGTGAGCATCAAGATGGGCACGAACGGATCGAAGCGGCGGATCTCCTCGCACACCTTGAAGCCGTTGGTGTCGGGCAGCATCAGGTCGAGGAGGATCGCGTCGGGCTTGTCTTGCCGCGCGGCGCGCTCGCCGTCTTTGCCTTTGTTCGTGGAGACGACGTCGAAGCCCTCGAATTCGAGGGCGTCGGTGAGGCCGAGCACGATGTGCGGCTCGTCTTCGATGATGAGGATTTTTCTGCGCGCGGGGGCGGCCACGGCGCCCCCGGCTTACCACAGGTTCTTAGTTGACCGAAGCCTTCTCGGGCTCCTTCTTGTCGTCCTTCTTCTCGGGCTCTTTGTTCGCCTCTTCGGGCGGGAGCGGCTCGGGCATGTGCTCGAGCGCCGCTTCGAGCACCTGCTCCATGCGGCTCACGAAGAAGAACTGAAGCTCGTCGACGACCTCCTTGGGCACCTCTTCGAGATCGGCGCGGTTACGCTCCGGCACGACGATGCGCTTGATGCCCGCGCGGTGCGCCGCGAGCACCTTCTCTTTGAGGCCGCCGATCGGCAGCACGCGACCGCGCAGCGTGATCTCGCCCGTCATCGCGACGTCGTGGCGGACCTTCACGCCGCTGAGCAGCGACACGAGCGCGGTGAACATCGTGACGCCCGCGCTCGGGCCGTCCTTCGGCATCGCGCCGGCGGGGATGTGGATGTGGATGTCGC
>CAYTJL010000352.1:0-8282 GCA_964437785.1 uncultured Polyangiaceae bacterium
CCAAGGACGGAAGAGCACCTTCTTTGCGCCCACGAAGACGAGCATTCCGGCCTTGAGCTGCCGGTCGCCGAGCAACATAGGGAGCAGGGTTGGGTCGGCGGCGTACCGCTCGACCTGCGCTTTGGCCTCGGCGAAGGCAGCCTCGATGTGCGCGGGCTTGGCGCCGGCCTTGACGTATTTGAGCTCCAAGAGCCACGAGAAATTGGCGCCCGCGACGTCCCGCGAGGCGCCCAAGAAGAGGTCGCCGTAGCCCTGCGCAAACTCCGCTTCGCTGAGCGGATAAAACGCGCGCCCGAGCGACGCGTACGTCATCAAGAGCAGCTTGAGGGTCTTCTCGTCGAGCCCGCGCGTGTCCCGGTTGCTGATGACCTTCAGCACATGCGTGTGGAAGAGCGCGAGAAAAGGCTCGATGTCGCCCCGAACGGCCATCGCCGAGAGCGCGTCTTGCAGCGCATCGACGTTCAACGTGACCTTGGCCTCGTCCCGGAGCGTCAAGGCGAGGTGCTCCCATTGAAGCTCGCGGATCACGCGGTTCGGGATCTCGAGCGAATAGCCGATGGTGTCGCGCGCCGCCGTGCCGAGCGTGAGCATCCCGAGGTAATAGAGGAGCGACAAGAACGAAGAGCGGGACGCGAGCGACGAGATGCCGAATTGGTCGACGAGCTCGCTCCGAATATGGCCCTCGCTCACGATGGTCGAGAGCAGCGCGCGCCGCTCCGCCGCGCCCGTCCCGGCGAGCGCCCCGAGGGTGTGGAGATGGCGATATTCGGTTCGCACGTTGATGTCGAGCATCGTGCGCGGCAATTGCCCCCGCTCGGCGAGCTCCCGCAAAAAGTACAGCACCATGTCGGGGTTATAAACGCGCTCGCTCGCCTCGGGGCAGAAGCGATATCCGTTGTAATACCGCTCCAGCGTGGCGAAGAGCGCCGCACGATCCTTGATCTCGGGGAGGGCCGCGAGCTGGGGATACGACGAGAGCAGGAGATCCACCGCGCGCTCGGTGTCGGCGCGGGTCAAGCCCGCGAGCGTGTTGAAGCGAAGGCTCGTCGAGATGTTGGTGGCGATGTTGAAGCCGCTCGAGAGATCATCGAGCATGATCGGCGAGACCCCAGTGATGAAGACGCGGCCCACGGCGCCCGTCCGCGTGCCGACCTTGAGCGCCGCGAAGAACGTCCGAACGAAGCCGGTCTTTTGGACGACGGCCTCATAGACGCTCTGCGCGCCGCCCGCGAGGAGGCGATTGGCGAAGTGATCGTATTCGTCGATCAGCAAATAAAGCTTGTGCCCTGTCTTGGGCAGGAGCGACATCAAGGCGCTGATGAGCGCTGCAGAGTCTTTGTAGGTCGAGAGCTTCGCCCCAAGCTCGGCGAGCTCCGGGCTCAGCTCGCGATAGCGCGCGAGGAAGGTATCGATACCTACGTGCACCAGCGCGAAGAACGACGCGCGCAGCTCGTCGGGGCCGCCGTCGGTCGCGACGGCCGAAAAATCCAGCGTGAGGACCAGATAGCCGTTGCGCTCGGCGGTGGGGTGCTCGTGGATCCAAAGGCCCTTGAAGAGCTCGTCGAAGCGGTCTCTCTTGGCGACGTCGTAGTAGTGCTCCAGCATGCTCACCAGCGTCGATTTGCCGAAGCGCCGGGGGCGGAGGAAGATGGGGTAGCCGGTGAGGCCGGACTCCAGCGCGGGCAAAAACACCGTTTTGTCGGCGTAAAACGAGCCCCTCCGCCGGATGTCCTCGAAGTTGGAGCGACCGTAAGGGATGTCCATGGACCTCGGGCCGACGCTACCACCGGGGCCCGAGCGCCGAAAAGAGGGGCCGCGCATTTTCTTTGTCACGAGCGCCGCCCCCTCGCCGTTGAGCCCGTACCACGCGGCGAAACGAGCCGCAGAGGAAGGTGGATCGTGGCTTCTCTCTGGAACAAAATCTTCGGCGGCGAGAACAAGCGCGGGACGAGCGGCGAACAAGCGGCGTACGAGGAGGCCATTCGGAGGACCTCCGCCATGGTGCACGACCGGAACGCCAAGGCGCTCGCAGGCCGCCACGGCCTCGACATCGTCAACGTGATGTGGGAGGACACGGCCCGCACCAAAGGCTCTTGCTGGGGCCCCAACATCAGCGACATGACCATTCAGGTCGAGCACGGCGGACGTCGCGCGCAAGGCACCTGCCTGCCTGTGATCCGGTATCCCAACTTCCGCGATCTGTCCGCTGATCTGCGCATGGATGACCTCGCGCTCACCACCGGCAACGAGCGCGGCGACGCGCGCCGCCGCGTCTCGCTCCGCGACTATCTGGGCGACCTGCGCCGCTATTTGACGGAGCCTTGGTCGTGGGCCGGACACGGCACATCCCTCCTCGCGCCCGACGACACACACGTGCTCGTGAGCGCTCAAGCGTGCTTGCTCCCCGTCCCCCCGGGCGGCGAGGTGTCGTTTCACCCCGCGCTCTTCAACTATCAATCGCGCGAAGGATCACCCGCGGTGCTCTCGATCGTGGCCTCGCGCGAGGGGACGAGCGCCGCCGTGCTCGACAACGCACGTCACCGCTCCGCCGCGGGCTGGGGCCAAAAGCTGTTCTTCAACGCGAGCGGCGAGCGCTGCCCCTTCACCGGCACGCGCGTGAGCGACTTCGTCGCGGGCGGCGGCGACGAGACCGACGCGGTGACGAGCGTGGAAGAGGCGAGCGCCCGCGGCCTCAACATGGTCCTCGTGATCCAAGTGCCGCTCGTCCAAATCGCGCCTGAGCCGCCCATCTTCTTCGGGCTCTCGTCGTTCGCGGCGCCGTGCGCCGCCACGCCTTGCCGCGCCTCCATCAAGATGGAGCTCGAAGAGGCCGTGATCGGCCATGGAGAAGAAGAGGGGCCGTTCACCGAGATCGCCAATTACGCCATCGAGCGCGACGCCCGCTTCCCCGTGCGCGTCACGGTCCAATTCTACAAGGCGACCAGCGACGGCCGTTTGACCGAAGGCGACGTCGCCTCGATCGCCGCGCAGATCGAGCGCGTGTATGCCGACGCCGACTACGTCGGGAGCCTCGTTACGGGCGGTCAAACCCGCCGGCCCACCGAGCCTCATTATGCGCCGCGCCCCGAGCCTTCGAGGCGCACCCGCTCCAAAGGGTGGTGGCGCGTCTAACCGAGGGGTTGTATCCCGCCCTCGAACCTTCTACGCTCCGCGGCGTGAGCGCCTCCGCAACGAGCCTTCCGGCCAACCTCCCCACGACGACCACCACGCCGCCGCGGTGGCGCGGGTGGGCGCGGTCCATCGCCGAGTTCTTGATCGTCGGCGGGCTCACCCCGTTCCTGTTCGTGATCTCGTGGATCCTCCAGCGCCGCTTCGGGCTCGAAGCGAGCGAGCTCGCGGTGAGCTTCGCCTTCTTTTACGCGGCGTACGTCATCAACGATCCGCACTTCGCCGTCACCTACGTGCTCTTCTATCGCGACGCGCGGGCGCGCGCGTTCGGCGCCGCCTTCTCGCCCGGACAGCGCGTCCGTTACGTGCTCATGGGCTTCATCGTGCCGCTCGCGCTCTTCGCGTGGGCGTTCGTCGGGCTCGCGATGCGGTCCGCGTCCACGCTCGGGTGGATGTTCAAGCTCATGTATTTCCTCGTGGGCTGGCACTACGTCAAACAAGGCTTTGGCGTCATGATGGTGCTCTCCGCGCGCCGCGGGGTGAGCTACACGAAGGCCGAGCGCATCATCATTTTGGTGCACGCGTTCGCGGGATGGGCCTTCTCGTGGGCCAACCCGGCGGGCCCCGGCTTCGAGCTCGAAGAGCGCGGCGTCATTTACATGGGCATCGCTCACCCGCGCTGGCTCGAACGGGGCGCGCAAGGCGTGCTCTATGCGTCGGGCGTCGCGCTCTTCGTGGCGCTCGTGCTCAAATGGCGCCGCGAGCGCCGCTTCCCCATCGTGACTCCGCTCTTCGCGCTGCTCGTGAGCGTGTGGTCGTGGCTCATCTATTCGGGCTCGGATCCGCTCGTTCGTTACATGATCCCCGCGCTCCACTCGATTCAATATCTCTACTTCGTGGGGCTCATCTCGCGCAACGAGGCGAAGGAGCGCGAGCGCGCGCCGTGGTTCGAGAGGTCCGCGCGCGTGCGGCTCGGCATCCTCGTCGCCTCCGCGCTCGGGCTCGGCTGGCTCTTCTTTCACGTGGGGCCTTGGGCGCTCGACGACGGCCTCATCCCCGCGGGCGATCGCTTCTCGTCCCTCGGCGCGACGCCGTACGCCGCCGCGATTTACACGTTCGTGAACATCCATCATTACTGTATGGATTACGTGATCTGGCGGCGCGAAAACCCCCTCACGCGCTATCTGGTCATGCGATAATCGCTTGGCAATCGCGCGTAAATCCGGCATAACGCCGGCATGAGCGACGCTGCCAACGACACCCCCCGGCTGACGACCCTCGTACAAGGAGGTGGGTGAGCGCGGAAGGTCCCCGCCGAGAGCCTGGTCCAGGTTCTGAGTAACATCCCTGTCTTCTCCCATCCATGGGTCGACGGCCGCCCGGGCCCGCTCGACGACGCGGCCGTGGTGCGCCCCGAGGGGGCGTTGCGATCGATGGTGCTCACCATCGATGTGATTACGCCGATCGTCGACGATCCAAGGGTCTTTGGGGCGATCGCGGCGGCCAACGCGGTGAGCGACGTGTACGCGATGGGCGGCAGGCCCGAGGTGGCGCTCTCGTTCATCGGTCTGCCCACCGACAAGCTCCCTCTCTCGGTGCTGCGCGAGATCGCGCTCGGGATGCAGGAGACGGCGGCGCGCGCGCGCTGCTCCATCGTCGGTGGCCACACCATCGCGGACACCGAGCCCAAAGCGGGGCTCGCGGTCGTGGGCAGCGTCGATCCATCGCGCGTCTGGTCGCACCGGAGCGCCGAGGCGGGACAAGCGTTAATCCTCACCAAGGCCCTTGGCACCGGCATCATGGGTCAGGCCGTCCGCGCGGGCCGCGCGCCCGAAGGGCTCGTCCGCGAGGCGATCGCGCAAATGACCATGCTCAACGACGTCGCCGCCGAGGTGGGGCTCGCGCTCGGGGCCACCTCGTGCACCGACGTGACGGGCTTTGGCCTGCTCGGCCATCTCCGCAACATCGTGGAGACATCGAATCTGAATGCCACCCTCGACAGCCGCGCTGTGCCCTTGCTCGACGGCGTCCTCGCGCTCATCGACGAGGGGCTCGTCCCCGGCGGCAGCAAGCGCAACCTCGCGCACGCGAGCCAGGTCACCTCGTTCGAGGATGCGGTCTCGCCCGCGATGCGCCTCGTCCTCGCCGACGCGCAGACGTCGGGGGGTCTGCTCCTTTGTTTGCCCGAGGCGAACGCCGCGGCCGCGGTCGAGCGGCTCACGAGCGGCGGCGCCGCGCGCGCGGCCATCATCGGCGCGCTCTCCGCTCCTCTGGGCGAGGAGGAGGGATCCCGTAAAATCCGCGTCCTTGGATGAGGATTGATAGACAAGCGATGTGAGGTTCGTTATCGTGGCCGTTCCATAACGTAGGGAGCGCGCGATGAACCATAAAGCTTTGACCCTCTTCGTCTCTCTGGGCTTCGTGGGGCTCACGTCGCTCGCGTTGATGCCCGCCTGCGGCGGGGGCGGAACGGGCGGGAGCGGCGGCGGGAGCGGCGGGGGAGGGGACGGCGGGAGCTGCGCGACGGGGTTCACCGCGTGCGACGGCGCGTGCGTCGATATCAGCACCGATGAGGCCAACTGCGGGATTTGCGGCAAGGCGTGTGGAGCATCGGAGTCGTGCTGCGCGGGCGGCTGCGTGGACACGACCGCTGACAGCGCGCATTGCGGCGCGTGCAATAGCCCCTGCGCGCCCGAGGCGTCTTGTTCGGCGGGGATGTGCTCGTGCCCGGGCGGGCTCACCGCGTGCGGCGCCTCGTGCACCGATCCGCTCAACGACGCAAAGAACTGCGGCGCGTGCGGGCACGACTGCGGCTCCACCTCGTGCAAAGAGGGCATCTGCGATCCCATCGTGCTCGCGGGCAACCAGGCCGGCCCGCGCGGCATCGCGGTGGACGCGACGGACATCTATTGGGCGAACTTTTATTTGGACGCGACGGTGATGAAGGCGCCGCT
Source organism: uncultured Polyangiaceae bacterium (assembly GCA_964437785.1). Lineage (GTDB taxonomy): Bacteria > Myxococcota_A > Polyangia > Polyangiales > Polyangiaceae > CAYTJL01. The sequence continues at coordinate 6,084 of CAYTJL010000352.1, forward strand.
CACGCCCGGGATGCCCGTCGAGATCGCGAAGATGCAAAACAACCCTGCGTTCGTCGCGGTGGACGGCACGTCGGTGTATTGGACCGAGACCGGCGCAGGCAGGGTGATGAAGGCCAACAAGGATGGCACCAATCCAACCCCGCTCGCCACGGCGCAGCCCGCGCCGCTCGGCATCGCGGTCGACGCGACCGACGTGTACTTCTCGCTCGCGGGCGGCGGAGCGGTGGTGAAGGTGCCTAAGGCGGGAGGCATGGTGACGACGGTCTCGATGGGCGAGCAGAGCCCTGCCACGGTGGCCATCGACGCGACCGACGTCTATTGGGTGAACCTCGCGGGCGGCACCGTGCGCAAGGCGCCCAAGGCAGGTGGCATGGGCGTGACGCTCGCCATGGGTCAATTGCAACCGTTCTTCGTCGCGGTGGACGACACCGACGTGTTTTGGACCAACGGGGCGAGCGACACGTTGATGAAGGTGGCCAAGGCGGGAGGGGGAATGCCGGTGACCCTCGCGTCCGGGCTGCTCGGCCCGGCGGGCGTCGCGGTGGACACGACGCACGTTTATTTTGCGACGTTCATGGGGATGGGCACCATCGCGCGGATGCCCAAAGCGGGCGGCACGCCCGAGCTGCTCGCCAAGAACCTGCTCCAGCCTTATGCGGTCACGCTCGACGCGACCAACGTGTATTGGAGCAACTATTACGGCGGCGGCAACCTGATGAAGGTCGCCAAATAAACGAATTTCGTCGATTCGGCCCCTCGACCTCGATTATCCTCCGAGCATGAAGCACATCGGCGTTGCGATGGTGGGCATCCTCTTCGCGCTCGGCGCGGCGTCTTCGGCGAGCTGTGGAGGCACGGCGGGGACGAGCGCTTCGTCGTCGAGCTCGTCGTCGAGCTCGGGGGGCGGGGGAGGCGGGGGCGCGCCCACGTGCGTCACGCTCGGTTGCCCGGGCCCGGGCGAGGTGTGTTTGGGCGGCTCCTGCGTCGTGGATTGCAGGCGTCCCGGCGCGAACCCGTGCGCGGCAGGCAAGGTGTGCGACGTCTCTGCGGCGAGCCCAGGAGAGTGTGTCGATCCTGCGTCCCCGTGCGTCACCACGTCTCTGCCCGAGACATGCGGGAGCCGCGTTTGCGGGCCCGGCTCGGCCTGCGCCGGCAACGACAAGTGTTATCCCCGCGTGCCCTGCTCGGCGGTGCTCTGCGAGGGGGACACGTGTTGGGGCGAGGGCTGCGCGTGTGATCGCGCCATCGGCTGCTCGCCTGCGCCGCTCGGCACCCCCGCGGGCGGCGAGGCAGGGAGCCTCCACGATCCGCTGTTCCGTCATGGCCTCGTGGATCTCGAGTTCTCGCCCGACTGCACCGCGTGGGGCGTGACGCTCATCTCAGGGCCGGATTACCTCCGTTCGATGAGCCCTATGGGGATGCCGTCGAGCTATCAAGGGGTCACGAACCTCAACATGGGTGAGGTGAGCGTGCTCCAGCAAATCACCGTTCCTAAGTCCGGCGATTGGCCTCCTCCGCCGCTCCCGCCCGAGCCGCCCAAGGACCTCGACGTCGCGGCCACGTACATCTGTTGTGCGCAATGTGGTTGTATGCTCCAGACCACGCCCCAGGGCGTCGCGCGCTTCGATCCGATGACGAGCATGCTCCCGCTGGTCATCCCCTCACAGACGTTCACGACGGGCAATGGCCCCTTCGGCGGCCCGGCCATCGACACGGGGCCCGCGGGCCTCTCGTATGGGACGGACCGCGTTCTTTACGTGGGTAACATCGATACGAACGGTGATTATTACAAGCTCGATCTCGCGACCAACGCCCAAACGCTCGTCACCAACTTCCCCGCGCGCGTCCACGCGTCGACGCCGTTCGACGCCATCACCATGCTGGTCGCGCTCGAAAATGGCGAGATCCGCGCGCTGCGCATCACGGACGCGACGTCGGCGGTGTGGGCCACGTCGGACAGCCCCGTCACCGGCATGGTCCGCGACTTCTTCGATGGTTCGGTGTACGTGGCGCGGCGCGACCTCACCATCGTTCGTTATGACGCGGCCGGGGTCTCGGAGCCCTTTCAAACAACCACCTACGCAGCGCGCGTCACCATCGCTCCCGACGGGTATCTGTATGTGCTCGAGATCCCCGCCAACTACGCGGACAAAACCCCCATCGTCACGCGGCACGCGCTCCCGCTCATGCGGTGAGCGG
>CAYTJL010000353.1:0-8256 GCA_964437785.1 uncultured Polyangiaceae bacterium
GCCGAGCTGATGCGCGTCAAGTACGGCGTCGCGATCGCGGGCTCGCACGGCAAGACCACGACCACGTCGCTCATCGCGACGGTGCTGCGCGCCGCGGGGCTCGATCCGACGGTCGTCGTCGGCGGCAAGATGGCGGCGCTCGGATCGAACGCGCGGCTCGGCGCGGGCGATCTGCTCGTGGCCGAGGCCGACGAGAGCGACGGCTCGTTCCTCCGGCTCACGCCCACGATCGCGGTCGTCACCAACATCGACCCCGAGCACCTCGATCACTACGGCACGCACGACAAAATCAAGGACGCGTTCATCGAGTTCGCCGCGCGCGTGCCGTTCTACGGGCTCGCGGTTTTGTGCCTCGATCACCCGCACGTTCAAGACATTTTGCCGCTCGTCCCGCGTCGCCACGTGACGTACGGGATCTCGCCGCAGTCGGACTACTCCGCGCGCGGCATCCAGTTCCGCGGCCTGGAGACGAGCTTCCACGCGTACCGCCGCGGCGCTCCGCTCGGCGGCTTCACGGTGAAGATGCCCGGCGCGCACAACGTCTTGAACTGCCTCGCGACCATCGCGGTCGCCGACGAGCTCGAGGTCCCGCTCGACGTGACCAAGCAGGCGCTCGCGACGTTCGGCGGTGTTTCGAGGCGCTTCACGATCGTCGGGCAGGTCGACGGCGTGACGCTCGTCGACGACTACGGCCATCACCCGGCCGAGATCCGCGCGACGATCGAGGCCGCGCAGCGCGCGTTCCCCGGCGACGGGCACCGCATCGTCGTCGCGTTCCAGCCGCACCGCTACACGCGCACGCGCGACTTGTTCGACGACTTCACGCGCGCGTTCAACCAAGCGGACGTGCTCTTCGTCACCGACATTTACGCGGCCGGCGAGGCGCCGATCCCGGGCGTCAGCGCCGACAAGCTCGTGCAATCGATCCGCGAGCACGGCCACCACGACGCGACGTACGTGCAGAACAAGGCCGCGCTGCCCGAGGTGCTCGCGCGCGTCGTGCGCCCGGGCGACGTCGTCATCGCGCTCGGCGCGGGCGACGTGAACGCGTCGGTGCGCGGGCTCAAGGCGCTGCTCGAAAAGGGATCGTCGCCGAAGCAGCCCGGCGAGGAGGGCAAGGCGCCGTGAGCCGATCGTCGCCGCCTCCCGCGAACAAGCGCGTCGCTGCGCGATCGAGCGCGACGATCGACGCGCCGCCCGACCCTATTTCGACCGATGACTCTCCGCTCCCCGGCCCCGCGACCACCACGGTGCGCCCGCCGAAGCCCTCGATGTTCGCGGGCAAGCTCGGCGCGGTGGGCCGCGGCGCGAAGGTCGTGCTCGGCGCGGCCGTGGTGGTGAGCGCGTCGCTCGCGGTCGCGTGGGGCGCGCGCCATTACCTGCGCACGAGCCCTCGATTTTCGGTGCGCACGGTGCTCGTCGACGGCGTCCGCCGTCGCACCGCGGACGAGGTCGCGCGCGCGGGCGGCGTCACGCCGGGCAAGAACATCTTCGCGCTCGACCTCACCGCGGCGGGCGCGAAGATCGGGCAAGACCCTTGGATCGAGCGCGCGACGGTGACGCGCAAGCTGCCGTCGACGGTCTCGGTCGTGGTGATCGAGCGCGAGGCCGCGGCGCTCGCCTCCGTGGCCGGCGAGCTCTACCTCGTCACGCGCGAGGGCGATCTCTTCAAGAAGCTCGGCGACGGCGATCCCTCGGATCTGCCGGTCATCACGGGGATCTCGGCGCAGCAGGTCGCGGGCGATCGCGCGGGCGTGGTGCTCGCCGCGAAGCGCGCGATCGACGTCGCGGCCGAGATCGATCGGAGCGGCGTCGGCAAGCGCTGGCCCATCCAAGAGATCGCGCTGGAGCGCGACGGATCGATGATCGTCACCATCGGCCGCGAGGCCATCCAGCTCGTCTTGGGGAGGCCGCCGTACCGCGACAAAATCGCGGAGAGCGCGCGCGTCTTGAGCGAGGTGTCGAAGCGCCGCGCGAACGCGTCGGTGGTCTTCCTCGACAACGACACGCACCCCGAGCGCGTCGTCGTGAGGATGCGATGACGCGCGCTGACCTCAAAACTTGGCCGTGCTCCGGCGAGCGTGGCACCGTCGGCCCGCCTTCGACGCAGAGGCCCGCTGATCGGGCCGCTCGCGGCGTTGGGCGCGGAGCTGGAAACGACCCATGAAGAGCCGCATCGAGACCTCGGAGATCGTCGTCGGGCTGGACATCGGCACGACGAAGGTGTGCGCCGTGGTGGGCGAGGTCGACGCCGACGGCATCACGATCCTCGGGGTGGGGAACGTGCCTTGCCGCGGTCTGCGCAAGGGCGTCGTCTCGAACATCGACTGGACCGTCCGGTCGATCACCGAGGCGATCGAGGCCGCGCAGACCATGGCGGGCGTCGAGATCCGAACGGTGTACGCGGGCGTGGCCGGGAGCCACATCCGCTGCCAGACGTCGGACGGCGTCGCGGCGATCGCCTCGGGCGAGGTGACGCGCACCGACGTCGAGCGCGTGCTCGAAGGCGCGCGCGCGATCCCGGTCGACGCGGATCGGCAGATCCTCCACGTCCTGCCGCGCGAGTTCATCGTCGACAACCAAGACGGCATCCGCGACCCCGTCGGGATGAGCGGCGTGCGCCTCGGGGCCAAGGTCAACCTCATCACGGCGGCGACGTCGTGCGTGCAGAACGTGGTGCGGTGCGCGGAGCGCTGCGGGCTCACCGTGGCCGACGTGGTCCTGGAGCCGCTCGCGAGCGCCGAGGCGGTGCTCTCCGAGGACGAGAAGGAGATCGGCGTCGCGGTCATCGACATCGGCGGCGGCACGACCGACCTCTTGATCTACGTCGACGGCGGCATCGCGCACGCGAGCGTGATCCCGGTCGGCGGCAACAACGTGACCGCGGACGTCTCGGCGGGGCTCCGCACGCCAATGGGAGAAGCCGAGCGCATCAAACGCAATTTCGGGTGCGCTCTCGGCCGAATGGTGGGCGACGACGAGGAGATCGAGGTGCCGGGCGTGGGCGGTCACTCGCCGCGCAAGGCCGCGCGCCGCGTGCTCTCGGACATCATCGAGCCGCGCGTCGAGGAGATCTTCGCGGTGCTCCGCCGCCGCATCGAGGACACGGGCATGCTCGAGCAGCTCTCGGCGGGCGTGGTCCTCACGGGCGGCGCGGTGCTGCTCGATGGAATGACGGAGTTCGCCGAGGAGATCCTCGGCATGCCGGTCCGGCTGGGGATCCCGGTCGGGGTGCGCGGCATCACGCAGCTCGTCGCCGGCCCGCAGTTCGCGACCGGGGTCGGGCTCGTGCAATACGGCGCGAACGCGCTCGTCGAGGCGCGCGATCGCGACGTCGAGCGGGTCATCGTCACGGCGCGGCCGGACGCGCGGAGGAGCGCCCCGAAGGAGAGGGCCAAGGAGGTAGAGGAGGTCCCTGTTGAACGTGAGAAGCGCGGCAAGTTTTGGAACTGGCTCCGCGCTGCATTCTGAGGCTGACGGCACGCAAGAAAGTTGTTAGAGATTCCGTTTCCATAGGACGTTTGAGCATTCCGAGGGGCGCGGGCGCGGCGTCCCGAGACAACGGCGAGCGCACCAAAAAATTTGAGCTCTCTCGTGGGGAAGAGGCGCCCCCGAGGGAGTGACGGCGAGACCAACGCGCGGCCGATGAGGCGCGCGCATGAGAGGCCGACGAGGCCTCGGGCGAGCGCGGGAGCGCGGCCCAAACCCCGGGAGGAGCATCATGTCTTTCTCGATCGAGTTCGCGGACGAGAGCGCCGGGTACGACGCGAAGATCAAGGTGATCGGCTGCGGCGGCTCCGGTGGCAACGCGGTCAACACGATGATCAACTTCGGCCTGGAGGGCGTGGAGTTCCTCGTCGTGAACACGGACGCGCAGGCGCTCGGCGCGAACCTCGCACCGCTCAAGGTGCACATCGGCCAGAGCGTGACGCGCGGGCTCGGCGCGGGCGCGGATCCCGAGAAGGGCCGCAAGGCGGCGCTCGAGGACGTGACGCGCATCAAGGAGCTCATCCAAGGCGCGGACATGGTCTTCATCACCGCGGGCATGGGCGGCGGCACCGGCACGGGCGCGGCGCCCGTCATCGCGCAGCTCGCGCGTGAGGAGGGTTGCCTGACGGTCGGCGTCGTGACGAAGCCCTTCTTCTTCGAGGGCAAGCAGCGCGCGCGCAGGGCCGAGGTCGGCCTCGCGATGTTGTCGGAGCACGTCGACACGCTCATCACGATCCCGAACCAGAAGCTCCTGACGCTCGGCGATCAGGATCTCTCGTTCGTCGAGGCGTTCCGCAAGGCGGACGAGGTGCTCTACCAAGCCATCAAGGGCATCAGCGACCTCATCACGCAGAACGGCATCGTCAACGTCGACTTCGCCGACGTGAAGACCGTGATGAGCAGCATGGGCCGCGCGCTCATGGGCACCGGCTGCGCCAAGGGCCAAGGCCGCGCGCGCCTCGCCGCCGAGATGGCGGTGAGCTCTCCGCTCCTCGACGACATCTCGGTCGAGGGCGCGACGGGCGTGCTCATCAACATCGTCGGCGGGCCCGACATGCGCATGCGCGAGATCGAGGAGGCCGCGACGCTCGTGCAGGAGCAGGCGCACGAGGACGCGAACATCATCTTCGGCGCGACCATCGACGAGACGCTCGGCGACGCCATCAAGGTCACCGTGATCGCGACCGGCTTCGAATTCGCCGCGGAGGCGCAGCGTGACGCCGCGGCGACGGTCTCGACGCGCCCGCCCGCGTCCATCGGCGCGCCCGCGTCGTCGCCGGTGAGCGCGCGCGTCTCGTCGAGCCCGGCGTGGCCCGCGGTCGTCGCCCCCCCGGCGCGTCCTGTGCCCGCGACGCCGCCCGTGCAGCGCCCCGCGCTCCGCGAGGACATCGCGATCCCGAAGCGCGCGAACGTCGCGGGCGCCGCGGCGCAGCAGCCCGCCCCGCGCTCGGCGTCGTTCGTGCCGCCCACCGACTCGGACTGGGACACCCCCGCATTTCAGCGCCGCGGTCAATAGTCAATTCGCGCTCTTCCGCTAAAAACATCTCATGATGGGTTGGGACCCCCTCGTTTGATTGACAGGGGCGATCACCGACTTATCGTCATGCGGCCAAGGTTTGTCCTTCGTCCCCCGCGAGCGGCCGCAACATGAGTGAAAAGCGTGATTATTACGAGGTCCTCGGCGTCGCCAAAGACGCTTCCCCCGAGGACGTTCGCAAGGCCTACCGCCAAGCCGCTCTCAAGAATCACCCCGACCGCAACCCCGGCGACGCCCAAGCCGAGGCTCGCTTCAAGGAAGCGACCGAAGCGTTTCAGGTGCTCTCGGACGAGGACAAGCGGGCTCGTTACGACCGCTTCGGTCACGCCGGGCTCGAAGGGATGCCCGAGCACAGCGGCGACATCTTCACTCACTTTCAGGACATTTTCTCCGAGTTCTTCGGTGGTTTCGGCGGTGGGCCGCGGCGTCGCGGGCCGGCGCGCGGGCAGGACATCCGCGTTCAACAGCGGCTCACGCTCAAGGAGGCGCTCGCCGGGGTCAAACGCGAGGTCTCGCTCCGCACGCCCGCGCAATGCGAAGATTGCGGCGGGACCGGCGCCAAGGCAGGCACCAAGCGAAAGACGTGTGGGAGTTGCAATGGGGTTGGGCAGGTCTCCACGTCGCGCGGGTTCGTCATGTTCACGCAGACGTGCCCGGAGTGCGGTGGTGAGGGCTCGGTCGTCAAGACGCCTTGTCCCACATGCAACGGCGCCGGCGCCACCGAAAAGACGCGCAAAGTGGTGGTCACGTTTCCTCCCGGCGTCGACGGCGGGCAGCGGCTCCGCGTGCCGGGGCAGGGGATGCCTGGGCATCAGGGCGGGCCGCCCGGCGACCTGTATGTCGATATCGATTTGGTCCAAGACACTCGGTTCGAGCGTGACGGCGCGGATTTGATCGTGCGTGAGGTGATCCCGTTTTCGGTCGCGGCGCTCGGTGGATCGATTGAGATCGTGATGCCGGACGACACCAAAGTGACGGTGGATGTCCCGCACGGCACGCAGCCCAACGACGTGATCCCGGTCAAGGGCAAGGGCGCTCCGCACGTCAACGGCCGTGGCCGCGGCTCGTTGCAAGTGGTGATTCAGGTCGAGGTGCCGCGCGCGATCTCGGCCCGCGCCAAAGATTTGATTCGTGAGCTTCAAACCGAGCTCGGCCGGGGCGCAGAGGCCAAGACGGCGTCGTAACATTGTTCCAAACGATGCTTCGTTCGGCGGTACGCCATCTCGCAGGCTCGTTACAGGGTTGACCGGGCGATTGGTTGTGCTCTCATGGACCTTCGAGAGGAGGCGCATATATGAGGAGCACAATCGCAGGGGTCCTGGCGGTTTGCTTTGCGGCGCTGGCCTCGCCGGCTTTAACGGGGTGCGCGGTCGACCCCAAGCCCAAGGCCAAGACGGCGGCGTCGTTCATCGCGGCGGCGCGCGCGCAGGGCATCACGCTCTCGGACCCGCTCGCGCTCGATCAGGACATCGTCGACGAGGCGGCCAGGCATCTCGGCACGGGCAAAGCCCCCGAGAAGATGAAGCACGTCGCGGATTTTCTCGGGCGCTCACAGTGGGTCTTGCGCATGCAGGGGCAGGTGCCGGGCAATGGGCTCCTGCGCTTCGACTACGCGCGCGGGCGGTCGCTCACGGCGATTGAGGCATATCGCGAGCGCCGCGCCGACTGTATGGCCTTTACCACCCTCTTCGTGGCGATCATGCGGGCGGTCGGCGTGCCTGCCTATTTTGTCCACGTGCGCGAGGTGCGCCATTACTACGAGAAGGACGGGTGGTTTTTTACCTCATCTCATGTGGCTGCCGGCTACTCGCAGGGGCCGGCGGCGGTGGTGATGGACTTTACGCGGGAGGTGACCGACTGGCGCCTCACGCTCTACAACGCGATTGAAGACGGCGCGGCGCTCGCGCTCTTTTACAACAACATCGCGGTCGAGGCGATGACGAAGGGGCGTTATCAAGAGGCCGAGAAGCTCTTTCGGGTGCTCCTCGACCAAGAGCCCAACGTGGCCGAGCTCTACACCAATTATGGGGCGCTCCTCAACCGGCGTGGCAAGCACAAAGAGGCGCTCGACGTGTTGGAGCAGGGGATTGTGCGCTTCCCGGATTACAAGCCTCTTTACACCAACGCTATTTTGGCGGCGCGCGGCGCGGGGGACGAGGCGCGGGCGGTGGCGCTGGAGAAGGCGGGCCAAGCGCTCGAGAACAACGATCCTCACTTTATCTTTGCGCGGGGCGTGCGCCTCTTCGAGAAGGGGAGTTACGTGGCGGCGGCGGGCGAGCTCGAGCGCGTGGCCTCGGCGCGCCCCGACAGCGCCGCCGTCTTCGCGTGGCTCGCGCGCGCACACCTCAAGGCCGGTAAGAAGGATGAGGGGCAGCGCGCGTTCGCCGAGGTCAAGCGGCTCGCGCCCGACTCGCGGTTCGTGGACGAGCTTCAAAAGCAGTTCCCCGAGATGCTCGCGCCGCCGAAGGTAGGGCCTTGATCGAGCGACCCACGTCGCCAACGTCGATCGCTTGGCTCCCGCGTGACGCGCCGCCCGGATCGATCCTCGCCGCGCTCGAAGAGGGCTTGGGCGCCGGCGTGAGGGGGTATTTCGAGAAAGAGCAGTGCCAGACGTGGGCGGAGGGCGCGCTCGCGGCGAAAGACGATTGGGTGGGCTCCTGGGGTGGAGAGCAGTTCGCGCTGGGGAGGGCCTTTTATACGCATTTGGAAGAGGGGAAGAGCAAAGAGTATTTTGCGTCGGCGCGCGCGTCGGATAAGGCGGTGGAGCGCGCGGCGCCGGGCCTCCAAGAAGCGATGAGGGAGGTCGTGGCGTTTGCGGTGGGCGGGCACGTGCGGCAACGGAGAGGGTTTTGCGGGCCGGGGATCCATATTTTTCCGCCGGGCAGACCTGTGCAAGAAGGCGGCGGCGTGATTCATTATGATACCGAGGGGCTCACGGCGTATCAGATCGAGCGCCGCGCCAAGGCTATTTCGGTGGTGGCGATGCTGGCGCCGCCCAGAGAGGGTGGGGGGATCACGCTGTGGGATGTGCTGTATTATGGAGAGGACCACCCGACGCGGGGCGAGCTCGCGAAGCGGCGAGAGGAGGTGAGGTACGAGCGGGGGGACGTGCTGGTGTTCGATAGCTATCGGTTACACCAGATTATGCCGTTTGAGGGGGATTTGCCGCGGGTTTCGGCGACCGTGCACGCGGTCGAGGTGGATCGCGGGGTGTGGGAGAGCTGGTTTTA
>CAYTJL010000354.1:0-8153 GCA_964437785.1 uncultured Polyangiaceae bacterium
TCAATTGCTCGCCGCGGCCTGCTTTTGCTGGGCCGTGAGCGTGCATTCACTCACGAGCGATCCGAGCGGCTTGCAGACTTTGTATTTGCGCGCGAGCTTGCAGACAGCGTCGTTCGTGGGCGCGTTGAGCGCCGGGCAAATCACGCGGAGCGGCCCTTCGGCCGGCACCATCGCGCTCGTGAGCTCGGTCATGGCCTTCTTGCCGAACGCGGCGAGCCCGATCCTCACGTTCCAATGTTTGTCCGGCGGCGGCCCGGCGAGGAACGTCGAGGTGCAGCCCGCATAGACGTAGGTGCGATCTTCGGAGATGTACAAAGACGCGGCCTTGCGCCCAAAGCTCGCTCCCACGTCCTTGCGACAATCGAGCTTGTAGAAGTCCTCTTTGGAGGAGTATTTGGACGGCTGAACGCACCAACCCCCCACGTGCGCGCGCATCCACTCGAACGACGAGATCGACGAGACCACCATCGCAGCGCCGATGAGCGCAGGCGCGATAGGCTCGGTGAGCGACGAAGGGAGCTTGAAGTCTTCGAGCCAGAAACAACCGAGGATCGGGAACACAACGAGCGCCGCGGTCATGAAGCGATGACTCTCCATCGCCGTCTTGTCGACGTCGATACGGCAGAGCGCGATGGTCGAGATCGCGACCAAGAGCGCGAAGAACACGATGGTCCCGCGGCGCGCGCGCCCCGGCCTGCGCGCGGCCCAGAGCCCCCCCGCGAGCGTCCCGAGCATCGGCAAGAGATCGAAGAAGAGCATCTTCTTGCCCTCTTGCTCGGTGAGCGGCAACGAGGGGTGCAGGTAGCCAGGCGAGCGCCACGCGATGAGCTCGACCGTGTGCTTCGGCGCTCCCTTGGCGAACGAGCCCGGAAAGAGCACGTGCGGCAACACCACCGCCGCGAGGAGCCCCGCGAAGACTGCGATGCCCATGAGCCGCTTGGGGTGCGCGACCTCCGGGAACACGAGCCACGTGAGGCCGAGCGCGAGCCCCAACATGCCCGTGGATCCTTCGTCGGTGATGGCGAGGAGACCCGTGCACGCGAAGAGCACGGGCAGCGTCATGCGCTTGGAGACGCTGCCTTTCGGCTCGATCTCGCTCCGCAGGTGGACCATCAAGACGCCCGCGAACGCCACGATGAGCAGCCCCGCGAGCGGCACGTGAGGCCGCGTGCTCAGCTTGTAGAAGTTGATGAAGTTGTAGCCGCCCTCGTGCTTGTCGCCGCGCAGCACCGTCATCGGCCCGGCGACGAGCGTGCTCGCCGCGACCGCCGCGAGGACGAGAAAACGCTGGAAACGAAGCCACAAAACGAGCATCGCGACCGTCGCCCCCGTGAGCCCGAAGCACACGTCGCGCGCGATCGAGAGCGCCTTGGACGAGTGGATGGTCCCGAGCGACAAGATCTGAAACGTGACCGCGAGCGCGTCCCCGGTGAAGTGATACGCGAGCGGCCGGCCGGGCTCATACACGTTCGAAAACGGCACGGTTTGCCCTGCGAGCGACGCGGTGAGCGGGATGTGCCACGCGCGGTCCGCGTTATGGCACTTGGCCGTGAGCGCCATGCTGAGGAGCGCCGATCCCACGCCCACCACGAGCACCATCGCGAACGCGCGCGGCGTGAGCGCGACGGGCCACGCGATCAACGTGGGTCGCGACTCCGCGTTCGCGGGTCGCTCGATGGACCTGGCGCGGCGCGCGCGCACGAAGCCCGCGACGAGCGCCGCGACCCAGATCGGACGCGACGCGAGGATCGCCGTCTCGAACGTCACGAAGCGCGCGAGGATCAACATGCCGAGCATGTCGATCGCGACGACGAGCGGCACGTCGAGGCCGATCGCCCAGAGGGGCCGATCGCGCCTTGAACGAACGATGAGCGCGCCCGCGACGGGCACGAGATAAAGAACGATCGCGAGCGCGGTCATCGCGTAGACCATGTCTGTCGTCCGCGCATCCTTACACGATCGCGGACCTCGCGTGCTGATGGCTTACGGCTCCGCGTGAAAGCTCCAGGAGCGGAGGCGGGAGCGGGGAGAGCGGTCTTGTAACGACCTTTCGCCCATGGTAGCCCGCGAGCGTGCTTGGAGCTTCGCTGCGCGAGAAGATCGAGGCGCGGGCTCGGGCCATCGGCGCGCCTCTGCTCGTCGCCGGAGCGGTGGTGCTCTTCGCCGCGATCCTGCACCACCACTACCCGCTGCAACACTGGCTCTTCTGGCGCTATGCGGGGTATTGGATCGCGTGCGCGATCTGGGCGGCGGCCTGCACGTCGGGCGGGCACCTGCTCATCAAGCGCGTGATCGGCCGGTCGCTGCCGCTGCGCGAGCACCTCGGGACGAGCTTCGCCGCGGGCGTGTTCGTCTTCTATTTCGCGATGTCGCTCGCGGGGCTCGTGAAGCTCTTCGGCGCGCCGCTCTTCTTCCTTCTGCCCCTCGCGATGCTCGCCGCCGGCGGCCCGAGCCTGTTTCGGCTGGTGCGCCGTTATCTGAAGAAGCTCCCCCTCGCGAAGAAGCTCGCGCGCGAGGCGCCGCCTCCATGGCTCGGCTTCGTCGCGGTCGCGTTCGGCCTCATCGGCCTCGGGATGATCTATTTTTCGGCGCTCACCCCCGAGAACGTCCAGTTCGACTCGCGGTGGAAGCACTTCGCGCTCGCCGAGGAGTACGTGGTCACGGGCGGCGTGCGCCGCTTCGCCGAGGGGTGGACGGTCGAGACCAATCCGCATCTCGCGACGTACCTTTACACGTGGGGTTTCCTGCTCCCGTTTGGCCGTTTGTTCGATCGGATCGAGCTCGCCGCGCACATGGAGATCGCGGTGGTCATCGCCACGACGTTCTCGATCCCGGCGCTCGTCCGCAGGCTCGTGCCGGGCTCGACCGCGCGCTACGCGTGGGTCGTTCGGCTCTTGTTTCCAGGCGTTTTCCTCTACGATTCGAGCCCGAGCGGGGGCGCCGATCACGTCGCGGCGCTGTTCACGATCCCGCTCTTCACGCTGCTCATCCGCGCGCGGCGCGACCTGTCGCCGCGGCTCTGCGCGCTCGTCGCGCTGATGGCCGCGGGCGGGATGATGGCCAAGCTGACAGGGCTCTTGATGCTCTTGCCCGCTGTCGTGCTCCTGCTCGGCGCGCGGTCGATTGGCATCTTGATCAAGCCCTCTCCCAACGATCCTCGGGGCAGGCTCACCGCGGTGATCGGCCCGCTCGTCGCGCTCGCGACCGGGCTTTTGCTCACGTCCACCTTTTGGGTCAAGAACTGGGTCTGGTACGGCGACCCTATCTATCCTTCGCTCCACGGCAAGCTCGCGCTTCGCCCGTGGACGCCGGACGCCGCTGATCTCTTCGAGTGGGGATACAAAGATCACCAATTTTGGCGCCCGAAGCACGACGCGCAGGGCGTCCTCAAGACGTTGAGCTCGCTCTATTCGTTCTCGTTCATCCCCAACGACTACGAGCGCTTCCACGGCAAGGTGCCTGTCTTCGGGTCGCTCTTTACGCTGCTCCTCATCCCACTACCGCTGCTCAAGGGGGCGCGGCGCGTCGTGCCGGTGGTGGCGGCGACGGGCATCGCCATCTTCACGTGGTATTGGACGCACCATCAAGATCGGTATCTGCAAACGCTGGTGCCGTGGATGGCCGCGGCGTCGGCGGCGATCATGATCTTGCTCTGGCGGAACGGGCTCGCCTCGCGCATCGCGCTCGGCGCGCTCGTCTCGCTCCAGGCCATTTGGGGCGGCGACGTGTACTTCTTCCCGGCGCACGCGCACGTAAGGCAGCCGGTCAAGGTGGTGGTCGACCTGCTCGCCGCGGGGCACGCGCGGGACTACGAGGGTCGCTTCAAGACACAAGGCATCTGGCCCGAGGTCGCGGCCGCGCTGCCCAAGGGCGCGCGCGTGCTCCTCCACGACAACCACGTTCATTTGGGCGTGCGCGCCGAGACCGTCAACGACTGGGGAGGGTGGCAGTTCGGCATCAGCTACGGGTGGAAGCCGAGCGCGCGCGAGGTCTATGACACGCTCAAGGGCATGGGCGTGACGCACATCACGTGGGAGGGCAACGAGACCAAAGGGTGGGACTCGCTCGCAGGCGACATCGCCTTTTATCGGTTCGTGTACATGCACGCCAAGAGCCGCCGTTCGATCGGCCACGTGACGCTCGCCGAGATGCCCAATGCTCCGCCCGCGGAGGCCCCCGAAGATCAGGTGGTGTTCTTGGGGTGCGACGACGAGAGCGGATATCGGTCCGGGCTCTATGCCCTCAAGGACCTTCGCGTGCCCGTGTTCGGCCCGAAGAGCCGCAAATTCCCGCAGCCTCGCAAGGCTCTTGGCCCCACCACGCCGGGGGTCGACGACATGATTCGAACGGTCGACATCGTCGTGCTCGACTCGCACTGTCGCCCGAGCATCCCGGGCGCCTCCGGCTCCGGCTTCGAGCTCGTGGCGCGGCGCAAGATGGTGCGGCGCAAGCGGTCGCAACAGCACACCATCTGGCTTCGGACCAAAGGCAAGTCGGTCGTCCCTGTGCAGAGCGGGGCCAAGAAGCCGCCGGTCGCCGAGGAGGACGACGGCCGCCCGGAGGAGTGAAGCGCGCTACGCGCTCGGCGCCAACGGGTCTGCGTAGACGGCGTCCACGTCGAGCGTAGAGCCGATGCTCATGAGGGTCGCGCGCTCGCCCGCGCCTGCGTCCTCGGCGAGCTCCCACTTTCCCCGATCGTTCTTTCGCCAAACCTCGATACGCTTGGATCGCTGCGAGACGAGCACATATTCACGCAGCGAATCGAGCCTTCGATAATGGCCGAACTTCTCGCCGCGGTCATACGCCTCCGTCGCGTCGGACAGCACCTCGACGATCAAGGTAGGATTGGTCACCGCGTTCGGATCGTCGGGGGAAGTCTCGAGCTTGCCGCAAACGATGGTGAGATCGGGATACGTGGCGAGCCCGGTCGCAGGGATACGGACCTTGAGGTCCGAGGAGAAGACGCGACAAGGCTTGCCGCCGAGCTCTACGCCGACCGAGATCCCAACGGCCATCGTGAGGGCCGCGTGACGCGGCGTGCCGCCGGCCATGTCGTACACGACGCCGTCGAGCCACTCGTGCTTGGCGTCACTCCGCGCTTCGAGCGCCACGTAGTCGGCGTACGAAACATAGGGTTTGAGCGCAGCATCCGCGGGCATGACGAACCTACGATAGCAAGGATCGCCGCGCGCGAGTAGGTATGAAGCTCACGGCCGATGCTGCCCGCGGCGCTTCGCGAGCAAAATCTCCGCCGCGGTGAGCGGCCGGCTCGACGGCGGGCCGGACCCGTGTGAGCTCGCTTGTTGCGGCGCGCCCGAAGGTGCCTTGGGCGGCGCGCCCGCGGGCGGGGGAGATGGCTTGTGGCCAATCGGCTGAGAGGCCGCTTGGGGCACGCGCTGCGGCGGCGCTTCGCGCGCGCTCGCGGATCGCTCTTTGGCGCGATGGAGCGCTCCCAACGTGGCCTCGGGCGAGGGAGGCGCGGGCGGCGCGACAGGCGATGACGCCGGAGACGAGGACTTTTTGCGCGCGCGGCGAAGGCTGGCAAACACAGTGTTTGCCCACGCGACCACAGGATCCGGCACCGCGAACCTGCGCGCAGCGACCATGAGCAAGAGGCCAAACGCGCCGAGCGCGAGCAAAGGCACCGTCACGTCTTTGTACGAGAACCGCTTCTTGGCCCGATCCGCGAAGATGCCCGCGAGCGTGTCACGCCGCTTTCCGCCGGAGAATTCGGCGATGCGCGCGAGCAAAGCCATGTCCGTGCCCGTGGGCCGAAGCTCCTCACCCGCCGTGAGCGCCGCGCCCGTGGTGCCCACCGCCTCGCCCGACAGCTCGTCGCGCGCGACCGCGATGTACGTGCCCGGACGCGAGAGCGGGACCGTGGCCGAATACGAGCCCGCGCCCGTGGCTTCGAGCGCGAGCTCACGCGCAAACCCCTCGGGCCCCGCTACGTGAACGACCAACCTGCGGAACGACTGCGCGCGACCGTCGTCGCCGACCACCGTCGCCCGCACGTGCAGCTCACCGCCGACCGCGTCGGCTTCGAGCCGCACGCGCACGTCATCGCCCTTGCGCACGACGTCGCGCGCGACCTGCGCGACCATCCGCGCGGCGCCGGGCCAGCGCGTCCACGCGCCGCCCCATCGATCCTTCAGATCGCTCGTGAACGCGGCCGCGCGGCCGATGCCCGCGGGCCACACCGAGAGGATCGGATCGCCTTCGAGCCCGCGGAGCAGCACCGTCGCGCGCGGCTTGGGCACGGTCACCACGTAGCCGCGCAGCGCGGGCGACGCGTCGAAGTCGATGCCCGCCGTGATCGACGACGACGCGCCGAGCGAGACCTTGAAGTCCTTCTCGACGATCGCGCTCTTCGCCGCGAGGATGGTCTCCTGCGTGAAGACCGCGGGCAGCCTCGTCGCGTCCTCGACCAAGTAAAAACGGCCTCCGCCGAGCCTCGACAAGACCTCGAGCTCGGGCACGTCCGACCCGTTGCCGAGCGCGACCACGCTCGTGGTGATGCCGCGCTGAAACGCGGATTGCACCTTGGCCCTGCACCCCGTCATGCGCTCGGCGTCGGAGCCGTCGGCGAAGAGGAGCAGGTGCTTGAGGTTGACCTGCTCTTTGTCGAGCGCGGCGTAGCCCGCGTCGAGCGTGATGTCGACGTAGATGCCGCCGCCGCCCACGCCCACGCCGCGGATCGCCTTGTCGATGGCGGCCTTGTCTTTGATGGGCCCGAGCGGCCAGCTCCAATTCACCGACGTGTCGACGTGCTCGACGCCGAGCATGTCGCCCGGGCCGAGCAGCGCGGCTGATCGCGCGGCGGCCTCGTTCGCGAGCTCGAGCTTGGTGTGGCTGCCGGCCTTGGCGCCCATCGATCCCGAGATGTCGATGCCGATCACCTCGGCGAGGCTCGCGCGCCGCTTCTCCTGCTTGAGATCGAACGACACCGGCGAGACCTCTTCGAGCGGCGTGCGCGCGTAGCCGCCGGGGCCGAAGCTCTTGTCGCCGCCGAGCAAGATCAGGCCGCCGCCGAGATCGCGCACGTAGCTCGCGAGCGCGTCGATCTGCGCGGGCGAGAGATCGAGCGCGCGGATGTCGCTCAAGACGACGAGGTCGTAGCCCGCGAGCCCGCCGATGTCGGCCGGGAACGCGGTGGCCGTGCCCTCGTCGACGCGGAACGACGCGCTCTTCAGCGCGCTCGCGATGAACGCGCTCTTGCCGTCGCCTTCGAGAACGAGCGCCGACGCTTGCCCGCGCACGCGCACGAACGTGCTGCCCGCGTTGTCCTCGGCGGCCTCGTCGAGCTTGGGATCGAGCGCGGTGATCTCGACGTCGTAGCGATGAAGGCCCGGACCGGGCGCCTTTTCGCGGATGCGCAGCACGTCCTCACCCGCGCTGATGCGCGCCTGCGCCTTGGCGATGACCTCGCCGTCGCGCGAGACGCGGATCTGGATCTCGGCCGGCGAGGGCGACGACGTGACGAGCCGCAGATCGATCGCTTCGCCTTCGTCCGCGCGGGTCGGCGCGCGCAGCGCGACCACGCGCACGTCGGGCACCGTGCGCTGTTCGAGCGGCACGACGTCGATGGGCAGGCCCGCCGCGACCGCCGCCGCAGCCGCGGCCATGGTGTCGCCGCGCGTCGCGACGCCGTCGGTGAGCAGCACGATGCGCGCGGCCGAGTCGGACGGGACCTCGGCGAGCGACCTTCGGATCGCCGCCGCGAGATCGGTCCCGTCGCGGCCGATCACCACGCGCTGCGGCGCCGCGAGCTGCGACTTGGGCCGCGGAGGATCTTCGGTCGCGGCGTCGGCCGCGAAGACGATCACGCCGATGCGATCGTCTTCTTGCATGCCGATCTCCGCGACCGAGAGCTCCTGCTTGATGCGCGCCTCGGCGTTGGGGACGAGATCGATCGAGCGGCTTCGATCGACGGCGATCAAGATGGTGAGCCGATCGAGCGGACGGCCCAGCTCGGGCCCCGCCGCGGCGAGGCCCGCGGTGAAGATCGCGATCATCGTGAGCGCGTCGCTGAGCCGCGTGCGCGTGGGGCTCTCGGATCGAGCGACCCGCGGAGGCGGAGTCGCGACCAACGTCGACCGCTTCATCGCGACGAGGCGCATCGCCGAGAACCCCGCCGCCGCCGCGAGCGCGAG
>CAYTJL010000355.1:0-8096 GCA_964437785.1 uncultured Polyangiaceae bacterium
CGGCAAGATGGCCGCGCACATCACGCACGAGATCCGCAACCCGCTCTCGTCGATCGGGCTCAACATCGAGCTGCTCGAAGAGGAGATCGCGACCTCGGGTGAGGCCGAGCCCGCGCAGCTCGTCACCGCGATCAAGGGCGAGGTCGACAGGCTCTCGCGCATCTCCGAGCAGTACCTCTCGGTCGCGCGCCGCCCGAGGCCCACGCTCTCGCGCGAGCGCGCCGACGATCTGGTGCGCGAGCTCGGCGCGTTCGTGCGCATCGAGCTCGATCGCGCGGGCGTCTCGCTCGCGATCGAGACCGAGCCTGATCTGCCCGAGCTCGAGCTCGACGAGTCGCAGCTCCGCCAGGCGATGCTGAACCTGATCCGCAACGCCCGCGAGGCCATGCAGCAAGGCGGCTCGCTCACCGTGAGCGTCGCGCGCCGCGGCGCGAACGTGGAGATCTGCGTCGACGACACGGGCCCCGGCATCCCCGACGACGTCCGCCAATCGATCTTCGATCCGTTCTTCACCACCAAGCAGCGCGGCACCGGCCTCGGCCTCGCGGTCACGCGCGAGATCATCGAGGCGCACCGCGGCACCATCACGTGCGAGAGCCGCAAAGGCGGCGGGACGCGCTTCCGAATCGCGCTGCCCATCCCGACAAACAAGAGCGCGCCCGCCGAAGCCTCGGCCTCAATGTGAGCGCGGGCGCTTCGCGGCGCCGATCTTCCCGCCCGCGGCGGCGCTTCCTGCGCCCACGGCGACGAGCACCGCGAGGATCAACGCCCACACGACGTAGCCTGATCGCGCCGCGTCCCACGCGGCGAGCGCCCACGCGATCACCGCCGCGGCGCCGCCGCTCACCGCCGCCTCTTTGACGCCCGCGCGCGCGCCGAAGCGGCCCACGATGGCGCCCGCGCCGAGGCTCGCGAGCGCGAACGCCGCGAGGTTCGCCGCGACCCTGATCCACGACGCGCCGCCGAAGCGCGCGATCGCGCCGTTGACGATGTACGCCATTGGTAACCACAACACGAACACGCCC
This sequence comes from uncultured Polyangiaceae bacterium, assembly GCA_964437785.1. Classification (GTDB taxonomy): domain Bacteria; phylum Myxococcota_A; class Polyangia; order Polyangiales; family Polyangiaceae; genus CAYTJL01. Next base: position 1,026 of record CAYTJL010000355.1, read on the forward strand.
GCCGCGCCGATCGCAGACCAGTGCCACGGCGGGCGATCGTCGGCGTCGTCGTCCGCGCCACCGCCGCTCGACGGCAACACGGGCAACCGTCGCTTGGGCTTTTCGTCGCTCATGACGAGCGCTCAGTTGGGCTTGCGCCAGAGCTTGCGGGCCTCGTCCTGCTGCCGCAAGAGGCGCCGCTGCTCTTGCACGAGGCCGCCGTACGCGCGCGGCACGCGCGGATCTTTGGCGAAGGTGTAGAGCACGCGGAGCGCGGCCTCGGCGTCGTCGGTCGCGCGGTGGGCCTGCACGAGATCGATGCCGAGGCGCGCGGCCATGTCGCCGAGCGCGCGGCTCTCTTCGTGTTTGTACAGCTCGCGCGCGAACACGAGCGGGTCGATCCACTCGACCTCGCGCCGCATCGCGGGCGGCGGCGCGTCGGGGCGCACGCCCGCGCGATCGAGCTCGTGGAGCACGAAGCCGCGATCGAACGACGCGTTGTACGCGGCCGGGATCGACCTGCCGAGCACCTCCAAAATTTCGTGCGCGACCTCGGAAAATGAAGGCTTTCCGATCACGTCGGCGTCCTTGATGCCGTGCACCGCCGAGCTCTCGGGCGGGATGGGCTTGCCCGGGTTGATGAGCCAGCTCCTGCGCGTCACGACCTCGCCGCCGACGCCGATCACGACGCCGATCTCGATGATGCGATCGACCTGCGGATCACGGCCCGTCGTCTCGGTGTCGAGGCACGCGATCGGGTAGTCGATCCACGCGCCGCTCGCGTCGTGCTCGGACGCGACGCCGACCGCGCGCACCTTGAGGAGATGCGCGATGCCGGGGTAATGGCGCCCGGTCGGGAAGCAGCCGCAGGTCTCGGTGACGCGCATTTACTTCTTCTTGGGCGGCGCGGACGCGGACGCGGACGCAGGGGGCGCGACGGCGGATCCCGAGGGCGCAGGTGGTGCGAAGGCGGATCCCGAGGGCGGCGCCGCGACGTCGACCATCTTGGGCGTCTTGCCGGCGAGCTCGATGTCGAGCTTGATCCACTCGACGAGATCCTCGTCGCCCGCGACGTGCTCGAGCTTCACGTTGCGGCCATTGATGAAGAGGAACGGCGTGCCGTCGAGCCCGAGCCCCTCGGCCTGCTTCTTGTCCTTCTCGATGCGCTCGCCGATCTCTTTGGAGCCGAAGTCCGATCGGTACTTGGCGAGATCGAGCCCAGCCTTCTTGGCGTATTGCTCGAGGTCTTGCTGCTCCAGCCTGTCTTGGTTGTCGAAGAGCAGGTGGTGCATCTCCCAGAACTTGTTCTGCGCGAGCGCCGACGCAGCGGCGCGGGCGGCGACCTCGCCGTGCGGGTGCGACGCGAGCGGGTAGAACTTGTAGACGAGCTTCACCTGACCGGGGAAGCGCTGCACCATGCGCTCGAGCGTGGGGTAGAGCGCGCGGCAGAACGGGCACTCGAAGTCCGCCCACTCGACGATGGAGACGATCGCGTCCGGCGCGCCGACCTCGGGCGATCCATCGGTGATGATGGTCTTGACCTTGTTCGCGTCGAAGCGGGTGTGGAACGCGTCCTCGCGATCTTTCTTGGCCTTGCCCGCCTGCACTTGGCGGAGCAGGAACTTCGCCGCGGGGAGGCACGTCTTGCAGGCGCGGTTCTCGGACACGCACTGCGCGATGCTCACCGGCTGCTCGGGGCACGGCGCGAGCAGCTCGCTCACCTGCGCGGACCACTCGCGGCGCTCGCGCGCGGTGAGCGCGGAGGTGTCGACCTCTTTGAGCGAGACCTCGGGCACGGCGGAGGCGGGCGGCTTGGCCTCGCCCGAATCGGGTTTGCTGCACGTCCCACCGAGGAGGGCGAGGGCGACGAGGAGCGGCGTCGGACGCAGGAGCGGCATCGGGCGCGCGAGCTTAGCCTCCCACTTTGCTAGGCGCTAGAGAGTGTTCCGCGGGCGGGCTCGAGTGGTAGCGTTGGCCCGTGCGCAGCGTCTTGTATCGTTTCCCCGAGGTCGAAGCGCTCCTCCGCGCGCGCTCCCACGGGGACCCGGAGCTCGCGCTGCCCGAAGGGGAGCTCGTGGGCGACGGCGAGTGGATCCTCGCCGTCTTCGAGCTCGGTCCGTCGCGTCGCGCCACCTCGGCCGCGGGGCGCGCCGTCGTGACGCCCGATGGAGCGAGCGTCTGCTTCGAGCCGAGGGATTGGCAGCGGCTCTTCGAGTTTGCGTCGCAGGGCGGCGCAGACGAGAGCGAGAGCGAAGAGCCCGCGACCATGCGCTTCATCCCGGATCAGGGGCCCGTGACCACGCGATCCCCTTCGAAGCAAACGAGCGCGACCGACGAAGATCCTCCCACGCGAGGGCCGCGCGCGCGCGTGCTCATCGTCGACGACGATCCAGACATCCGCCAGGTGGTGAGCGCGATGCTCGACGCGGTCGGCCTCGCGGTCGCGTCGGTGGGCAGCGCCGAAGAGGCGCTCGTCCGCATGGAGGCCGAGCCCTTCGATCTGCTCGTGCTCGACTGGAACCTGCCCAAGATGACGGGCCTCGACCTGTGCCGCGCGGTCCGTCGATCGCCGTCGCACGCGCTGCTCCCGGTGCTGTTCCTCACGGCGAACGCGTCGTCGCAGGACATGGTCGAGGCGTTCGCCTCGGGGGGCGACGACTACGTCGTGAAGCCGTTCCGCGCGCCCGAGCTGGGCGCCCGGATCTTCAGCTTGCTGCGCCGCGCGCGACGCTGGTCTTGATTCGAGGGCGGACCCTCACTGCGGGAAGCAGAGGGTCTTGTGCTTGTATTCGGGGAGGTTCGCCTGCGTCTCGCAATACGTGGGATCGTCGGGCGGCCCGATGGTGAGCACCGGGGACTGCGACGGGATGATCGGGCGCGATCCGCACTCGCCGTTCTCGCCGCATTTGCAGCCGGTGCTGGTGGGGATCTCGGAGGGGCTACAGATGCCCGCTTCGTTCGGGACCGACCACGCTTGACCCGTGCCGTACACCGCGTTCATCGCGTACGTGCCTTGCGGCAGGCAACCGAACTCGATGAAGATCTCGCGGTTGAACTGCTTTTGCAGCGCGGTCTTCGTCGCGAGCGGAGAGGTCAAGATGGTGTTGCCCATCTTGTCGGTCGGGTACGTGACGAGCAGCACCGCGCCCTTGCTGCGATCGAGCGGGTCGAGGCACAGCACCGCCGGCCGCAGGCCGATGATGAGCTCGTCGGTGAAGTCTTGGAGCGACGTCGGCGCGAGCGCGGTCGAGAGCAGGTCCTTGTAAATGGTGAGGCCCTGCATGATGACGACGGGCGCGGACTGCGGCGTGTAACCCGTCGCGCCCGGCTTCCCCTCTTCGATGAGCTTCGAGAAGATCGTGACGGGCAAGAGCGACGGGATGATCGGCGAGTCGGGGACGTGATCGTCGCCGATGCTAAAGATGCCGTCGCCGTTCACGTCTTGCCATTGGTAGAAGAACGACGGCGACTTGACGGCGAGCTCGAAGGGCGGCGCGGTGGCGATGTCGATCTCCTCCGGCTTGACGCCGCCGGCCATGCCGTACCGGATGAGCGACTGCTCGGTGCCCGCGGGATCGCCCGGCGCGAACACCGGGAGCTGATAGTCCGCGGGGAGGACGACGTTGTTCGGATCGGTGTTGCCGAGGACCTCGTCGTAGACGTTCTTGGGGTAGAAGATGGGCCGTTCGAGCGGCAAAGGCAGGCCGAGCGTCACCGCGATGCCGCCGATGCGCGATCCGCGCTCGGGGATCCTCCGCTCGCCCGTCGCTTCGTTCACGAGCTCGCCGAGCGCGATCCGCCGGTACACGGGCGCCGCGCCCAAGAGCACGTCCGCGGCGTTCTCGATCGCGCCGCCGCCGATGTCGCCCTTGGTGGGGAGGGTGAAGATCGAGAAGGCCGGATCGAAGTTGCCGTCGTAGTCGTAGAAGCCGCGCACCTCGTAGATGCCCGCGGCGAGCGGAGCAGCGGCCCAAGGTGCGCCGACGGTGACGGGCGGCGAGCTCGGATCGGGGCACCACCGCGAGCCGTCGGGGTTGAAGGTGAGCCTGCCGCGCAGGCCGCCGAAGAGCGTGTCACCACCGACGACCGCGAGGCTCGCCGCCGTGGTGCCGAGCCCCTCGGGCGGAGGCAAGAGGTTCTCTTCGAAGAGCAACATGAGCGCGGCGCCGACGATGTGATCGTCCTCGGTGCACGGCAGAGGCCCTGCGTAGGTGACGATCCCGTCGAGCACGCCCGCGGGTGAGCCCGCCTGATCCGGCGGGAGGAAGGTGTCGGGGTCGACACATCCGGCGCCGAGCGCGACGGGGATCGCGATCGCCGCGAGGGCGGTAAAGAGCTTGGATTTGAGGCCTTTCCGATCCATCGACGTCCTCACAAGTAATACGCGAGAAAGCCCATCACCCTGCGGCCCACGCGGTTGCCGAACGGGTGCATCTGCGGGGGCTCCGCGCCCACGCCCGAGAGCGCGTTGAAGATCACCGCCGACGCTTCGAGCTTGTTTCGGAAGAAGCGGAAGCCGATGCGCCCGTTGAGCAGCGTGTAGCCGGGGATCTGGAACGATCGGTACTCGATGCCGCTGAGCGTCGCGATCTGCTCGGCCCACTGCTGGCCCGACTGATAGTGGAAGGTGATCTCGCCGTTGAGCCCGAACTTGGTGCGGAGCTGCACGCCGACGTTGAACTTGTGACGGCTCGTGCGCTGATCCGCCTGCTGCTCCAAGAGCGCCTTGGGCACCGTGCAGTCGTCCGGGATCTGCTGCGTCGAGTAGTTGATGGCGTAGTTCGCGAAGAGGTCGAGGCCCTCGACCGGGTACGCGCGCGCGCCGACCTCGCCGCCGAACACGTTGAAGATGTCGCAGCGGTTGTTCCACCCGCCGAACGCCGCGGTGTAGCGCTGCGTCGTGGGGTCGTAGCCGCCGAGCCCTGCGTTCTTGCTCGACAGCGATCCGAAGCGGATCGGCGCGAGCTGCACCAGGTTCGACACACGGTTGTAATACGCCGTGACCTCGAACTCGAAGTAGTCGCTCTGCTGGTTCAGGTAGCTCGCCTCCGCGGTCGTCACCTGCTCGGGCTGCACCTTGAAGTCCGCGATGTCCTCGCGCTTCGTGGCCGAGAGCACCTCTACGCCGGGGAGCGGGAGCTGCACGGGCAACGCGAGGTACGCCTCCAAGAAGGTGGGCGTACGGAACGCGGTGGAGCCCGACACGCGGATCGCTTGGCGATCCGTCGGCTTGATGACGATGGATCCGCGCGGCGATCCGACGATGCGACGGAGGTACGGGACGTAGTCGACGCGCCCCGACGCGACGAGGTTCAGCTTGTCGCCGATCTTGATCGTGTCTTGAAGGAAGAGGCCGCCGTGGTGCTCGATCGGGAGATCGTCCTGGAGGTAGTTCCAGCTGACGTTCTTCATGCGGTAGCTGAGGCCCGCGTGGATCTCATGCGCGAGGGCCTTCGGCAGGTTGAAGTTGCCGACGTACTCGACCTCGCCGAAGAGCACGTTCTGCTGCGGCCGCGCCTCGTAGAGCGTGTGGCCGAGGTACTGGTAGTTCGAGCCCGATCGCACGTCGAGGCGCGTGTAGTAGACGCGCGCGTTGACGTACTTGGTCTTGAGGTCGATCGTCGCGTCCGCGGTGTCGCCGCGGAGGCGGTAGTCGTTGAACGGGCCGATGCCGTAGACGTTGAGCGCGACGCGCGAGTAGCCGCCGCCGACGTTGAGCTCGGTGGTCTTGTTGAAGCGCTGCGAGAGGCGGATGTCCGCGCGCAGGTTCTCCGCGCCGAGGTTCTGATCGAAGTCACCGACCGACAGATCGATGCGGTCCTTCCCGATCTCGCGCGTCCACCGCGGGTAGCGCGTGTAGCCCACGTTGGCGCGGTACGCGAAGTCGCCCTCGCGACCGCTGATCCACGCCGATCCGTACGCCTGGTTGTGATCGCCGTAGCCCGCGCGCACGCCGCCCTTGCGACCCTCGCCCGGCGCGAACGTGATGATGTTCACGACGCCCGCGAACGCGTTCGCGCCGTAGAGCGCGGAGCCCGGGCCGCGCACGACCTCGATGCGCTCGATCTGATCGACGTCGATCGTGAGCGTCTCCCAGAAGGTCGAGCCGAGGATGTCGTTGAACACCGAGCGGCCGTTGACGAGCACGAGGAGCTTGTTCGCGAGGCGGCTGTTGAAGCCGCGCATCGACACGTTGGTGTCGCCGCCCGTGATCTGCATGACGTCGATGCCGGCGACGCGACGGAGCAGCTCCGGGATGCGTGTGATGCCCGACAGCTCGATGTCCTGGCGCGTGATGATCGTCGTCGAGTTCGGCGAGTCGAGTGGGCTCTGCGCCCCACGCGACGCGGTGACGACGGTCTCTTGGTAGACGTCCTCGGTGCGCGCCTGGCCGACGATCGCCGAGACGTCTGCCTTCTTCGCGACGTCGGCGGGTTTGTCGCCGGGCTTGTCCCCCGGTTTGTCGCCGGGTTTGTCCCCCGGTTTGTCGCCGGGTTTGTCCCCCGGTTTGTCGCCGGGTTTGTCCCCCGGTTGATCGGCGGGTTTGTCGCCGGGCTTGTCCCCCGGTTTGTCGCCGGGTTTATCCCCCGGTTTGTCGGCCGGTTTGTCCCCTGGTTGATCGGCCGCGCGCTGCGCCGCGAGCTTGTCTTGGAGCGACTGAACGATCTTCTCGACGTCGGCGCGATCGGGCGGGTCGGCCTTCAGGTACGTCTTGTACGCGCGGATCGCGAGGTCCAAGTTGCCGAGCTCCGCCTGCGCCTGCGCGATGTTGAACGCGACGTTGGGGTGCGGGAGGATCTCGTACGCCTTCTCCAGCTCGATGATGCCCTCGGCGAACTTCTTCTTCTCGACGAGCGACATGCCTGCTTTGAAGTGCCGCCGCGCCTCCGTGCGCGCGTCGGCGCTGGCTGTCCCAGCGTGGAGCAACCCGGCGAGCGCCGCGGCAGAGGCGAGGAACAAGGCCCTCCAGCGAGGAGGACGCGGGCGAGGGAGCTGCCTACGTTCACGACGCGACATCGTTATTTCGCCATCCCCTTTCAGGCACGGAGCCTATCGGTCCATGCAATCAGAGGATCGGGCAAGCGCGCAAGC
>CAYTJL010000356.1:0-8039 GCA_964437785.1 uncultured Polyangiaceae bacterium
CGAGCGCGCTCGTCGAGGCGCACCTCCGCGCGAGCGAGCCCAAGAAGAAGGCCAAACGGCGCAGATGACGGATCGCCGGCGCGGCGACCTGTGGTAGCATCGGCCTTCGCTCGTGGGTCAGGAGGTTCGTGATGCGCGCGCTCACCGGGGTTCTTGCTGCGGCGATGGGGCTCATGACGGCGAGCTGCGGAGGGGCCTTCGACGGCCCGTACGAGGGCGTTACGCCCGCGCAGCCGGAGGCCGTTCCGCTCGTTGTGCAACGCGCGGTCACCCCCAAGCCGTCTCCCTACGACCTGGCCATGGCGGAGGCCCACGCCGGCGCATCTCCTTATCTCCCCTCCTGCTGTGTGCCCGTGGTGAGCGCGGTGGTGTCGAATCCATCGTTCGTCATCCTGCCCGGGGCGCCCGCGCCATCTCCCTACGACCGCGACGACAAAGGTGGTTATCCCTCGTTCAAGCCCTCTCCTTACGAAGAGGCGCAGTCGATGATCGAGGTCCGTTTGACCGGCTGCTGCACGGGGGTCGTCCTCTTGCCCGCCGGGTCACGGGCCTTTTGACGAGAGAGGAGCCTCATGCCCAAGCTCGTCATCAACGGCGCTGGTCTCCGCTGCGATCAAGGCGCCTCCCCAGGGAGCCTCATCGTCCTCCCGCCGCCGATCAGCGCTGACAAACAGCCGCTCGCCACCGTCCAAGACTATAAGCCCATGGTCAACATCCCCTCCTTCGGGATGTGCAAGACACAGGCGAACCCCTCGGTCGCGAGCGCGACCGCCGCGGCGCAGGGCGTGCTCACGCCCATGCCCTGCGTCCCCGTCACCACGAGCCCTTGGTCGCCGGGCTCGACGGTGACCGACATCGAAGGCGTAAAGGCACTGACGGACGACTCCACCTGCAAATGCACGTGGACAGGCACCATCAGCATCACGAGCGCTGGCACCACGATCGAGACGGATTGACCATGGACACCTTCCTTGTGCTGACAGGGCCCCTCGCGGCCCTCGACGATCACGACGACCCCGCCCACGGCGTGCGGACGTGGAGGCTCCTCGCCGCCACCGGGGAAGAGGAGGTGTCGAAGCTCACGAGCTTCTCGCTCTCGCTCGACGTGCCGCGGAGCCGCGTCGAGTCCCTCTTGCCCGCGGCCGACATCGAGTCCATCGAGCGAGCGCTCCTCCGCGCGCAGGTCGAATTCCGTATCGGCACGCAGGGGCTCACCCGCTTTGGCATCGTGTCGGCGGTCCACGACGAGGGCGAGGTCGAGGTCGCCGGGGTGCCCCTCGTGCGCCTCCGCGTCGAGGTCTCGCCCCGGGCCTCTCTGCTCCTCCACCGCAAGAACACCCGTATCTTCCAGGGCCGTTACGTCCATCAAATCGTCAGCAAGGTCATGAGCGACGCGGGCGTCGCGCACCGGTGGAACCTCGCCAACACCTATCCCAAACGCATCTACTGCACACAATACGACGAGACCGATTATGAATTCGTGACGAGGCTCCTCGCGGAGGAGGGCATCCTCTTCTTCTTCGAGCACACGCGCGCCTTCGCGGGCGGCCCGGTCCCGGAGCTGCCCGGCGCGGCCAAGTCCGATTGGGACAAGGCCGCCGACGTCCTCGGCGGGATCGGCAAAGGCCTCTCGACCGTAGGAGAGTTGATCGGCGTCGAGGCCGTCAAGACCGCGGGCACCGTCGCCTCGATCGCGGCGGATTTTTCAAAGACCCCTCCCAAAGACGAAGAGGCCGACGATCCCATCGCGATCGGCGCGGGGACCGCGGGTCCGGGCGGCGACGGCGACGTGCTCGTCTTCATCGATCGTCCGACCGCGTACCCCGAGTCGTCCCACGACGCCGGCGTCTCTTCCATCTTGACGATCACCCTCCGCGACCCGTCGAACCTGAGCGACAGCGTCCATGAGATCGTCGAGATCGCGCCGACCCAACGGATCCGGCCCGATCACGTCGAGATGCGCGACTACGACTTTCGCCGGCCCATGTTGGTGCTGGAGTCGCGCGCGGCGACGGGGGGTGACGCGAACGTGCCGCTCGAAATGTACGATCACCACAGCGAATACGAGAAGCCCGAGATCACGGCGCAGCTCGCGCAGGTGGAGCTGGAGCAGCACCGTAGAGAGGTGATCGCCCTCGGGGGACAAGGCCCCTGCACACGCTTCTTGCCAGGTCACGTGTTCGGCCTCCGGCGCGAGGTGGGGGGCCGCGAGGTGGTCCAGCGATTCGCGATCACGAGCGTGCGTCACGAGGCCGTCGAGCGCGGGCTCGCCTCGGTCGCGAGCGACGAGACCGAGGCGCTCCTCCGCGGGATCGCGCGCGCCATCGCGACGGCCGCGAGCGCGGGAGGGGCCTTGTCGGAGGCCGAAATTCGGAGTCTGCTCCGGCGCTCCGTGCTCTCGTCGCCCGGGAGCGACCGCACGTATTGGACCCACTTCGAATGTGTGCCCGCCGATTTCGCGAAGAGGCCGCCGCGCCCGGTGCGCGAGCCGCGCCACGTGACCGAGGTCGCGGTGGTGGTCGGCAAGCCCGAGCAAGACATCTACACGGACAAATACGGCCGCATCAAGATCCAGTTCAATTGGGACCGCGAAGGCAAGTGGAACGAGAACAGCTCGTGTTGGGTGCGCGTGGTGCAGCCCTGGGCGGGGACGGGCTTTGGGTTCCAGTTCATCCCCCGCACGGGGATGGAGGTGCTCGTCACGTTCCTCTCGGGGGATCCCGATCGGCCGGTGGTGCTCGGGAGCCTCTACAACGCGACGCACGCGACGCCCGAGCCGCTCCCTCAACGGAGCACGAGGAGCGGTATCCGCTCGCAGACCACGCCGAACGGGGGCGGCTTCAACGAGCTCTCCTTCGAAGATCAGGCGGGCGTCGAGCGCATCCACCTGCACGCCCAAAAGGATCTCCACGAGATCGTCAATGACACCCACACGGCCAACGTCAAGAACAAGCAGGTGCTCAACGTCGGCAACCTCATGGAGGTCGGCGTGGGCGGCGATCAGCGCTGGGCCGTGGGCGGCAATCGATCCGATCTGGTCGGCAAAGACGCCTTCGAGCGGGTCGCGGGCAACCTCACCTCGGACGTGATCGCCAATCGCACCGATCGCGTCCACGGCAGCGCGCTCACGACCGTCGCGGGCATGGCGCTCCGCGAGGTGAAGACCGATGACTCCGCCGTGGTGGAGGGGAGCTACAACCTCTCTGTCCACGGGGACCTCATCACCCACGTCGGCGGTCGCAACCACAACGGCAAGGGCTCCGCGGTCACCTACGTACAAGGCAGCTCCTTCCTCACCGCCACCGATCGCGTGCTCCTCAAGGCGGAGAACGCGGAGGGCGACGGATCGAGCTCCACCATCCGCTTCGAGTGCGGAGAGAGCTTCATCGAGATCGGCCCCGAGCGGATCACGCTCCGCGCGCAGACCATCGAGCTCCGCGCCGAAGAGACGGTATCGCTCCGGGGGGAGTCCTCCACGGTCACGCTCTCGGCGGACGGAGCGGCGGTGTCCGCCAACCCCATCGAGCTCAGGACCCCTGACGGATCCGAGCTGGTCTTGGACGCGGGGAGCGCCACCCTCACGGGCCCGAGCGGATCGGTCGTACAAGGCAGCACCGTCTCGCTGCGATCGGGGCAGGCGCAGGGCGAGACCGACGACGACGACGACGAGGACGAAGATCACGAGCCCAACCTCAAGCTCATCTTCAGCCACCTCCGCCAGACCGAAGGGGGCAGCCGCATCGCCAACACGCGTTATCGCATCGTCGCCGAAGATCAGGTGCTCGAAGGCACGACCGACGGTCAAGGCAAGGTGCAGGTCTGGGTGCCTGACACCGTCCGCGTCGCGTACGTGGTCTTGTGGGCCAACGAGCAGTACAGCGACATCTACCCTTCCGAGGAGGGGCCGCTCCACTGGCTCATTCGGATCGAGCGCGAATTGCCGGCCGCGACGGCGATCAAGGGCGCTCGCATCCGCCTCCGCAACCTGGGTTACGACCCGGGGACCAAGCTCGACGAGGAGAGCGTCGACCCGCCGACCCGCTCGGCGATCCTCGAATTCCAAATGGACCAAGACCTGCCCGCGACCGGCGAGCTGGACGAGGCGACCACGCAAAAGATCACGAACATCTACGGGAGTTGACTCGTCATGGCCGCTCGCCCCCGCGTCGGATACACTGTTTTGAACCAGGAGGTGCGCCTCCACGCGCCCTTCCGCTACCTGCCCATCATCATCGTCCCTGGGATCATGGGCACTCGGCTCACCGATCCGAACACCAACGCTCTCGTGTGGAACCCGGTCGGCAAGCCCATCGGCGACAGCCCCGGCGCGTTCGCGTCGGACAACAAGCGGCTCGCCCAGATCTCGGCCGAGCTCATCCCCGACGAGACGCACAAGTTCGATGACGCCGCGCAGAACGACGCGGTCAAATCGATCAAGCATTATTTCAATTTGATCCCGGATTTTTACGGGCGGATGGCGCGCGACCTCGCCGCGCTCTCGACCGAGGAGGTCGGCGACTACCAGATTCGTCCCAAGGTGTATTGTTGCGGGTACGACTGGCGGCAGGACAACGCGCGCTCGGCGCTGCGGCTCGCCGAGGTGGTGGAGGAGGCGCTCGCCGAGACCCGCGAGCGCAAGGTCATCATCATCGCGCACAGCATGGGCGGGCTCGTGACACGTTATTATTGCCGCGCGCTCGGCGGCGAGTCCAAGGTCCATCAGGTCTTCTTGATCGGGAGCCCGACGCTCGGCTCGCCCGCCGCGTACATGCAGCTCAAGAATGGGCTCACCGGGCTCTACGTCAAAGACATCAAAGACGACTTCATGACCGGCGACGCGCTCGGCGCGACGACCGAGCTCATCCAGTCGAGCGGTCGCCTCTTCGCCGCCGTCGGCGCCGCCGTGACGGGGATGGGCGCCGGGAGCAGCATCAAGAGCTTCTTCGGCGACATCTATGCGGTCATGTGCCTCGGGGAAGGGCGGTTTTTGTCGCGCAAAGAGACCACGTATTTCGCGCGGCAGATCCCCTCGCTCTATCAGCTCATGCCCGGCGTCCTCTATTGTCGCGATCACAAGAATTGGCTCGTCTTCGACCCTCTGGCGACGGGGTACGTGCCGACGGGCAAGATGTTCGTCCTCCCGACGCTGCTCGACGCGGCGCTCGGGCTCGTGGGCGGGACGCTCGATCTCTTCAGCGGGGCGCAGCGCGTGGGAACCGCGATGAAGGACGAGGTCCAAAAGTTCTTGGTGCCCGAGGCGAGCGAGCGGACGAGCGGGCGCGCGACGCGCAGGATGACGACCTTGGCACAAGCGCTCTCCACCATCGGTGACGCGGTGAGCTCGGGCGACGTCAGCAAGATGGTGAGCGCCGCCTCCACGTTCAAAGACATCTACGATCGCGCGAAGCTGACCTTCGTCGACAACCGCAGGAGCCGGCAGGTCTATAACGACATCTACACGGGGCTCCTCGACGTGGTCGAGCAGCGCCCGCTCTCGGCGATGAACCTCGCCCTCGCGTACCGCTTCGATCTCGCGCTCTTGGTGAGGCCGCGCGAGGAGCAGGGCAAGAGCGGGCTCGATCTGGTGAAGGGCGTCCTCGATCCCATCTTGCAAGCGTGGTTGCCTGTCCTCACCACGGTGGGCAACGCGTTCGCGGCGTTTGGCCAGGAGGTGTGGGATTGGATGAGCGGCAACACCTTCGATGTTCGGGAGCGCTTCCAGCAGCGGCAGCAAGACTCGGCGACGAGCCGGGAGCGCGATCGGCAGACGTCCGCGCGCGAGGAGGCGGAGCGGGAGCGGACCAAGCCGCGGGCCTACATGCACCCGCGGACCGTCAACGTGTATTGCAAGACGTTCCCTGTCGACGCGGGCTGTTTCCTCCTCCCGATCGCGGCGTATTCGAACGACGACGCGAACGTCGTCAAATGGATCATGATCCCCAACTACGTGGCAGCCTCGCTCTTCATGTTGGCGCCCACGATGGGGTCGAGCGGGTTCGAGCAGTCGGCGTGGGGCGACAGCACGGTGCCCCTCGCGAGCGCGAGCCCCGGGAGCGACGCGATCTCGCGTGAATTTTTGGACAACCACGAGATCCCGAGGGTGGCGCACGGAGGCATGTTGAACGAGCAGGCGGTGGTCGATTACGTCAAAGAGAAGGTGCAGGGGCTCGTGATGGGGTTTTACAAAACCTGAGGGGGATGATCGATGGATAGGCTCCCTGCATATCGAGCGTACGTCGCCTGGCGCGGGCGCGAGGACGACCTTCGGGATCACAGCCGGAGGCTCTCGTCGTTCGTCACGGCGCTCGGCGCGCTGCACCCCAAGCTCAAGAAGCTCCGGTTCATGGACGGGGGCTCGCCCAAGGTCGCCTCCGACGCGGCGTCGTGCCAAAGGGCCCTCGAAGCGCATCACGTGGATTGGGCCACGGGCGACACGAAGCGCGTCGCGTATCAGCCGGAGCTCTTCTTGGATCGCAAGGCGGCGTCCCCTGTCTCGGTGAAGCTCACGTGCGGGATTGAGCCGCTGAACCTGGGCCCCATTTACACGCCCAACCGGCTCGATCTCTCGATGCGGCGCGACGCGCCCGACGGGCTCGTGAGCCGCGAGGTGCTCGAAGGGGCGCTCCGCGCAGCCGTGGAGTCGTTCGCGCCGGACTGGGGGTTTTTAGGCGTGGATGGTTTGCCGGAGCCGCCGCTCGCGGTGTTCTCGGAGGGCAAGCCCGTCGTCGGGTGGATGGTCTATTTCAGCGTTCGTTACCCCGAGATCCCCGCGGCCCTCCCCAGGCCCTCGGTGGCTTACGTGCTGTCGCGGCGGGGGACGCTCATCGCGGCTCACCCCGAGCTCTTCAACGAGCGCGATCAAGCCCATCGCGACGCGGTCGAGGGGCTCCGCGCGGCGCTCGAAGAGGCGGGCGTGCTCATCCCCGCCGAGCTCCTCAACACGCCTCCTGAGCGATAGCGCTCTTTCGCGATCGTCAACGGGTCTTGAGCCACTGCTTATAGCGGTCGCACGCGTCGAGGAACGAAGTCAACAGCGCGGGATCCGCCTTGAAGCGCGCGCGCCAAAAGTCGTCGAGCGCGTGGTGCGTCTCCCTGTCGAGCTTGTAACGGGCCAAGGTCTCTGCGGCGCGGTCGGGGTACTCGTGGAGCTCGACGCGGAGAGATGCGTATTGGGTAACGGTGTAGTCGGGGACCTTCTCGGGTCTTGTAAAGGGCAGGGAAGGGCCGGCCTCGGCGGGCCCTGCGACGACCGTGGAGCCGAGGGAGGCGGGCGATCGCGCCGACGCCGGGCCTTGCGACTGCGTGGCTTTGGCGTGGGCGACGGCGTTTTCGAGCGCCTGTTCGGGGGAGGCCCCTGCGTGAAAGGGCAATGGGGCTTTGGCGAAGGGCGACACGTCCCCGAGCATGGTTTGAAGCTTTGGGACGAACGGCGCCGGCTCGGCGGGGCGCTGTGAAGGAGGGGCGGAGTACGAAGGAGGGGCGGAGTACGACGGTGAAGGAGGCGGGGGTGGCGCGGCCGATGGGACCATGAACGACGGCAGCTCGACCTTGCGCTCCGCGGTCGGGATGGGCTCTGGCAACACCGCCGGTTCGGGCGGGGGCTCCGGCGGTGCTTTGGGCTTCGGCTCGGGCTCCGGGAGCGGGCCTAGTGATTCAATCGTTGGCCGGAGCGAAGAGAGGCGGCGGCGCGCGCGGGCGAGCGCATCGGAGTAGCGCTTCATCAGATCCGCGCGGCCGTCATCGACGGACGCGTCGATGTCTTTGGACCAGCGGGCCGAAGCGGCCTCCCAGTCGGGCTCCCGGACGCCCAAACGGGCGATGACCTCGGCCTTCTTGGCCTCGGGAAAATGGCGAAGATGCGCGATGATCTCCGCGTATCGTTCGACGTCGATGGAGGCGTTCGTGGGGCGTGCCTTCATGGTCGTCTCGCTACGTTATCGCGGGTGCGCGCCGGGCTCCAGTGCGACGTTTTCCCTGATACCTTTTGCATCGAAGGCTCGCCGCCCGAGATTCGAGCGCTCGAGATCCCTGCGCGATTG
>CAYTJL010000357.1:0-7994 GCA_964437785.1 uncultured Polyangiaceae bacterium
CCCGAAGGCAGATCGCCGACGGTCACGACGTAGTCGGCGAAGTCGCGCGCGGGCTTCTTCTCGTCGCGACGCTTCACCTCCACCCGATCGAACAGCCGATGGGCCGGCGCGTTGCCGAGCTCGCTCGCGTGCTCGAAGACGATGATGTCCCGCATGCTCATGAGCCCGCGCGCTGCGCTCCGATCGTGCTCGAACATCTGCCCGAGCGCCTCCCAGAGCAAATCGAGATCGGCGCTCGAAAAGCCCGTCTGCTTCGCGAACGGCGGAGAGACAAACCCGTGCGCGCGATAGAGACCGTACGGGACCGTGTTCTTCCGGCCCATCGTGCGGTTGTCGCCGCCTTGGTTGTCGGCCTCTTTCTGCGTCGCGACGGCCATGCGCGTGATGGCGTGCTCCGCCGCATAGATAGGGTCGATCGAGCGCGCGAACGTGAGCTGCACCGGACCACGCACCTGCCCCGCGTTGTTCTCTTTGAGCGACATCACCGCGCCGAACGCTCGGATGTCGAAGAAGTGCTTGCACATCCAGTCGCGCGCCTTCTCCGCGTTCTCGCCGTCCGAAGCCTTCTTGACCGGCGCCTCCTTCTTGCCGCGCTTGCCCCCCTTCTCCGCCGCCGCTCCCTCGTCGGTCTTGTCCGCCTTGTCCGCGGGCTCTTCGCTCTTGGCCGATCCGTCGAGACCCAGCGCCCTGTACGCGAGCCCTTGCTGCGCCGTGAGCACCGCCTTCTCCTTGACGTAGATGTCGTAGCCCTCAACGCCCGCGCGGCGCAGCGTCACGTAGTTTCGGATCTTGCGCTTCAGGCAAACATCCGTGACGAGGCCATGCCCCGTCTCCGCATCGACGCGCGGTAAGTTGCCCGCATCTGGATCGCCGTTGGGGTTGCCGTCCTTGACGTCGAACAGGAGCACGAAGTCATACCGGTTCTTGATCTCACTCATGGCAAACGTCCTCTCTTCGCAGGGTCAAGCAGCAGGCGCAGCAGGCGGCGCATCGGGCTCGCCGGGCTTCTTCGTCGTGGCGAAGAAGCTCTGTCGCTGGTGGTAGTACCCGATGGCAAAGAGCCCTTGGTCTTCGAGCGACAGCGTGCGCGGGAAGGGCTCGGCGGGCAGCGCGTCCACGATAGTCGCCTTGATTCGTTCCGCCCAAGGATCGCCGTGCTCGTTGCGTGCTTTGGCAGCGTGATGAACGCTCAAACGAAGCAGCCGGGGAAACACGCCGGACGGCGTCGCGGACGCTGCGCCGAAGAACTTGTCACGGATGGTCGCGTTGATGTCGCCTTGGGCTTGCGCCTGAAGGCGCTCCAAAGCGGCAAAGAGCCGGCCGAGCAGATAGGGCACATCGGTGTTGCGTTCGTCGAGGGACACAGGGACCTCCTTCGCGCCCGTGGGGAGGCGCAGCAACGTGGCTTTGATGAGCGCGCACCGGGCATGGAGCAGGCGGCGCTCGTCGAGCTTGTCAGGCGGGAGCTTGAGCCTGCGAAGCGCTGCCCCGAGCAGCTCCCTCGGGAACGAGGTCCCGAGCAATGCGGCGCGAAAGACCCGCGTCGCGAGGTCCGGCGAGAGACCTCGGCCTGAAGGCGCCTCGATCGATCGGATCATGCGGCGGATTGTCATTGGCTCCCGCTCGCCTCCGAGATCGAGGTCTTTGAAGTATTTTTGGAGATGTCGCTTGAGATCCGCGACGCGCTCCTCGATCCAATCCCGCACGACAACGCGCGCCGCGTTGCCGCTGAGCGTGACCGCGTAGAAGGCTGTCTCGTCGCTCAAGGAAGGTTCGAGCCCCTTCAGCGGCGCTTCGGCGAGCGCGAGGGCCTGCTCCGGCGATGGGTCGAAGAGCGCCGGGAAGTCGTCCACGATCGGGTTTGCGTCGCGCGTCCAGAAGACCATCACCGCGTCGTCCCCGAGCGAGACGCCATAGCGAAAACGTCGCTCCGGCGTGCCTTCGAGCAGCCAGTTGAGGGCCGTCACGTACCCCTCGGCCGCGGCCCGCGAGACCGGAGCGTTGTCACCTTGGCGAAGCCCCTGCGACGTAAACGCCTCCGCGTTGAACGTCACCAGCGTGGCACCCGAGGTTTGCGCTTGAGGCACGCGCTTGATGGCTCCGTGCGTCCGCGCCGGCATCCCAACGTCGCCCGTGACAAGGCACCGAATGGGAACGGCCGACGCGTCGCCTTCCTCGCCTTGTCGTTGCGCCGACCAATACGCGCGCACCGCAGGCCGATCGTGAACGCGCCGCTCGCCGTCGTCGTCGAGGACGAATGCGATCCACTCGCTCCCCGTGAACGCTCCTTCTGGATGTTCTGCCACGATCGCGCGGATCTGCTCGCGCCGCCGATCGAGGAAGCGCACCACAGCGCGTGCGCCTTCGTCCTCCGTCTGATCCGCGAGCGCGGCGACGAGGGCTCGGAACGCCTCCGCGCACCGCTCATTGCGCTCGGCGTCTGCGCTGTCTCCGCCGAGACCGAGCACGTACTTCGCGTTGTCGAAGAGGAACCCTGGGCTCGTGCCCGTCCCGGAGCGTTTAGGAAAACGCGGGACCGCGATCTCAAGCGATCGCCCTTTGCCTCCGCCCGTGGCGACGAGCGACAGGAAGCGACCCGACGCGTCGATGCGGATCAAAAAATCGACCCTCTTTTTCTCGTAGTCCGGGTCGTCAACCAATCGCTCACGTTTGGCGAGCGCGTAGAGCGCACCGAGCATCATCCGCGCACCTCGGCCCTGCTCTGGTTCTCGCGCAGAACTTCGCTCAGCGTTGGCACCACGAGCACACCTTGATCCAGGCGGGCGTCGAAGAAGAGAGGCTTCGTCCCTGTCCCCTCGGGGTTGTACATGAAGTCGTAGAGCATCAGCCCGAGTGGGCGATTGGCGCCCGCGATCGGCTTCACATCGTCGGGCGCTGGCTCGACCTCCGCAGCAAACTCGCGGCAGCCGAGGTAAGGAGGCTGAAAGTGCTGCCCCTTCGCGAGCCGCCTCGAAAAAATCTCCTCGAACTTGGTGATGTTGTCCGTGGGGCCCGCGTTGTCCGTCATCGAGAACGAGGCGGTGATCACGTAATCGACGTCGCGTAGCGCCACGGTGTTGCGCTGCGCGCGCCGTTCGTCGGCAAAGAAGTCGGTGATCTTCGGGGACGCGCGATCGCTCACCTCGTTGCGGCGAAAACTGATCCAGCGGATCTCGGCGAGCACGGCGATCGCGTGGACGCGCCAACGGATCGCTGGCTTCCACGCGATCGCTTCGAGGATCCCTCGCGCTGCCGAAGGGGTCATGACCTCGTAGCTGACCCGCTCGGCCTTCATCTCCGGCCGTGTGAAGCAAGCGATCGGCCCTTTGGCTCGCACTCGAAATCGTTGGCTCTCCATGGGTTGCTCCGTATCGGCGTCAGTCGGTGATGATGAACGCGCCCGGGTCGGCGACGCCGACGCGATCGGGCATGAGGCCAAAGCGCGGATGATAAGCGCCCGAGAACGCGCTTTCGAGCACCACGACGGTGTCGTGGATCGTGCGCGCGTACCGCTTCGCGATCCATGCGTCGCGGCTCTTCTTCGACACGTTGACCGTGAAGCGTTGGAGCGCTCGAAGCGTCGAGCGCGAGGGGCCGTAGCGTTCGAGCTCGCGGATGGGCCCAGCCGCGCTCTCGTAGGGGACTACGATCGGTGCGGACCACTCGTCCTCGATCAGCGCGAAGCGCCCAGACACGTTCTCGAATTCGAGCTTCGCACGCGCTTCTTGGATCTTCTTCTCATCCAGATCGCGCGCGCCGTAGAGCTGGCGGAAGTAGGCCGCGTACGTCGAGGGCGAGAACAGATCGAGGGTCGGCGTTTTGCGAAGGAGCCCCGACGTTACGCCCAGCGCCGTTAGCGGCACGCCGCGCGGTGGTTGCGTGGGCGCACAGAACACGCGCAGCTCTCCCAAGCCTTCGAGGAGGCCCTCGCGGTTGCAGCGGCCCGCGGCTTGAGCGAGCGCATCCACTCCACCAAGAGCGCGATATACGATGGCGAAGTCCAGATCGACACCGGCCTCGACCACCTGCGTGGCGACGAGACGAACAGGCTCCCCCCGCGCCTTGCGCGCTTTGATGTCAGCGAGCACGCGGCTCCTGTGCTCTGCGCAGAGCAAGGCCGAGAGGTGCAGCGTCTCTTCATGGCCCAGCCTTCGATCGAGCGCTTTGCAGAGCGCTCTCGCGTCCGCTCGAAGATGCACGATCGCGAGCACATCGCGCTCGCGAACGAGCTGATCCGAGAGGTCCTCGTAACTGGTCGGTTCCTGCGAGGCAGGCCACGTCACGCGCACACGCTGAAGCCGCTCGAAGGCGTGCATCTCCGTTGGGATGATCTCGCGTACCTGATCAAAGCCGCACGCGAGCCCTTGGGCTTTACCAAGCGCGGGCTGTGTCGCGGTGCAGATGACGACCGAAGCGCCGAAGTCGCGGACGAGCGTGCGGAGCGCGTCGAGGATGGGCGCGAGCAGTCCGGTGGGGAGCGTCTGTGCTTCATCGAGGATGATGACGCTCCGGGCAAGGCGATGGAGCTTTCGACATGCCGAGGGCCGGTTGGCGAAGAGGCTCTCGAAGAGCTGGACCGTGGTGGTCACGATGACGGGCGCGTCCCAGTTCTCCGCCGCGACACGGTTCTTGGCCGTTTCTCTCGTGGGATCGAACGCGCTGTGGTGCTCCACGATCGCGCCGTCCTCGCCGAGCGCGTCGCGATACGCGGCGGCGCTCTGCTCGATGATCGACGTGAACGGGATGGCCACGACTGCGCGACCCAAGCCGTGCTTTGCGGCGTGCGCGAGCGCGAAGGAGAGCGAGGCGAGCGTCTTGCCGCCGCCCGTGGGCACGGTGAGGCTGAAGATGCCGGGCGCCTCTGCGGCGGCAGCAAGGCACGCTGCGCGGACCTCTGCGCGAACCTCGTTGACCTTGGTCTTCGGCGCATCGCGCTCGATCGCGTCGAGGTGTCGAGCGAGGCGGTCGCCCAGCTCGCCGATCGAGGGGGCGCCGCCGCGAAGCGACGCCCTCCCGGAATTGTAGAAGAGCTCAGTGTCGAGGAAATCGGCGTCGCAGAGCGCGGAGAAGAGCATCCTCGTCCACATCTCTCGGGCGCAAAGGTGCTCCATGGTCGCGCCGCGGAGATGATCCGGGGTGGCGAGCGAAGGTGCTGCGAGTAGCTCGGCCGGCGCTCCGCCTTGGAGAGCGAGGTCAAGGCATCCCGCCTTTCTCTGAAGGCGATCTCGAAGCTGGTGAAGGTTGGCGAGCCCAGCGTGGTGGCCAGCGACGGCGAACGCAACCGGCAAGCCGGCCGAGCCGAGCGCGCGATAGGCGTGGATCGCGCCTGCCGAAGAATGATCGCGCGGACCTGTCGCATCGCCCTCGATGTGCGCTTCAAATCCGTTCGCTTCGCGGATCATCTTCTGGAACGCGAGCGCGTACTTGCCGAGGTCGTGCCAGAGCCCAGCGATGTGCGCGAACGCGGAGCTGCCGAACGGCTCGGCGAAGCGCGCGGCCCCCCGTGCTACCGCGTCGAGGTGATCGCGAAGCAGGTGAGGGTGGCCTTCGGCGGTGAGGTGCGCCAAGGGTTCTCCCGTGAGCGACTTGGGCGACGCGCTCCCGCTCGTCATGGGCGCAAAACCTCCGAGCAGCGCTCTTCCTGCACAGAGCCCGTCTCTGCGAAGCCCTCGTCATCATCACGTGTGGGCAAGTGGCCTTCTATCGACACGCGGATGCTTGTAACATAGATGTCCAACGCCCTGCACGAGTATTGTCCAGCGGTTCGCGCGATCTTGATGCACGGGTAGCAAGTAGGAGCTGAAAGGCGATATAGGAATGGCACAGAGCGAGAAGCACGAGGCGAAACAGGAGCCATTGCAGGTCGAGACAGCCGCTCATCGGGTAGCCAACTGGCGCGAGCACGTGCGCACCTGGGCTCAAAAGAGGCAAAGGCCGTTCGACGTGGAGAAGATGATCGCGTACTTTGAGCGAGCATTCGACAGCACGCACCCGCGATGCGTCGAACGCGCTTGGTTCGGCACCAATGGGGGGACCCTCAGCTTGCTGGTAGGCCGCATCTACCTCGCTGCAGCCGTCACCGGGAACAGGGACCATGGCCTGTGGATTCTGCTGGACGACGACATCATGCCGCACGCGGAGATCGAGTATTTGCCCGTCAAGTCTACTCGTACGTCCGCCTACAAGCTGCGGTGGGCGCACGCTAAATCCATGGACGTGCTCGACGCCGTGGTCGAGAACAGCGCACTTTGGGAGTCGTTCTCGCGCGCGAGCGACAAGATCCTGCATGCGTCCATCGCCGCCGACTATAATGAGCAAAAGCGAAGGCGCAGCAAGGTTCGCTTGGCTGATATCTTGGCCTCGGGCGCCCATCTGCCTCCTCCCCAACGACGGCCTGCAATTTTACGTGACTTTCTCTCGTCCCCCACGGGGGACCGCGATCTCAAGGATCTTCCCCAACGACGGCCTGCAATTTTAGGTGACTTTACCGAGCCGACGACTGACCTCGCCACGCTCGATGATCGCGTGAGTCAGCTTCGTAAAATGAGAGCGTTGGAGCGGCCAACGGGAGAGCAGGTCCCTGCAAAACAAGCTTCGGTCGAACGGACGATCCATGTTCGAAACCCGCACGTGAAAGCGTGGGTCTTGCTCGAAGCAAAAGGACGCTGTGAACTGTGCCGGCAAGAAGCCCCGTTCAAAGGAGATGATGGTCTGCCTTATCTTGAGGTCCATCACGTCGTCCAACTCGCCAAGGAAGGCCCTGACACCGTTGAGAATGCGGTGGCACTCTGCCCTACCTGTCATCGTAGGCTCCACTATGCCGCCGATCGCGCCGAGCATAGGGAACGCCTCTACCGACAAGTCCCGCGGCTCATCCGCGCAGAACCAGGCGCAGTAAGCCCATTCAAGTCGCCCTCGGCCTCAACACGGGGTTGAACGGCGCCGCGATCGGTGTCATAAAAGGCGACGGCATGGACGGATCGATCCTGGACGACGGGCGGTGGGAGCGCCTGGTGCTCTGTCGCGCAAGGCTCTCTCCGAGCGACGAAGAGCTGTTTCGGCAGGCGTTCCCCGAAGTCTTCGCGATGTACCAAGACGAGGTCTGGAGACGGATTCGAAAGCGGGGGCTCCCTGAGCATGAGGCCGAGGAGCTCTTTCAAGACACCTTCAGGACGCTCTTCACACATGTCGTCGAGAACGGGTTTCCAGACGACTTGCCCACGAAGCTCGTGACGATCGCGGAGGGCAAGGTCTTGAATCACGTGCGCGCTCAGCGGCGTAACCCGGTATCTCTCGGCCTGCCCTCCTCGGGCTCGGAGAAGCCGCCCAGCGGGCCGGACATCGATCGCGCGATCGACATGCGCGAGCTCGCGCCGCGCATCCTCGACGAGCTCCCGCATGAGCATTATGAGGTGATCGACAAAGTGATCTTCGGCGGCCTCTCCCACGAAGCCGCCGCAAAGGCATTGAACATCCCCGAAGGCACCGTGAAATCACGGCTGCTCGCTGCCAAACGCGAGCTCCTCAAGATTGCAGCACGCTTCCTCCCGCCGAGCCAACGAGGAAACCCATGAACGAGATCGATCGATGGATCTACTTCGATGGTCCAGAGCCCGAGCACATCCGGCAGTTGTTCGACGCGATCCGCGTAGTGCCGCCCGTGACGCCGGAGGACAGAGAACGCCGTGCGCGTCGGTTCTTCGAGGCCCTCGACGAGCACAGGGCACAACAACGCGCGGGCGCGAGCACCAACGAGAGAGCGAGCGAGCCTATCGCGTCTGAGGCCCCGCTCTTGCCGAACGCGAGCCGTTTGGAGCGTGGGCCAACGGCCCGCACTCCCGAGCCGGCGCCCGTGGTCGTCGCCTCCGAGTCGCGCGCGAAGAACGATCCTGTTCGCGTCGTATCACCTTCTGGACAAGCAGTTGGTGAGCCGGTGCGGGCAAAGCTCCCCGAGCTTATGAGCACGTCAAACGCCGTGGAGATCCCCGATGAGC
>CAYTJL010000358.1:0-7982 GCA_964437785.1 uncultured Polyangiaceae bacterium
CCGCGACCGCGCGCACCTCGCCGGGCGAGGGGGTTTCGGGCCAAGGGAAGCTGTCGAACACGGTCTCGGACGTGTAACGGAAGGTCGACGTGAGCGTGGAGCAGCGGGCCTTGAGCCAGGCCCAGTGCATGTCGGATTGGAGGACGCCAAACGAGTAATCGTCGGCGAGCGGGAAGACGGTGAGCGCGTCGCTCGGGTGGATGGCCGAGGCGACGAACGCGAAGATAGGTCGTTTGGTGACGCGCGAGCACGCGATGTACCGGGGGATCTGCGCGAGCTTGTGCATCAGCTCCTCACGCGGGTAGCTGAGCTGCCAATAGCGCTTCAAGAACGCGTTGTGGTGCTGATTGCCGCGCTCGCCCGCGAGGCCGTGATTGCGCGCGCGCTCGCGGATCGCGGCCTCCCTGCGCGCGGGGAGCACGCGAGCGGTGACGTGCGCGAAGGCGGCTGCGTGCCTCTCCGCGTCGCACACATCTTTAGCGCGGAGGTCAATGACCCAGCGCGAGGGCTCGCCGCGCGGGTGGCTCAAGAGATCATCGCCGGTGAGGTACGGCGCGAGGACAGCCCTGCTCGTCGGGTCGCGGAGGGCCATGGCGCTCGCCTCTTCGAACGACAACAAGAACCCTTCGTGCCCGTGCGTCTGGCCTTGATAACACGCGCCCGATCGCGCGTTGGCGCGGAGGCTCGTCGCCGAGGTGACGTCCGCGCCTTCGGAGAGCGAAGAGGGGATGTGGCTCACGATCGCCGTGCGGAGCGCGCCTCCGCGGCGATCGTCCTCTTGGCGCGAGAGCCTCTTTGGGCCTTGGAAGGGGCCTTTGACCCAATTGACGATCGCCACGTCCACGCCCGCTTCCCCCGGCCACGTCATCGACGTGACGGCCTCGATCAACGTGCCTCCGTTCTTGACGACGTAGTCGAGCCCGCCCTCGCGCGACCACGTTTGCGCGATGGTGTTGGTGCCGACGATGCCCGCGCGCCCGCCGGGCGGGAGCTCGTCATGGGCCCTCTGGATCCAATACACGCAATAGTCCGCGCGCCCGGGGACGCCCGGATACCGCGCGCGGAGGCGGCGGATCTCGCTCAAAGGCAGCTCGGTTTGGAGCTTGTTCTTGGATTGAAAAGGGGGGTTCGTGACGATGACATCGGCCTTGGGCCAATCGCAGAAGAGCGCATCGGCGCAGAGGAGCGCGGGGCCTTGATCGTCGCGCGACGAGCGCTCCCTCAAGAGGGTTCGGCGCGCGATGGCAAGGGCTTTGTCGTCCGTGTCGATGCCCGCGAGCTGGGAGGTGCGGATCGATGGCAGGCCGGCGGCGGGGCGACCCAAACGATGGAGGACACGGTCGTGGAGCGCGCGGAGCGCCTTGAGCGCCGCGATCAAAAAGTTTCCGCTGCCGCACGCCGGGTCCAAGACCACGACGCGCAAGAGCTCCTCTCGAATCCTCTCCAGATCGGCGCTCGATCCGGCGTCCTCGATCGCCGCCTCGAAAGGAGCGACCAACGAAGGCCGAATCACGTGGGCGACGATCGCGTCCTCGGGCGTGTAGTGCGCGCCCCTCCGGTGTCGCTCCGCGGGGGACATCGTTCGAAGGTGCTCGGCGCCCAGGTCCATGGCGCGGGCGATCTTTGGAGGGGCTCATGGTCCCTGGCCAAGTAATCAACCCCGTTCCCCCGTTGTCTCCAGGGCGCGATCATGGTCTGATAGTTCACGCTGACATTTGTCAGCGTGTCCTTAAACGAGGGTCCTGCTGTATGCCTCGACGCTTCGTTTCCCGATGTTGGCTCGCTCTTTCGCTCGTCGCGCTCGCGGGGTGCGAAGGGCCCGAGGTGCTCGAGCCTTGGCCTACGCTGCCGAACACGCCCGCGCTCACGGGCATGCAGCGGCTCACGGTCGCGCACTACAAAAACGCGATCACCGACGTCCTCGGCGACGTGGTCGTGCCCACGGCGATCGAGCCGGACACGAGCCTCGAAGGCTTCGTCTCGATCGGCAGCTCGGTGAGCGCGATCTCGCCGCGCGGCGTGGAGCAATACGAGACGGCCGCGTATCAGATCGCGGAGCAGGCGCTCGCGACCGAGGCAAAGCGCGCGGCGCTCGTGCCGTGCTCGCCTTCGGCGGCGGGCGACATCAAGTGCGCGGACGCCTTCGTGAAGAGCTTTGGGCGGAGGATGTGGCGGCGCACGTTGACCGGCGAGGAGTCGCTCCCGATCGCGCTCCTCATCGCGAACGCGGCCGAGGCGCTCGGCGACTTCTACGAAGGTGTCGCGTTCGGGATCGCGGCCATCCTTCAATCGCCGAACTTTTTGTACCGGCCCGGCTTCGGCGAGCCCGACCCGGATCTGCCTGGGCAGACGCGGTACACCAACTGGGAGATGGCCACGCGCCTCTCGTTCTTCTTGTGGAACGGGCCGCCCGACGACGAGCTGCTCGACGCGGCCGAGCGCGGCGATCTCACGCGGTTCTCGTCGCTCGCCGATCAAGCGAACCGCATGCTCAACGACGTCAAGGCGAGGCGCGGCCTCAGGAACTTCATCACCGAGTACCTGCGGCTCGACGAGCTCGATCACCTCGACAAAGACCCTAAAATCTTCACCTACTACAGCCCCGAGGTCGGCCCCGCCGCGCGCGAGGAGACGCTGCTCGACTACGAGCACCTCGTCTTCGACGAGGACTCTGACATGCGCGACATCTTCACGACGCGCCGCACGTTCGTGAACGGTAAGCTCGCGTCGATGTACGCGGTGCCCGCGCCGCTCGCCGATGGTTTTGCCGAGGTGGAGCTGCCCTCGTCGCTGCGTCGGCGGGGGCTCCTCGGGCACGTCAGCGTGCTCGCGTTGAACGCGCACCCGACGTCGTCGTCGGCCACGCTGCGCGGCAAGTTCATTCGAACCACGCTGCTCTGCGGGACGATCCCGCCGCCGCCCGTGAACGTGAACACCGCGCTGCCCGAGCCCTCGGGCACCACGCTCACGCTGCGCGATCGCGTGGCCGAGCACCTCGTCGATCCGTTCTGCGCGAGCTGTCATTTGCAGATGGATCCGCTCGGGCTCGGGCTCGAGAACTTCGACTCGATCGGGCGCTTCCGCGAGCGCGACAACGGCGCGCTCATCGACGCGAGCGGCGATCTCGACGGCGTCCCCTTCGAAGACGCGGAGGGCCTCGCGCTCGCCGTGCGCAACCACCCCGCGCTCGTGAGCTGCTTCGTTCGCCAGATGTTCGCGTACGCGACGTCCTTCCACGATCGCGGCGAGGACAGGCCCACCATCAACGCGCTCGCCGATGACTTCCGTTACTCGGGTCACAAGGTCAAAGCGCTCATGCTCCGCATCGCGACGAGCCCCGCGTTCCGTCTCGTTGGTCCCACGCCCGAGGAGAACAATCCATGAAGACTCGCCTCGATCGAAGGACCTTGTTGCGCGGGATCGCGGGCGGCACCGCGGTCGCGATCGGCCTTCCTCTGCTCGAGATCTTCCTCGGGTCGAACGGCGACGCGCTCGCCGACGGCAGCACGTTGCCGAAGCGCTTCGGCATCTTCTTCTGGGGGAACGGCGTGCTCCCCGATCGATGGAACCCCGCGGGCATGGGCCCGACGTGGGAGCTCACCGAGCAGCTCGCGGCGCTCGCGCCCGTCAAAGATCACATCACCGTGGTGAGCGGGATGAAGGTCTACACGGGCAACGGCGTGCCGCACGGCTCGGGCCCGGTGGGCATGCTCTCGGGCGCGCCGTTCCCGTCGGGCGACACGAGCACGTTCGCGGTGCCGAGCATCGATCAGGTGATCGCGAACGCGATCGGCAAAGAGACGCGCTTTCGATCGCTCGAGACCGGCGCGGAGCCCGGCGTGTTCAGCCTCTCGTACAACGGGCCGCACAGCGTGAACCCGCCCGAGACGTCGCCGCTCGCGTTCTTCAATCGCGTCTTCGGTCAGGGCTTCAAGCAGCCCGGCACCGTGACCGAGCCCGACCCGCGCCTCGCGCTCCGCAAGAGCGTGCTCGACGCGGTGAGCTCCGATGTGACGCGCCTTCACGACAAGATCGGCGCGGCCGATCGCGCGCGGCTCGATCAGCACCTCGACGGCATCCGCTCGCTCGAGCTTCAAATCCAGAAGTTGCAAGAGAACCCGCCGAGCCTCGCCGCGTGTGTGGTGCCGGCCAAGCCCGCGGCGGAGTTCCCGGACATCGATGGTCGCCCGCCCCTCTCGGCCATCTCGCGCGCGATGTGCGACGTGCTCGTGATGGCGCTCGCGTGCGACCAAACGCGCGTCTTCAGCCATTGGTTCTCGAAGCCCGTGGGCAACCCGCTTTACCCCGGCGCGACCGCGGGGCACCACCAGCTCACGCACGATGAGCCGGATCCGCAGGCTCAGGTGAACGAGATCGTCAAATACATCACGACCGAGTTTGCCTATTTGGTGGGGGCGCTCGCGGGCGTGGCCGAGGGCGACGGCACGCTCCTCGATCGGTGTTTGGTGCTCGGCACGACCGACACGTCGTACGCCCGCGCGCACTCCATCGAGGAATATCCCATCTTGATCGCGGGCTCGGCGGGGGGCTCCATCAAGAGCGGTATCCACTATCGATCGGTCGCGAGCGAGAACACGAGCAAGGTGCTCCTCACCATCGCTCGCGCCATGGGGCTCACGCTCGACAAATATGGCAAAGACGCAGGCGAGGTGACGAGCAGCCTGGGAGCGATTGAGGTATGAAGAACAGCGCGCTTTGGTCGATTTTGACGGCTTCTTCCCTCGTCCTCGCGGGGTGCAGCGGCGGTGAGGACACGACCCCTGCTCAATCGACGCTCTGCCAAGGCGGCGAGACGCACGTAGCGGTGGTCACGTCGCTCGGCTTCGCCCGGCTCACGATGGACGGCTCCGTGCCCGGCTTCGACCTCGACAACAAGGTGACGAAGGGCGACGATCAAGCCTCGTGCTCCAAGGAAGACAGGCTCGATCCCGAGGGCAACCCCGGCATCGACAACCAGGTCGCGGCCCTGTTGCCCGACGTCGAGAAGGTGTTTGGCGACGCGATCGACGGGCTGATCCAAGGGGCGATCGTCAACGGTGATCTGCTCATCACGTTGGAGGCCGAGGACGTGACGAGCCTCCAAGACGACGGGTGTGTGGGCCTCACCGTGCGCGTGGCCGAGGGCAAGCCCGCGCTCGGCACCGACGGTGCGATCGAGGCGTATCAGACGTTCGATCTCAAGAAGGGCAGCGACGTGAGCCACGCGAGCAAAGCCATCATCAAGGGCCGTGAGCTCAACGCGGGCCCGTTCTTGTTGGCCGTGCCGATCGCCATCTTCGACGTGAGCTTCGTGCTCCACATCCAGGACGCGCGGGTGCGCTTCATGCGCGAGGAGGATGGGCACATCCATGGCATCTTGGGCGGCGGGGTGATCATCGAGGAGCTGATTGAGGGCGTGCGCGTGGGCGCGGGCGTCGAGGAGAAGGTGCCGTTGATCCGCGCGGTGCTCAACGGGTATGCCGACCTCGGGTACGACGCGAACGAGGGGGCTTGCAAACACATCTCGGCGGCGCTCGAATTCAAGGCTGAGCCTGCGTTCCTGCGCACGCCCGACGGCATGGTGGGCGCCTCGCCGTAGCCCTCACCCCCGGCACGTGCCCGGCACGTGCCCGCGGCCAAGCGCGTGATGGAGGCCAAAGGGGCCTGCGATTTGCGCAGAATCGTGGACCATTACGAGATGGTTTGCTTGGTACGTCGTTTGCCAAAGCTGACCGTTCCCCTCTCAAAAGGAGCTTCCCGCGATGATCACCGCTCGCAGGGTCATGGCCTCTTTGTCTTTGTTGTTCCTCCCTGTCGCGCTCGTGGCGGCGTGCTCTGCGGCGTCGCCGGATCCCGCGGCCCCTCCAATTGCGGGTGCGGTGGACGCCGTCGCGCCGCCGCGCAAGCCGTTGGCGGTCTCTCCCACGGTGGGATATCCGAGCGCCGCGGCACAGTCGCTCGGCACGAGCGACGTCAGCCAGTTTGCGTGCCCGACCGGCGGGACCACCTGCAACAACATCACGCCTCGGTTCAATTGGGTGCTCGCCGTGGCGGCGCAGGAGAGCCAAGCGGGGTGGCAGGCGTCCTCCAACTGGCCTCGATCGACCGCGGAGCTCTCCACGAGCCAGCTCAAGGTGGGCTATCTCCTCGCGCTCCAATGGAACGCGGCGCGCGGAGAGTGGGTGATGGACGCGACGTCGAGCGTGGTCCCGCCCGCCGGAAAGACCATTGGATTCGTGAGCGGCTGTGACAACAAACCGGGCTTTTGCACGCGCAAGAACGCGACGGACGCCGCCGCCACCGCCATGGCCGCCGCGGCGTACAAGGGTTGGGACAACGCGGTGACGGGCCAGTGCTCTCCGGGGTATTGGGCCTCGAACAGCAATTTCGTCTTTACGTACACGAACCTCGGCAACGCCGTCGCGCCTTACTCCACCCCTGCCAAGAATACCGCCGGGACGCAGGTCAACTTCTTCAACCCCGACGTGACTTGCAAGACGTTGAACGGCATGACGACCGCGCCGGACGGCTGCGCGTGCCGCAACGCCCAAGGGCAGCCCAGCGCGGATTTGGCCGTCACCATCACCAACAACGCAGGACAGCCGTGCGCGTGGTCGACGCCGGACAACAACGTGAGCCCGTCGCTCAACAACTCGGGGCAAACGCCGCACTACCTCTTGCCCGTGTATTACGACGCGTGGGGCGATCCGATCGCGGGCGCTCAGACGACCGCGCCCGAGCTCGCGAGCCTCTTCACCGGCGCCGGCGATTGGCAGACCAAGTTCGCGCCGGCCTCGATGAACAACGCGTCGACCCAAGGCCTCGGGCCTCCTGCGATGATGTTCGTGCTCAGCGTGGTCGGGCCCGCGAGCAGGTTCGCGTTTTATGCGATGAACCAAGTGATCTTGAACCGCGGCGCGGACGGCGAAGGGCAATGTGATCCCGCGACGACGGGCGGCAACTGCTGGCAGAACGGGGCAGGGGAGTATGACTTTTTGGAGGCGCCGTTTTGGGGGCTCGGCCAAACGTTCCTGAGCACCGCGTTTGCCGCGTGCAACAACCCCTCGTATTACATCTACGACAACGGCCTCTCGATGGATCGGCTCTACACGACCTCGTTCAACTCGAGCGGCAAGTGTAACCCCATGGGCACCGGCGGGCTCTCGACCGGCGGCGCGGGATCCTCGGCGTTCTTTCAGACGTCGGGGATGGCCGTCGACAAGAGCAAGCCTATCGCGCAGAGCACGTGGATTTACGTCTTCGTGGTCGACGCCTCGGGCATTCAGGGCTTCCGCTTCCGCGGCGATCAAGCCCCCTCGGCGTGGGCCAACATGCCTGTGTCGAGCGCCGATGTCTTGAGCCGCAAAGGCACCAGCATCTCCTGGTGGAACGGCACGACGGTCGCGCCCGCGACGCCTCCTCCCGCCGCGCAGCGCATCGGCAAGACGCCTGTGAGCCCGATGGGTCCGAGCGGGTGGACCCCCGCGTGGAACGCGGGCGGGGCGCAGCCCGCGGGGCTCTACATGCCGGCGGGCAGCGGGGGTGTGAACGGTGTCAATTGGTGGGGTTCGTATTCGAGCGTGCTCCAAAAGCCCGACAGCTCGTTCGTCCCCGGCCGGGACACTACGCTTAATTATTGCGTGAACCAAGCGGCCAAAGCCACGTGCGGGAGCGCGTGCTCGATCCAGCCCGGGTCGCCGCTCCAAGCGATGAGCGATCCGAGCTGCACGACGAATGGCGGTGGCGTCGGCTGCAACTGGGGTGGTGTCAACAATTGCCGGCTCTGCATGCCGGCCGGGTGCAGCCAAACCGGCAACCCCACGCAATACGCGGTCTGCCCGAGCGGGCCCTAGAGGTTCGCTCGGGACGGCGAAGGGGGGTTATCGCTGTCCGGTGGAGCGAGCCCGCTCGCTCGAAGGGGGGCACGTTCTACGCGGAGGAACGCGCGATTGCTCCCCCTTCGAGCTCACCCCCACTCCACC
>CAYTJL010000359.1:0-2351 GCA_964437785.1 uncultured Polyangiaceae bacterium
TCTTCACCGCGCTTCCTCCTGCGCTGAACGCGCCGAAGAAAAGCTCCTCGCCCTCTGCGATGCCGAGCTGGCGGAGCAGCCCGGGGAGGTGCCTTCCGTCTTTGTCGCCGAAGCCCTCGGCGAGCACGCGACATCGCGCGGTGTT
The DNA here is from genome assembly GCA_964437785.1 of uncultured Polyangiaceae bacterium. Lineage (GTDB taxonomy): Bacteria > Myxococcota_A > Polyangia > Polyangiales > Polyangiaceae > CAYTJL01. The sequence continues at coordinate 146 of CAYTJL010000359.1, forward strand.
GCCCGCGCCGTCTCCAGTGCACGAGACGAAGTGCTCGATCGCGCCTTCGAGCGTCGCGCCTTTGCGCTGCTCGCGCGAGACAGGACCAAACCAGATCACATGACGTCCCATGGCTTTACTCCAAGCGCTCGACGACACCGACGTTGCGGAGCGCGGCCTCGGCGACGAGGCGCGCGAGCGAAGGCACGTTTGGATCGACGAGCAGGCCCGCGGGCGAGACACGCAGGATCGGCGAGCGCCCGGGGAGCACCAACGTGATGGTGCTGCCCTCGACGTGCGTCTCGTAGCCGTGCTCGCGGAGCTGCTTTTGGACCCAGCGCGCCGCGTGATCGCGCTCCATCTCGATCGGAAGGTCGCGGCTCGACGACGCGATCAACCCCCCATCCTGCGACGCCGGAGCTTCGAGCGCGCGCCGCGCTTCATCGTAGGTGTCGGCGCTCGCGAGCACCGCGCCTGCACCGTTGGTCACGAGCCAAAGGCCGTTGGGTGCCTGCGCGACGCGACGATCGCCAAGCACCCACGTGCGCGCATCGGCCGGCATAGGCCGCACGACGTGTGCGGCGAAGGTCGCGGCGATGAGCGGCGCGATGCGTTCGGCGATCGCAACCGCGATCGCGGTCTCTTCGCGATGGAGGGTGATCTCGCCGGTGAGCGGGATCTCGATCCATCCGAGCGGTGTTCGTCGCTCGCGCGTGAGCAGGAAGGCGAGCACGGCGACGCGGCCCTCGTTGCCCCGCGGCAGATAAGGAATCGCGCCGATGCCCGCGCGCCCGAGGACCTCGACGCACATCTGTGCGGCTTCCGCGCGCGAGACGAGCGTCTTGCCGTCCGCGGTTTGCTCGCGCGCGCCGAGGACACTTCGAAGCTTGTCCACGAGCGCGCTCATGGAGACACCTTCGTCTTGGACGCGCCGCGACTGGCCGCGAGCGCTGCGATGTTGGCGAGCGCGGCGGCCGTGCCCGAGCCCTGCGCGCCGAGGGCCGGCGCGAGCGCGAGCACGGCTTCGAGGGTTGGAGTCGTTGGAGCGAAGGCGAGGCTCGGTTGCGGCGGCGCGTCGCGCGTCGATGGGAACGCTGTTGGAGGAGACGTGATCGGGGTTGGGGAGCGCTCTTGTCGAGCGTCGGTGATTCGCTGCATGGCAGCGGCGGTGTTGGGCGGCAGGCCGAGCGCGAGCGGCGCGAGGACGGGGAGCGCTTCGCGGGCCAACGGCACCGACTCCTTGGCGAGTCGCCACATGCCATAAAAGACGGCGCCTACCGCGGCGACACCGCCCGCGCCCATCAGCCACACCCACCAAGGCACGGAGAATTGAGGCAAGCTCGGGATGGCGCGCACAACCTCCTTCAACTTGTCGGCAGCGCCATCGCTCAATCGAAACATGGATACAGCCTCGGACGGCGAGGCAACGGGCTCGACACCCAGCGTGTTGCTGGGCTGGTCATCGGACATAGGCCCCTCCGAAGAATGAGAAGAAAAAGAAGAAGAGCGGCGGCACCATAAGGCCGCTCGATCGGTTTGTCGAATGCCGCGGAATTACGGGCTATTTGCGACGCCGGGGGGCGAGCGCTTCTTACGGTCCTCCGAGAACCTCTTGAGCAGCTCGGCCAGCTCGGGGTCTTGAGCCTGCGCGGCGATGGCGAAGCAGGCCGCGAGGTCGCCCAACACTTTAGCAGCAGGAGGGCCGGAGGGCGCTTCGACCTTGGGCGGCGCCTCCACGCGAAGGCGGAGCGTACGAATCTCCGGGATGAGCGGCCAACGCCTGCTCTCCTCGTAGAAGGAGAGCGCCGCACGGAAGCGATCTTGTTGGCCTACGACGAGGGGGCGCTCGAAGCGATCACGAGCGTAGGCGACGAAGACGTAGACGCGGAGGGGAGCGCCGCGCGCGTCGAGGGTCTCGCCGAGGTGGGGATGGAGCTTGGCGATCCGTTTGAGGTGAGACCGGAGCGAGCGGCTCTGAAACAACGTCCGTTGTCCGGCGATAGGCATGCGCTCGAAAGCACATGCGAACCGCCACCATTCGCGCTTCAAAGGTCGGTGCATGACGGGCAATATGCGTCGTGACGGGGCCCTGTCTAGGGCAGGGCCAAGGGGGTGTGCTTCAGAGTGAAACAACCCCCCTCTCGGAGGGGTCGTAGAGACACACTTTTTGCACCGATTTTTGGGCGCCTTATAAGTCCGGCCATGACCAACCAAACCCTGGTGCCTT
>CAYTJL010000359.1:2451-7836 GCA_964437785.1 uncultured Polyangiaceae bacterium
CCGATTTTTGGGCGCCTTATAAGTCCGGCCATGACCAACCAAACCCTGGTGCCTTCTTCTTACGGCGGCGCTCCGCCGATCAACGTCGATGCCTTGACCTCGAAGGAGCTGAAGGATCTCTGCAAAGGGATGTACACCGACCTGTCGTTTCTGGCCGGCGTCGTGCCCGGCCGCGTCGGGTCGATGCTCTCGACCGGCATCACGGCCGCAGCGGCGGCCGGAGCCGGCGTGATCGATGGTTATTTCGGTCAAAACGCCACGCTCGGCACGTCGGGTGTGACGGCCGCGATCGCCGTGGGCATGGCCGGCTTCGCCGTCATGACGTCGGACCCCGATTATCGCGAGGCGGCCGCGGCCGTCGCGCGCGGGTTCGGAGCGCCCATCCTCTACTCCGTGTCCAAGAAGAGCATCGAGGCGTGGAGGAGCAAGGATAAGAAGGACAAGGCTCCGATCGCCGAGACCACCAAGACGAAGGAGAAGGACAAGAGCGCTCTGGTGGCGTGAGAGAAGGCCCATGAACCCGATGGAAGACTTCGACGCCGCGCAATCCGTCGTCCTTTCGGTCCCTGATCTGCTGCGTCTCATGCACTCGGCGGGGGGCGGGCTCGCGGCCGGCAACGCCGCGCTCTCGAACTCGCTCGCGTCGCAAACGCGCACGATTCAGGACCAATCGGACCAGATGCGCGCGCTCATGGCCGAATACATGGCGCTCGCCAAGCGGCTCGGAGACATGGAGAGGGAGAACGCGGAGCTTCGGAAGTGGGAGGCCGAGCACGCGTTTCGAACGCGCCAGTGGGAGACCCAAATCTCTCTGGCGCGCGATGCGATGGTGCGTGATCGCGAGACCAAGACGGAGATGCTTCAGCTCGTCAAAGGCGCGGCAACGACCATGATGGCCGTGCATGGGGGCGAGATCCTCGGGGCCTTGGGGACACCGAAGCTCAGCGAGGCGCCGTCGAAAGGAGCCGCAAAGGCGCCGAGCCGCCCCGCGGAGCCCGAGCCGAGCACGCTCGGCGAGACGCTTCAAGCGGCGGTCAAACGGCTCTCCCCCGAGACGCTGAGCGCCATCTTGGAGCAGGCGGAGAGGCCCAATCCGCAGCTCCCCGGGAACGCTGCAACGCTGGTCGTGGTGGCGCAGATCATCGCAGGGAGCTTGGAGGAAGAGACACTCGACAGGATCAAGAATGAAGTCGGGCTCGAGCTGCTCGGGCGCATGTTCGCCTTCGTGCAGAAGTAGAGCCGACGTCGAACGGTAGAGAGGGGACAACAAGAGGGGTTTTCGCGGCAACCAACGGCGCAGGGCGCGCCTCGCGTGGACGTGTGCGCGCTCCACAGGAGAGAAGGAACACGAAGAGATGCAGATCCAAGCCAATCCGCAACAGATGTTCAAAAAGCAGCAGCAAGCCACCAAGACGGCGACCATGAACATGCTCGGCCACGCGTACGCGTCGGCCGCGGCGCGCGTCGAGGCGATCGACGCCTTGCGCCCGAACGCCTCGTATGGCCTGCACCCGACGCCGCAAGCGCTCGGCACGCTGGTCAAGGCCGGGCAGCTCGTGCAATGCCAGAAGATCACCATCGAGGCGGGCACCACCATCGTTGGGATCTACGGCTCGCGGTTCGACGAGCAAACCGGGTTCGTGCTCACGTCGTTGAAGTTCGGCGCGAACGAGGCGGTGAAGGCGCCGCCCATGAACATCTCGGCGATCATGGACACCGTCGCGCGCAGCGATCGCATGGTCGCGCTCATCGGGCATCGGCTGCCGCAAGCGCTCGACATCCAAGCGACCATCTTCTTGCAGAACACCACGGATCAGTTCTTCCGCGGCATCTCGATCTTGGTCATCGACGGCACGTGCAGGCCGGTGAGCACCAACGCGGCCCCTGCGCCCGGATTCGCGGGCTTCACGCGCGTGGTGCCGACCTTGCGCCGCGCGCTCAACATGTTCGGGGCGGCGCGCATCCTGCGGTGAAGAACGACGACGAGCCCGACGCCACGGGCCGGATTCTGCTCCGGCCCAAGGTGCCTTTTCGCTCACGACGCGCGGCCCTCGACGCGATGGCCGCCGTCGTGCGCGACTCGCCGCCGGTGTCAAAGCCGGTGGACGAGCTTTTATGGGTGGACGATCCACCCGGGCAAGACAGGTGGCAACCGCCCGACGAAACGGAGCGTCGGGGGACCGGCGATTGCGAAGACATCGAGATGTACGCGGCGCGCGCCGACGTGGACAAGGGCGCGCGCGACGTCGAGCTTTGCATGTCGGTGACGCCGCGCGCGCCCGAGAGGCGCCGCGGAGAGGTCGTGAGGGTAACGGAGCATGTGTTTGGCAAACGCGGCGGCGCGATCGTGGATCACTCTGCGGCAGCAGGGATGCCGCCGGTTTCACCATCGGTGTACGAGCAGCACGTGTGTGTGCCCGTCACCACGGGAGGAGCGCGGGCGATGATCATGAGCGATGGAGACGAAGGCTCGACGGCGGGCCCGGGCGATGTGCTCGACGATTACAACGTCTATGGGCCCGGGCACTGGAAGGGCCAAGCGTGGGAGCGCGCGGCGTCCCAAGCGGCCCAGCGATACCCGAGGGCGCGGCCCCTCTTTCAACGCGTGGTGCCCGCGTTGAAGTCGGCCGCTTCGTACTTCTCGGCGCTCAGCTTGAGCGCTTGGGACAAGGCGGTGAACGACGCGAAGCTCAAGAAGATCCAAGATCAGGTGTGGGCGAGCAAACGCGCCGAGGAGCTCGCCCGCAAGGTGTATAAGAACGCGGGCGGGCGAGATGCCGATTTCGTGATCGGCTTCGAGCTGCGCAACGGCCGCTCCCCGACCGACCGCGAGAGCGTCAAGGCCGCGATCAAGGCGCTGACGTACGTCGCGACGGCCAAGGAACACCCGGGGTATCGCGAGAACCTCGCGCGCGTCATGCGCCGTGAGCCCGCGACGCTCGAACGCGCGGCGACGCAGATCGCGGTCATCGCCCAAGGGCTCGTCAACCCCTCGGCGTTCCCCGTCTCGCCGCATTGCGCGGAGTGCTCCTCTCGGCGCAATCGGGCCATGGCGAAGGTCGTCGAGCCCGAGGATATCTCGCTCGCCGCCATCTACGGCGACGAGCCCAGCGCGCAACCCACGTTGCAGGCCGCGCCGACGTCGCCCGCGTCGCCCGCGTCGGTGCAAGTCACGTTGCAAACCGCGCCGACGTCGCCCGCGCCGATGCAGGCGCAACCCGCGCCGTTCGTCACGGTCGCTCCGCCGTCGTCGGGTGGCTTTGGTGCGGCCATGTTTGGATACAACCCCTTCGACGGTGGCTTTGCGGGCCCGGCCCCGCAACAAGGCCCGTTCGGCGGGGGGATGATCGGCGGCGCGCTCAACAACCCTTCGCGCGGGCCGACCAGCATCAGCAATTCGGGCAACGTCAACCTGCTCTTGATCGGCGAAGGAGGAGAAGAGATGTTGGGCAGCGGCGAAGAAGGCGCGACGGACCCCGCGAACGCGATGGATCCCTCGGCAACGATGCTCGGCCAAGGAGGGCTCTACAGCCTCATGACGAGCGGGCCGGACCATCACGAGGACGAAGCCGCGCCGCTCACGTCGAGCGGGCCGGCGTTCGACGACGATGATGGTTTGTTCGCCACCTCGGGGCCGGCGTTCGACAGCGACGAAGAAGGGTTCCTCGTGACCGCGGGCCCGGACGACGAGGAGAGCGCGCCGCTCGCGTCGAGCGGGCCGGCGTATGGCGATGACGAAGGGTGGCTCGTGACGGCGGGCCCGGAGGACGAGGAAGCCGCGCCGCTCCTGTCGAGCGGGCCGGCGTTCGAGGAGGATGAGGGGTTCCTCGCGACCGCGGGCCCGTTCTCGTTCGAGGACGAGGACGGAACGGTGGTGACGGCCGGCGGCGGCGAGAACCTGTTCGAGATGGGGAGTGAGGGAGAGGGGTTGTTCATCAGCGCGGAGGCCGATTTGGAGGCGTTCTTCGATCCATCGGACTGCGAGACCGGAGCGTGCGGACTGTATTAGCGCCGGGCGCAGGGACGCCGATCCAGTTGATGAGCGGGTCATGCGCGCCGAAGGGGAGCGGCGCGCGTGTCCTGTTCGCGCGGATCGAGCCTGCGCGCGCGGAGGGGCCCTATCCCGCGGGGTCGTACGACGACGCGGGGTATGGGCTCCATCTCGAATACTCGATCGGGGCGAGGGACGCGGTTCAGCGCCTCAATTATCCGGGCGTGAAGGAGCTTGATCAGACCAACGACCTTGTCGTCAAGCTCGGCCCGGGGAGCCATTGGCTCAACTACCCGGGCGAAGTGCGGCTCGCGGGGGGAAGTGGCTTATGGGTCGTGGACGTGCAGGTGTTGGAGGTCGAGGCGCCGCGGCCCCACTGGCATTGGCTCTTACGACGGCTCCGCGCCGGAGAGCGGGTGTCGGTCGCGGAGCACCATGAACGGGTCGGCTGCTCGGCGGGCCAGGTGAGGATGCAGGCGTGGGACGGCTCGACCGTCCGCTTGTCGGCAACCCCTGTTCCGGTGGTCGGGCCGCTCATGGTGACAGACCCCTTCGTGCGGTCGGTGTGGATCTTCTCGGGCTTTTACGGGTGAGGGAACCATGATTGAATTGCTCTTCGTGCTCGCGCACGGCCTGATGCTCGCCGGGCCGAGCGTCGGTCAATTCGCTTCTCGGGCGTGGAAGGCGCGCAAAGACAAGAGGCGCCCCGCGGAAGACCTCTCCATCGCGGTGAAGGTCCACGCGGAGAAGGCGCCGCTCTCGTCGGCGTGGTCGCGTTATGCCGGCGCGCGGCCCGAGCCGCGCGGCGAACCTCGCGATACGGTGCTCGCGCTCGACGGATACCAGCGCTTCCGGCCGGAAGACTGGGACGCCTTCTTCGAGGTCACCGAGACGCTCGGCATCTCCGCCGATGCGCTCTGGATGGTGATTCGGCACGAGAGCCGAGGGGATGCAACCGCGTTGAACGCGGAGCCCGCGGCGGGTCTGATCCAATTGACCACCTACGCGAAGCTCCCCGGCTACGAGACCAAAGACAAGATCCGCGCGGTGATCAAGCTCGCGGCGCGCGATCAATTGCTCGGCCCGGTGAAGCAGTATTACGCGCGAGCGGGCGCGGCCGTGCGCGGCGCGACGCCGGGAGAGCTGCTGCTCTACAACTTCACTCCATCCTTCATGGGCAAGCCCGAGAGCACCGTGATTTCGAGGCGGGGCGAGGACATCTACGACAAGAACTACAAGGCGTTTGACCTCGACGGCAAAGGCACGATCACGGTGGGGGACGTGTACAAGAAGGCGGAGCGCATCCTCGCCGAAGCGGGGGGCCGACGTGTGACGCGCAACGGCCTTGTCATCGACGCGTCGGGCGCTCCGGCGAGCTCGCCCCCCGCGCCGGC
>CAYTJL010000360.1:0-7791 GCA_964437785.1 uncultured Polyangiaceae bacterium
GCCCCCCTCCCCGCCGAGCTCCGCCACAATCACCTTGACCGCTGCCCGCGCGCGGTCGAGCGCGCTCAGCGGGAAGGAGCACGCCCCCACGACGGGGTGCCCGCCCCCGTCAAAACGCTTGCAAATCGACGCGATATCGTGTTTGCGCGGGATCGGGCTCCAGGGGTTATAGCCCACCGAGACCTTGTAGTGCTGCCGCATGCGCGAGAGCGTGACCGAATAGGCGCACTCCGGGAAGAGCGCATACGTGGTGAACTTGGCCGAGAGATCGGAGGCGACCTCGGCCAAATCGACCATCACCACAGGCCCCATCACCCGCGCGTGCTCGCGCACGCTCTTGGTGAACGCCTCGCGCGAAGCGGCGATGGGCTGCCACAAAGCGCGAATCATCTCGCTCGCCGCGACCTCGCTCACGGGCTTCCCGATCAGCTCGGGCACGATGGTTTGCAAAAACAGCGCATCGCCGTGGTGCTCGACGACCCCGGCGAGCTGGATCACCGGCGCGCTCGTGTCGATCGCCGCTTCGGCCGAGGGAAAGCGCGCGGCGTCGATCACGTCGGCCCAGCCGATCAGCTCGCCCAGCGCGCCGAGCGCGATCCCCTCGTCTCCCATGGCCTCGGCCACGATGGATGCACACGAGCCGCGCGCCGCGTCGTACCGGATGCGCGGCGTGCCGCGCGCCCCCGCCGCAGCGAGCGCGCGATCACGCTCCTCGGGCGAGCCGAAGCCGGTCACGTGATGATCGAAATATTCGGTGAGCTTCTGGCTCTCGGTGTAGCGAAAATCGAGGATGACGTTCTCGTCGCCGTCGAGCCACGCCTCGGGGATCTGCGCCATCGCCGGCCCATAACCGCACGATTTGTAGCGGAACGAGAGCGCCGCGCCGGGCTCGCGCCCTTGCCTGAGCGCGGTGTAGAGCGCCGCGCTGGCCATCCCGTCGAAGCAGTGGCCATGGGTCGCAATCAAGATGTCCCGCGGTCTCATCACAGCGGGTCTTAGCAGAAGTCATCCCATGATGTCTGCCCTGAAAGCTCGCCCGGCTTTACGAGAGATCGTCGCCCGGCGCTCCTTGGGTCACCACGATGGTGCGCGGCGCGCCGTCGTCGAGCGCGGTGCGCAGCACCTTGGTGGCGTGGGTCATCATGGCCTCTCGGTGCGCGCGCTGCTCCTCCCCGCTCTCGATGATGGCTTTGAGGATGGCCTGCGTGTCGCGCCTGCCCCGGCGCAGCTCCAAGATCACCGCCAACATGAGGACCAAGCCGAACAACATGATACCGGCGTTGAGGTAGAGGAGCACGGTCATGGCAATTCACCTCTCATCCGCTCTACGCAAAACGATGATCGCCGTGACGTGCACCAGCGCGAGGCCGGTGTACATCACGAGATAAAGCGCCCGGGCGTTGTCCCATGAGGTCGCGGGGTCGCCGAGATACGGCCCGACGAGCGTCGCCGCTTGAAACGTGGCGATGCAAATCACCATGAACCGCGGGAGCGTCATGGCCTCCCGGCGCATGGTCCACGCGGCAAAACAAGCCGTCGCGCCGCACGCGCCCAAGAGCTCGGCCGCGAGGTAGACGCGCAGGAGGGGCACGCCCCGCACGATCGGATACCCCGCGGTGACGAGCACGACGAAGGTGGCCCACGCAGGCAGCACGATCCAAGGCCGCTTGTGGAGCAGCACCGCCATCGACAGCGCGGCGACGGAAGCAGGCCAAAACACGAACAGCGCTTGATCCACGTGCGCGGCGGCGCGGACCCACCCCGCAAGAGTGGCGCGCGCCGGATCGAGGCCCGCCGCGCGCTGGTCCTCCCACGCAGGGAAAATGACGCGCGCTTCGAGCAGATAACGAGCGAGGTCGGCGGCGGCCGTGACCACCAAGAATACGGCGATGGCCTGATGATCGCGGCTCCGCTTCGCGAGAGGGATCGACAACGCCGCAGCGATGACGTGCATCAACCTCACGGCGCCGCCGAAGCTCAACGTCATGAGACGTTCGGGTCAGACGGCTTCAGCCGTGAGGTTTTGACCGTCGAACCAAACCCGGAGCCGATAACGCTGGCCCCCCGAGACAAAGGAGCCATCCGTCTGGGCGACCCCCGCTTTGAGGAGGTTGTACGTCCTTTGCGACATCAGGTGATTGTAAGGCGGAAAGCCTTGCGGAACGACGTCGCTCGCGAACCACGTGCCGTCGACGCCGCCGGAGGCGATCAAGACGTGGCGATCGACACCGCTGTTGTCCGTGAGGACGCCCAACGCTTCTCCCGAGGGAGAGCGCGCCGTCAAACGGAGGGAGAGCTGCGCCAACATGGCCAGAAAGACACCGGGGACCAGAGGGAGAGGGGGATCAGACATACCCCCCCTATAAAAAGGCTCCCCACCCCCCGCTATTTGTTTTCAACTTGTCTTACAACGGTTTCACTTGTTTACCGTTGCCCTCCGTAAGCCCGCGCGATCATCACCTTGCCGCTCAGCCCTTCGCCCTGAACCCACGTGACGAACGCGCGATCGCCCGGGCCGACGACGGCCGCGGCCGAGCTCGCGTCGCCGCCTTCGGGCGACAGCAGCTCCGCGGGCCCCCAAGGCTCGTCGGCCGATCCGGTGCGCCTCGCCCAAACCCGGAACGGCCCTCCGTCGCTCTCGACCCACACCGCGATGACGCCGCCGTCCGGCCCAACCGCGATCGAGGGAAAGATGCCAATCGCCCCGTCGCCGGAGAGGCGCTGAGGTGTCCTCCCGCTCTCGGCCCACGTGCCGTCCGGCCGCCGCCGCGCGGCGAGCACGCGGTGGCCGTCGCCGTAGTCCTGATACCAAATCACGTACAAATCCCCTTTGGGCCCAAACGCGAGCTGCACGCAGCGCGCGACGCCGAGCGGGGGAGAGAACGCGTCGTCGAGGCCGAGCGGGGAATCCATGGCGCCGCCCGGCGATCGAGAGGCCAAATAAACAGGGATGCTCCCCGCGCCGTCCTCTTGGGTCCACGCGACGGCGAGCTCGCCGCTCGGGCCGAAGGCGGGCTTGGGGTTGTTGACTTGATGGCTGTCGATGGGCGCGCCGGGCGCCGAGATAAAGTCGTCCGCGCCGGGCTTCGAGAAGGGATCGCCGGCTTTTTTGCGCTCACTCATGTACGTCATGAGCGGCCCGCCGTTCGATTGATACCACGTCACCGCGACGGCCCCGTCGTTGCCCGCGGCGGGCGTGGGCGCGTTGGAGAAGAAGACATGAGGGGAGAGGACGTCGTCGGCGTCGCTCGGGAGCGCCCACGGCGCGCTCGGCGACGCGCGCGTGGCGAGGCTGACTCCGTAGCCCGTGCTCATCCATTGATCCCACACCAAGATCACCTCGCCCGTCGAGGCGACGGCCAAGCGGGGTTGATAGGCGGTGGGCGGGAACGAGAGCGTGTCGGCGCTGCCTTGAGGATCGGTCCAAATCCCGCTCGGATCGCGGGTCGCCGTATAAACGAACGTCGCGTCTGCCTTGCCTTGTTGCCACGCGGCGAGGAGGCTCCCGTCATGGCCTTTGACGATCTCGGCGTAGACCGCGTCGTCGGGCACGAGCGCGGAGGGGTCGTGGCTCGCAAAGATGCCTCCCTCCCCCTCTTCGAGGATCTGGAGATGAGCGCGGCCGACGCCCGCGATCCACCCGGCGACGACGGCGCGGCCCTGATCATCGAAGAGGGCATGGAGATCGCGGGCGCCCGGCTCTCCGATCGCGCCTGTGAGCGCAGGCCTTTCGAAGCTCACGGGCGCACACTCCCCATCTCGATTAGGCGCGTGCCACACGGGGCAACAACCGCCGTCGGGCGTGCGCCTCGGCTCGGGGCAGCTCGGGTCGAGGGGCAAGGGGGATAACGCGCAGGACGAGAGCGCGAACGTAGACGACGCGAGCGCGAGCGCGAGGGCCCTCACTGGGTGATCATCCTTTTGGCGCGGGTGAGCGACGTCAAAAATACGCGGATGGGCGCGCGCTCGAGCTCGCTCAGCGCCTCGAAGGCTTGTTTGGAGGCCTCCGCCTCTCCCCCGTGGAGGAGGATCGCGTCTTCGAGCCTCACGGCCCTTCCGTCGTGCAGATAGGGCCGGCTCCGCGCCACGCCCCAGAGCGGGCGCGTGACAAAGAGGTTCCCCGGGACGCCCCGGTCCGCCCGCGCCTCCGCGAGCAGAGGGCCCATGTCGTGGCGTTTGAGGTCGCTGTACAAAAAGAGGCGGTGCTCGCCGTCCTCGGTCGGCGTCAAGCGGGGCTCGGCGCCGGCGATCGCGAGGTCGATCGAGACGGGGCGGCCGCCTTCGCGGCTCGGCAGCGTGAGGACCGTGCCGGAGATAGGCAAGGACGGGACATGGCATGACCCGCACCCGATCTGGTTGAAGCGGGCTTTGCCGTCGGCCCACGTCAAGGCGAGGTTTTCGAACGTGGGGAGGTTGATGACGGGCACCTCCTGCATGGCTGTATAGAGGGTGAGGGCCGTCACCTGCCCTTCGGTGATCTCGTCTTTGACGCCGTCGCCGTCGGGGTCGTCCCCGCCGAAGGGGCCTTTGCGGGTGACGGGCGCGGTCTTGACGAGGTGCGTCGACTCCATGCCATGGTGAACGAGGAGCGCGTCCTCGACCGCGTCGCGGACCGTGGCGAAGGATCCTTTGTGGCCGAAGGGGCGCACGATGAGGTCATCGCTCACGCCCGAGACCTCGGCGGTGTCGAGCGCGCCGTCGGGCGCGACGGTGAGGTGGCCGAACGAGATGCCTTTGGCGACGAGCTCGCCGCGCGCGGGCGAGCCTTGGGCCGCGGCCTCTTCGACGAGGGCGGCGCGGATCTTCCCGAGCTCGGCGCTCATCTCGGTCGCGAGGATCTCCACGTAGCCGCTCCCGGCGAGGGAGATGGGGTTACGCGCCAAGGCGCTCGATTGGGTGTCTCCGTCGCCGTCCAGATACGCGTTGTCCGCGCCGTCGCCTGCGCCCGCGGGGCCGCCGCGCCAATGGCACGACGCGCACTTGTACGTATCGGGGCCTCCGCGCCTGCCCTCGTGGATACGGCGGATCGAGGGGGAGTCTTTGCCGCCGAGCCCTTGTGCCTTGGTGAAGGTGAAGGTGAAGAGCTGGCCGCCGATTTGAAACAGGTCCTCGCTCGAAAAGGCCCCTGCCTCGATGTCGTGCTCGGCGACGCGGGTCTTCGAGAACAGATATCCCGGCTCGGCCGCGTCCCAAAAGCGGTGCTCGCGGCGGTACGCGTCGCGCTCCAAGGCGGCGAGCGCCTGGTCGGACAAGTCGTCCGGGAGGGCTGTGGAGAACATGTGCAGAGGTTCGGCCGTGGAGGGCTCCCGGGCGGGGAGAGACTCGTCGCCGCAGCCTGTTTGTAGGGGAATCGTGACGAGGCCGATCGCGGCGAGTTTTCCCCAGGCGGGTCTGTGGAGGCGCTGGGTCATCGGGCGATCCTGACCTCGGGGTCGCGGGTGAGGGAGAGGAGGAAGACGTGGAGATCGGCTTGTTCGTTCGCGGGCAGGGCGTCGAAGGCGTCGCGGGCCGATTGGGCCTCTCCGCCGTGGGCCAAGATGGCTTCGGGCAGGGTGGGGGCGCGGCCGTCGTGGAGATAAGGCCCGCTCTCGGCGATGCCCCAGAGGGGTCGTGTCAAGAAGACGTCGCGGGGGACTCCGGGGTCGCCATCGTGCGGGTCGGCCAAGGCATCTCCCATGGAGTGTCGTTTGAGGTCGCTGAAGAGGGTGACTTGGCCTGTGCCGCGGGGCTGGTCGCCGTCGGTGAGGAGGTTGAGGGTGACGGCGTGTCCGGTGGTGTCGCTCGTCTCGTTCCAGACGGCGTTCACGAGGGTGAGCGACGCGGTGTGGCACGAGGGGCATCCGATGGAGTCGAAGAGGGCTTTGCCGTTGGCCCACCGGTCTTGGAGGATGGGGTCGAACGGAGGCAGGACGATGGGGGTCTCCTGCATGGCGAGGTAGACGGCGAGCGCGGTGAGGGCGCCCTCTTCGAGCTCGCGAGATTTACCGTCGTCGTCGGGGTCGTACCAAGGGCCGTTGCCCAGGCGGTCTGGGTCGGGGGATTGTTGGTTGTTGAGGGCGAGGATATGGGATTGGACGCCAAAGTGGACCCGCGCGGCCTCCTCGGCGAAGCGCCGGAGCCTGCTGATCGAGCCTTTCCAGCCAAAGGGTTTGACGACGAGATCGGCGTCGACCCCTTCGACCGCGCTCGTGTCGACGGAGCCGTCGGGGTGGGCGGTGACGGCGCCGAACGAGATGCCTTTGGCGCTGAGCGGGGTCGTCACCGGTTGGTTGGTGGTTTGGGCTTGGGTGATGGCCTCGTCGCGGGTTTGCTGGAGCGAATAGGTCATCTCGGCGGCGAGGGCCTGGATGATGCCGAGCCCTTGGAGCGGGGGCGCGTTGCGGACGACCGCGCTCGAGATGTGCTCGCCGTCGCCCAAGAGGAACGCGTTTTGGGTGGTGGCGCCCGCGCCGTCGACGCCGCCGACCGAGTGGCACCCTGCGCACGAGAAGGAGTCGAGCCCGCCGCGGACGCCCGTGTGGATGCGTTGAAAGCCCGTAAAGGGGCCTCTGCCGTAGCCGTCTTCGGGGGTGAATTCGTGCGCGAAGATGTCGTCCCCTTTTTGAAAGAGGAAGTCGAGCGAATAAAAGTCTTGGTCGATGGCGTCTTGGAACACGCCGAGGCTCTCGCTCTCTTCGCCTTTTTCGGCGGCTGCCAACCACTCTTCGCGTTGCTCGCGGTCGTTCACGGCGGTCGCGTCGTCGACCAGCGAAGCGATCTCGGAGGGCGTGGGCGGGCTTTGGTGGGGCCAAGGCACGACATCGCTGCTCCCCGCCGCGAGCGCGAGGGGGAGCAGCAACATCAGGCCTGCACGGAGGCCGCGCATGTCAGGTCAGTTGCATGCGGGGTAACAGCAGATGATGTTGCGGATGGTGCCGCCGCACTGCAGATCGCCGGCGATCTGATGAGAGGTATCGATACCATCGTAAAACGTGTCGTTGTCGAGGTGGAAGGTGGGGGTGGCGTTGTTGTCGAACGTCACGTATTCACCGTCCGAGATGTGGTTGGTGGTGTACGTCCAGTCGTTGCACCGGCCGCCCGGGCCAGGTGCTGACATGTTGCCATTGACGACCTCCGGCGTGGTGCGGTGAACCCAAGCGGACTTGCCGCCGAGGACGGCGGCGAGACCAGCGAATTCACCTGCCGTCTGCGCTGCGAGCAGCTCATCGTAGCGGCACACGTGATCGGCGCCGCCTTGCTGGCAAGCATAGTTGCCGGCTTCGAGCCCAGCAAAGCCACCCGCGTTGGGCAGGCTGGCCCAGGCCGGACCGGCATTGGGAACCGTGGCATCCCCCTTGATGTAGACATGGCCGGTGCACGGATCGCCGCCGTCGCCGCCGCCGTCTTTGCAGTCCTGCGGGCAATAGAACTCGCTGCCCGGCGTGCACTCGCCCGACTGCTCGAACCCGTCACCGCAGGTGCCGCCGCTCGACGACGACGACGAGCCCGTCATCCCTGAGCTCGTGCTGCCGCTGCCGCTGCCGCCCGCGCCACACTCGCACGCGCCGAAGCCGCTTCCATCGTCTTTGCAGGCTTGGACGCCCATGCCGCCGGCCGGGCACGCGCACGACTCCACTTTGCCGGGCACACACGCTTGCCCGCCGGAGCTGCTCGTCTCGGTCTGGGCCGTGCCGCTGCAAGCCCCCGCGTTCATCGCCGCCGCCAAAAGCAAGCCGGCCGTCCACAGCCACGTCGCCTTGATCTGCATCACCCTGCCTCCACACATCCCGAAGAAGAAGACCCCCACATAGA
>CAYTJL010000361.1:0-7764 GCA_964437785.1 uncultured Polyangiaceae bacterium
AGCGTCAAGGGCGTCTTCAAGACGCGCTAAACGCACATCAGGAAGCAAAGACAATGCAAGCTCCAAGCTTTGATGCCGCCGAGCATGCTTACAAAGAGTCGCTGAAGCTCGATTCTTCATGTGGTAACCGAGCGGGGGAAGCCAGTACTTTGCTCCAGCTCGGGATCTTGTATAGCCGCCAAGATCGGTTAGAAGATGCCGTGGCGTTCTTTCGACAGTCAGCGGAGATCGACCACGGCTTGAACGACAGACGCAGTGAAGGCTTCTCTCTTGATCGCGCGGCCCAGTTTTGGAGTACTTATGCCGCGCTCGAACAGGTGGAGCTTGCCGCCAATCAGCCCGAAGCCGCGCGCAATGCGCGCAACCAAGCTCTGCTTACCTATCGGGCGTATCGCCGAGATGGCGGAAAGCCCACGGATCGCGCAACACGACTCATCGCCACCTTTGGCAACACGCTTCTTACTTCCGGTCACAACGCGGCCCGCGCACGCCTGCCCGACATTGCCAAGGTTCCCGAGCAATTCGTCCCTGTCCTTCATGCGCTCCAGGCGATTGCCGCGGGCAGCCGCGATCGCGCCTTGGCCGACGATCCCGAGCTGTATCCCACGCTCGCTGTCGAGCTGGCGCTTTTGCTCGACTCCCTGCCTTCCGTCGAGCCCAGCGCCCCGACACCCATGCACGAGGAGCCTTGTCCGTGCGGGAGCGGGGCGCCGTTCCTCGCTTGCCATGGCGCTTCTTCCTCGTAACCCGCCAAAACGCATCTTGGCAGCGGGCTTGGTCTGTGGCAGGGTGGGAACCATGACGCAACCACGTCGCGATCTCATGGCCCCCGACACCGAGCCAACCGACGAGGAGCTTGCGGAGGTGATGCAGGAAGCGCTCGAGGTCGCGATGGAGCGCAAGGCGGCTTCGGACGCGTGGATGCGGCAAAAGCTCGAAGAGACTGTTCGCGAGGTCTTGAGCAGATCGCAGGCGGCGCGTGAGGCGGCGGAGCGGGCGGGCGCGTCGGAGCCTCAAAAGCCATGACAACGGAAGCTGAGCGACCGCGGCTCGATCGAAGGGCGAGCGCCGCAGTTGGTCGCCCGCGCATCGAACGGGCGACTCGTAAAGGTGTACGGCGAACCGCGCCTTTGGATGGAGCCCATCCTGGCGCTGCTACGCCCTGCGGACGCCATGATATAGCGTAGCGAGCCAATCGGACCGTCGCTCGCGATGGAGCGCAAGGCGGCTTTGGATACATAGATGCGGCAGAACCGATAATCCGATCCACGGATCGCTCCGGCCTCGGAGCAAAGGAGTGAGCATGCCTAACCGACGACGGTTTGGAATCATGATCGTGTGTGCGCTCGCGGCGAGCGTTGGCATCCCCTTCGAGCGGCCCGTCCGCGCGACCGAGCAAGGCACGGTGGTGTCCGCGACCGCCGAGCGGGCAGGGACGAGCTTCGTCCTCTCGTGGACCACCGGCGGCGACGTGCAGAGGGTCACCATCTTTGAGGGCACGAGTCCCGATCAAATCCAGAATGTCGTCGCCGACACCGAGGGCGTCGCGTCGATCGTGATTGAAGGGCTCGACCCGGCCGCGCGTCACTACTTCCGGGTGAAGGGCGGCAAAGGCCCCGGCGTGATCACGGCCGAGCGAGGTGTCCCCCAAATCGGGGTCCTGAACTTCCGCGACGTCGGCGGATACGCGACAGCTCCAAACGCCGGTGGGCACGAGAAGCACGTCCGCTGGGGCACCTTCTTCCGCAGCGGATCCCCCGCGCCCACCTCCAATCAGGGCTTCCTCGGCGCGCTGGGCGTGCAAACGATCATCGACGTTCGAGGGCCGAGCGAGATCACCGCGTCAGCGCCCCTGTGGAGCACGGCGACGGGGGCCGATATCGTGAGGTCGCCGATCTTCGACGTCACCTTGGGGTCGATCCCCGATCCGGTCACGCCGCACCTGTGCCTCCCCCAAAACGTCTCTCCCTCCGACCCGTCCCACCACTACTTCCCGTTCGATCCGGTGTGCTTCGCCGATCAAGACGCCTTCTTCGGCCCGAACGGAGAGTTCTTTACGAGCTTCAAGCGCGCGACGTTCCGCGCGTTCGTCTCCGGCGAATACCCGCCTGGCGTGCCGAACTTCGGCTCCACCATGACCGACGCCCTGTCAACGCTCCTTCTCTCGCTGACCGACGCGGAGAACCTGCCCCTCGTCTGGGCAGACACCGGCGGATCCGCCCGCGCAGGGTGGGGGACCGCGGTCGTCCTCTTGGCGCTCGGCGTCCCCGAGGAGCAGGTGATTGAGGATTACCTGCTCACCAACCAGTTCCGCGCGGCGGCCAACAACGCTCAATTGACGGCGCTCGTGAGCTCCGGCCGGCTCGGCAAACGCATCTACCTGGAGCCGCAACTCACCACGAGCCCCGAAGAGATGGAAGGCGCGTTCGACGAGATCCGCCAGCGTTATGGGACGTTCGAGGACTACGCCTACGAGTCGCTCGGGATCACGGGCGGCGATCTCGAGCAGATCCGAGAGAACCTGCTGAAAGGCTAAGGCCGCGCCCGCGCCCGACGCCCAAGGAAGGTGTCCGACGCGATGGGATCGCCGGTGTCGCTCGCGGGATCGAGCGGATCTTCACCGTCTTCGAATGTCCGAACCACGAGCGATCCGGCGATCTGGTCGCACCCCTGGCCGACGGCCTGAAACGCGATGTCGATACGCGCCGTGGTCATGAGGGTGTTGTCGTCGTTGTACACGAAGGCGAAGAGCACCCCTCGGGCGCCGTCGTTGCCCACCTTCTCCCAACTCCCTTGCTGGTTCGAGAAGTTGTAAAGAGGCTGCGTCGACGTCGTCCCCAAAAAAGCCCCGTCGGCGCCAAAGGTCCAGAAGTCCCTCGCCCCACCGCCCTCCTCAATCAGATACGTGCCGGCGCAGCTCGCAGGCACACCGCTCGCGAAGAGCGGAGCAGACGGGACGGCGAGCAGAGAGACCGGGAGAGCAGCGATGAACAGGGCGCCCACGAGGGTTTTTCGCATAGTCGGATCTCCTTGGTTCGGTGCGAGACATCAAGGCATGAAAGGCCATTCTACGACAGAAACCATCGCGAGCGCCATCCCCTCTCGCGCATGCAAATGAGTGCGTCCGCGACGGATGAAGGGTTGAGCCTTATTTGCCCCTCTTCTCCGACCCTACAGCGCACATCGCATCTTCATCCACGCGACGCGCCCTTCGGCCTCCTCCACGAACAAGTCCACGTCATCGCCCTTCGCGCTGATCGCGGCCTGCTTGGCGTCGCCGATCGCCATGGGCCCCGTCACGGGCTTGCCGTCCTCGCCGATCACCATCCCATAAAGGATCTTCCGGGGCTTCGCCCCCGCGTCGCTCGGCCCGCCGCACTGGAGCGGCGCGAGCCAAATGGCGATAGCCCCCTTCGTGAGCCGCCGAATCGCCCCCATGACCGGCGGGGCAGGGGCCTTGACGCTCACCGCCTCTCCAAACGGCGTGACCAGGCTCACGAGCGCTCCGCCGCCGGGCGCGTGCTCCACGGCACAACCATCCTCGCCGACCGGCGTCCCGTGCGCGAGCGCGATGGGCTTGTCCGCGGCGACCGACGCGACGTCGATCACCCCATGAGGCGACGCGGCCCGGCCGACGAAGCGCGCGCCCTCACCGCGGCTCACCGACCAGAAGCTCAACGAGGCCTCCCCGGTGAGCGCGATCATCACGTGATCCGCCTCGATCGCCGCGAGCCCAAGAGGCGTTACGTCGCCGCCGTCAGGCACGATCTCCGTGACCTTCCACGCGCTCAAAGGCGCTTCGGGCCCGCCCATCCACACGCTCGCTCCGGGCCGCGCCACACGGCCCTTGGGCGTTGTCACGAGCGCGCAGGAGGCGCCGTTGCACCCGAGATCCACGGCCTCGAAGCGATCTCCATCCCCCGCGCTCACGGCGCGCGCGCCCTTGCCCACCATCACCTGATTGCCCGTGAGCGTAAAAGCCCCCATCCACGCCGCGCCGGCTTTGGCGAACCGCGGCGGCCGCACCGACTCCATCCACGGCAGATCGCTCGACACAACCTCTTGCCCGCCCAGCGACAAGACCCCTGCGCGCGCGGCGCGCGGAGGATCGCCCTCGGTCTCCACCACCACGAGCTCACCGAGCGCGTTGGGATCCGTGAGCAAGTGAAGCGCGCCGGTCACCGGAGCGCGCATGAGCGGCGCCCGCGCCGCGCACCGCTCGGGGTACGCGAGGCTCAAATCCGTGCGCGCGACCGCAAAGGCCCATGGAGCAGGCTTGGGAAGAGGGGTGATGTCCACCTCGCTCGGCCCCGGACCGGGCCCAGGCCCCGCGTCGTTCGGGCGCGCGCCGTCCGTGCAACGCGCGCAGCCGGTGAGCGCGAGGAGCAAAGGGAGCCAAAGGATACGGAGGCTCACGTCGATTACAAGGGCCTTTGCCCACAGGTGATGAGGTTGCCGCTCACCGTGAAGCGCCGGTCGATCATGCCCATGTTGGCCAAATAGAGCACCTCCTCGACCATCCTGCGGAGCGCGCGCTTGGCGATTTGGCGCCCCGGGCTCCGCGCGAAGACGGGCTCGGGCATGGAGCGAACGTGGGTGAAGCCGCGCGCGCGACAGAGCTCATCCGCGCTCTCCGAGGTGAACGCGGTCTCGTGCGTGAAGCCGGAGTGAAACCGCGCGAGGCCGATGGGGCTCGCGCAGTTGGGCACCCGGAACACGAACGATCCGCCCGGCGCGAGCAGCTCCAAGATGCGATCGAAGAGCGGCAAGAGCTCGTCCTTTTTGAAGTGCTCGATCACGTCGAAGGCGGCGATGACGTCGTACCCAGGGCGCGCGCCGGTGAGATAACCGATGATGTCGGCGCGCGCGGGCGTGATGCCGAGCGTCGTTTGGACGAACGCGCAACACTCGGCGTTCAGCTCGATGGCCTCGACGTTGGCGTACGCGCGCTCGTGGAGCGCCGCGAGGAAAGGCCCCCACCCACACCCCAGCTCCAACACGCGCGCCGATCGATCAGGCGTGACAAAGGCGTCGAGGATGGGCGCATAGTGCCTGCCGCGCGCGAACAGCTCCTCTTTGGAGGGGCGCGTCCCGATCTCGGTCTCGCGCGCAGACGAAGCGGCGTAGAGCGCGCGGCGATAGTCGTTCGGGAGATCCATGGTGACGCTCCTCGACTCCGATCAAAGCTCTCGGCGGAGCACGGGATAAGGCTCGAACGAATCGACCTCGACGAAGCCATTTTCGGTGAAGGCCGTCAAAGGGCCGTTCCAAAGCTCCTCGTCCGAGACAGGCTCCTTGGGCCGGCGCGGGAACGCCTCGAGCGCGCGCGCCCCCCATGAGGGCGCGACCTCGACCGCGCCGCGCACCATCGCTTTGACGACTCCTTGCCTCCTGTGCGCCGGGTGGACCAGCGCACAACCCACCACGAAGACCCCCGCGCGATCGCCCTGAAAGCACGGGAGGCCCTTGTAGAGCCTGCGATCGTAGACCTTTTGCATCCGCGTGACGGGCGCGACCTTGAGCCAACCCACGAGCGCGTCGCCCGCGAGCGCCACCACGCCGCGCGCCTCGTCATCCCCGCGCTGGAGCGCGGCCGCGAGCTCATCCCGGTTTTGCGCGGTGGCGTTGGCGCACTTGTCGAGCCAGGCGTTGTTGGTGCCGGTGAAGTGCCAAAAGCGACAATAACACGGGGAGCCTGTGGCCTCGAACAGCGCCGCGAGCCCCGCCTCGTGCTCGGCGCCCGCGCTCACCACACGGACGTCGCTCATGCGCTCTGGCCTCCATTCTTGGGCCCGGACACGAGCGGCGCGATGCTCTCCCACGCCGAGGCGAGCGAGCAGAGCTTGGCCTCGCTGAGCGAAGGACCGATGATCTGGAGGCCCACGGGCAGAGGGGGTGACACCGAAGGGCCTTTAGCAGCCTGCGCAAAGCCCGCGGGCACGCTGAGCGCCGGGAGCCCCGCGAGGCTCGCAGGCAAGGTGTATACGTCGGCAAGGTACATGGCGAGAGGATCCTCGACCTTCTCGCCGAGCCGGAACGCGACGAACGGTGAGACAGGGGCGGCGATGGCGTCGACCTCGCGAAACGCAGCGTCGAAGTCGCGCCGGATGAGCGTGCGGACCTTCTGCGCGCGCAGGTAATACGCGTCGTAGTACCCGGCCGAGAGGGCGTAGGTCCCGAGCATGATGCGCCGCTTGACCTCGCGCCCAAAGCCCCTCCCGCGCGTCGTCGCATAGAGGGTCGAGAGGTCTTTGCCCTCGGCGCGATAGCCGTAACGGACGCCGTCGAAGCGCGCCAAGTTGGACGACGCCTCGGCCGTCGCGACCACGTAATACGTAGCCACGGCGAACCGGGTGTGGGGGAGGCGCACCGGGCGAATCGAGCAGCCGAGGCTCGAAAGACCACGAATGGCCTCTTCTACGATCGACGCGACGGCCGGGTCGAGCCCCTCGGCAAAGTACTCTTCGGGCACGCCGAGGGTGAGGCCGTTGACGTCGCGGCCACAAGCATCTTCGAAGTCGTCGACGGGGACGTCGAGGCTCGTCGCGTCGAGCACGTCGCGCCCCGCGATGGCGCGGAGGATCCGCGCGGCGGAGCGCACGTCGCGCGCGAGCGGCCCGACCTGATCGAGGCTCGACGCAAAGGCGATGAGCCCCGAGCGGGACACGCGTCCATAGGTGGGTTTGACGCCGACGACCCCGGTGAACGAAGCGGGTTGGCGGATCGAACCGCCGGTGTCGGAGCCGAGCGCGCCCGCCGTGAGCCCCGCGGCGACCGCGACCGCGCTGCCGCCCGACGAGCCGCCCGGCGTGCGCGATCGATCCCACGGGTTCTTGGCCGGGAAGAAGGCGCTGTTCTCGGTGGAGGAGCCCATCGCGAGCTCATCCATGTTGCACTTGCCCACGATGACCGCGTCGGCGGCGCGGAGCCGGCTCACCACGGTCGCGTCGTACGGCGGCAGAAATCCGCGCGATGGGTCGGCCGATCCGTCGCGCACGAGGATGCGTGAGCCCGCGGTGCTCGGCGCGTCTTGGGTGCAGATCGCGTCTTTGACGCCGATGGGCACGCCCGCGAGCGGACCGAGCTTGTCGCCGCGGGCGCGCTTGCGATCAACCGCCCTCGCCGCCTCGACCGCGGCGTCGTGCTGCACGGTGAGGAACGCGCCGAGCCCGGCGTTTTCGGCCTCGATGCGCTGGAGCGCCGCGCGCGTCACCTCCTCTGCGCTCACCGAGCCTCTGGCGACGAGCGAAGCGAGATGCGGGATCGGGCCTTGGAGGAGCCCTTCGTAGCCCATATCAATCCTCCTCGACGAAGCCGGGGACCGCGAAGCCGCCCTGGGACGTGCGCGGCGCCTCGCGGAGCGCGACGGCGTGCGCGAGCTCGGCGTGCGGCAGATCGGGCCGCAGCTTGGGCCCGCCCGCGCTCACGTGTGTCATCGGCTCGACCGCGGTCGTGTCGACCTCGTTGAGCGTTTGCACGTACCCGAGGATCGCGCCGAGATCGCGGGTCATGCGATCGATCTCGCCCTCGGCGAGATCGAGGTTGGCGAGGCGCGCGATGGCGAGGACCTCGTCGCGGGAGATGGGATCGGCCATAGGGTTGCGCCCGGTTGTACAGCGGATCGGCGTGGGTCCACAAGAGAGCGAACGAGGGGTCGCGCCGGGCGCAAAACAGGACACCGATCCTGACGCCCGTTGTGCTCTCTCCGCCTTTCGGCGACCATGCCGCGATGGAGAGCCGCCATGTCGTCGCGCGCGTCACTCG
>CAYTJL010000362.1:0-7644 GCA_964437785.1 uncultured Polyangiaceae bacterium
GATCTCCAGTGGATGCCTATCGAGCCTGCGCCGGGCGCGTCGGGCCTCGGCGTCGCGCTCATGCCGCTTTTCGAAGAGGGGCGCGTCGGGTTCTTTTATCTGGGCATCGAGATCCCGAAGCCGGAGCAGCCCCTCCGCTACTTCGGCCGGGTGTGCCGTTGAAGGAGAGAGCGTTGATTCAAAGCGATACGCCGCGGCTTCGCGCCCATCGCTCGACGTGATAACGGGCGACCTCACGATAGGCGATGGCCTTGCTCCCCGCCTCGGTGCGATGGGCCCTGTGCTCGTCGCGTAGGGCCTTTTCGGACCAACCGGCTTTGTCGAGGCGTTGTTTGAGCGCGTCATAAACCGCGAGGCGCCCTCGCCGTAACCGCGCCGCGTTGAGGTTCAGCGCTTCGATGTCGGCGCTCACGGAGCGTTGGCGTGTCGTCTCTTTGGGGGCGACACCACCGTTCGCCAAGTAGCGGAGGTGATCGCGGGGGCTTGGGCCCTGT
The DNA here is from genome assembly GCA_964437785.1 of uncultured Polyangiaceae bacterium. Classification (GTDB taxonomy): domain Bacteria; phylum Myxococcota_A; class Polyangia; order Polyangiales; family Polyangiaceae; genus CAYTJL01. The sequence continues at coordinate 495 of CAYTJL010000362.1, forward strand.
CCTTCGACCGGGTGAAGGAACAGCGCTTGATCTCCCCGCGACGTGTCGCAGTGCTGCTCGCCATGGTGAGCGCCGGTCTCCAACCGCTCGTCACCGGGGCAAACACCGAGCAGGTTGGTCCATCGCAGATCGTCCTCACCGCTCGACTGCGCTCGCCAATGCTCCACCTTCATCGTGGGGTGTCCCCCAGCGACGGGGATGCGCCGTTGGCAATACGCGCACAAGTGGCCTTGATCACGGAGGATGGCTTCGCGCACCTCGTTCTTGTCCTCTGCGGGCAAGCTCTCCCAATCTGCGTTTGGGGTGGCCTGCCAACCGATGAGCACCTTGGGCTGAGGGCCTTTTGAATAACGTAGCATCACCCCTCCACGTGGGGCGCGCCCTCGTGATCCAAGATCCACTGCGCGCGAAGGATGGCTGGGTCGTCCGGCCCGAGGTGCGCGGCGAGCGCCTCGAACAGCGTCTTTGCAGGCTCGATCTTCTCTTCGTCGAGCAGGCGAAACAGCTCATCGATCTTCGCGCGCACGTCGTTCGGCCGCTCAGGGACGCCGAAGACGTCTTCGAGCAGGCTGTTCGAATCTCTCCCCTCGACGAAGGGGCGCGCGTCGATCACGGCGTTATTCGAGAGGACCCGGAGCTCATCCCGCCTCGCGCTCGCGATCACCTGCGGAGAGTGGGTCGTGACAATGAATTGGAGGCGAGGGAACGTCCGGCGCAGGTCGCCGAGCACCTTCCTTTGCCAGCGCGGATGGAGGTGCAGGTCCACCTCGTCGATGAGCACCACGCCTTCGGATTGCGCCGCTGCGTTCGCGCCGTAATGGGGGTTCAACACCGAGGCGCGCCACGCGACGTCGGCGACGAGCGCCACCATGTTGCGATATCCATCCGACAACGTCGCGAACGGCAAAGCCCCGGACCCCTCGCGCTCGAACACGAGGTCTTGCTCTTTCACGTCGAAATAAAACCGGGTCGCGCCCTCGATGCACTGGCACACGGCCTGCTCAATCGCGCGGAGCTGAGGGACCTCTTTGCGGTGCTGGAGCTCGACCAACGTTTGCTGGAACATCCATGCAGCCAAATGACGTGGGCTCGCCGCCGCGTCGAGCGCGCCTTCATGTCCATCGAAGCGGGAGCCCACGCCGCGCTTGACCTCGGTGATGGGGTCTGTAGGCCAGAGCCTCTGCGTGCTGTAATAAGCAATGACGGGCAACGCACGGGCCTCACCGGACGCTACAGCGATACGTAAGTCCTGCGCTCGGCGAAACATCGTGTTTGAGTTGATCTTGCTCCCCTCAAAGCTCGAACGCTCCAAGAGCCAATCAATATCGTGGCCTTCGAGCGTGCCCGCCGCGGAGACGACGACGGGCCATTGGCGCTGGCGATCGAGGATCCCCTCGTGCTCAAAGACCTTCACCCGAACATCATTGTCGTTGAACCAACGTGACTCCTTGCTAGTCACAAACTCGATAAAATACCTGAGCGCCAGGGCGAGCCCCTCCAGCACGGCGGTTTTGCCCGCGCCGTTTTCGCCCACGAGCACCGTCATCGAGGGCTCGAACGTGACCTTGGCCTCTTCAAACCCTCGAAAATTGCGGAGCGTGAGCGCGTGGACCTGCACATCTCACCGATGGGTGGTGGGGTTCGCCAACGAGCCTGTCTGCCAGCGGAAGGCGTCCGCGATGGCCGCGGAGTCGAAGACCTCGTCGGAGGAGTCCCACACCATGATTTGAAGCACCATGGTCTCACCCGGCAATACCGGAGCTTCGGTGATGAGCCAGCCCGTGCCGCCGCCGATCGAGCTCGGCGGGCCACAAGGCATGTCGGGATCACCGAAGCCCGTGCCCCCGAGCTCGGTCTTGCCGCCCGCGCAGAAGTTGAACCCGGCCAAGCCGCCGAAGCAGCCCGTCGGCCCCGCGATGCAGCGATCGAAGAAGCTCAGGTTGACCGAGCCGGGCGTGCCCTGCGGATCGAAGATGATGTCTTTGTTGTTGGCGATGCCCGGAGCGCCCGTGTTGAGCAGCGCGACCCACATGTCATTGAACTGGGTGCACGCATATTCGGGGTACTCGGCCGAGAAGAACGAGTGATCGAACGCGAAGCTGTGCGCGTTGGTGGGCACCCGGATCGTGAGCTTCAGGTTGACGGGGTTGTAGGCCGTGGCGTCAGGCACCGCGCAACCGAGCTTGTTGGTGGGGAAGCCCGGCGGGATGGGTGAGATCGTGCCCATCGCGGTGCCACCTTGAGGCGTCCCGGGCTGCCAATAAGGCTGCGAGGGCGTCGCCGCGAGCCCCGTCGAGAGCAGGATGAAATTGGCGTTCTTCCGCGGGCCGAGCACGTTTCCGAACGACGTGATGATGGCGTGAGACTGGCTCGCGGGCGTGCCCGTGCCGTTCGCCAAGCGGAATTCGGCGTTGATGAGCCCCCACTTCTTGTTCGCGCCCATCGCGTTCGCCGTGGTCTGTTGGCAAATGTCGATGGCCTTGGCGTATTCGAAAGGATCCTGCGAGGTGTATTGGAGGCCCGTGCTGCAATCGAGGATGGGATTGTCGATGCCGCCGTCGCAGTCGTCGTCCTCCCCGTTGGGGAAGTCGAACGCCCCGGGGTTCACCAGCGGATCGTTGTCGTCACAGTCGTTGTCGCACGTCGTGTAGCCGTCACCGTCGTTGTCGGGACATGCGCTGTCGTTGGGGACGTCCATCGGAACATCGATGGGGACGTCGATCGGAACGTCGATGGGAACGTCGATAGGAACATCGATGGGGACGTCGATAGGAACATCGATGGGCACGTCCATGGGAACGTCGATGGGGACATCCATGGGAACGTCGATGGGGACATCCATCGGAACATCCATGGGGACGTCGATGGGCACGTCCATGGGAACGTCGATAGGGACGTCCATCGGAACATCGATAGGAACATCGATAGGAACGTCGATGGGCACGTCGACCGGCACATCGAACGGGACGTCCTCCTTCACGTCGACGAGGACGTCTTCCTTTACGTCGGGCCCGCTGTCGGAGCCTCCGTTCCCGCCGCCGCCCCCCATGCCCCCGCCGCCTTCGGCGTTGATGTCGGATCGCGAGCCGCAGCCCGGCGAGAGCCACACCGCCGGCATCGTCAGCGCGACGAGCACGACCCCGGAACGAAGCCAAAAGCGCACGATAAGCCTCCGGGGCGACAGCGTATCAGAAAATCATGAGACGCACGGCTCCGAGCGGGCGCTACGCTCGATGGAATGGAGCTCGGTCGGCTCTTCGATGAGCTTTTACGCACGGCGGAGCGAGCCGGTGTGCGCGTGCGATCCGAGCCCTTCGACCCGGCGCTCTCCGACGTGAAGCGCCCGCGCGGAGGCATGTGCACGCTGCGCGGCGAGCGCTTGATCTTGGTCGACGCGAAGCTCCCGCTGCCCGAGCGGATCGCGACCGTCGCGTCCGCGCTCGCGAACGTAGACCTCGAAGCCCTTTATTTGCCGCCGATCGTGCGCGCGACCATCGGCGCGTACGCGCCCGCGTCGAGGGTCGATGATGAGGATGACGTCGAGCCCGCGCCGGCGTCGGAGCGCAGGCTCAAACGCGTGATGTGATTAGCTCGCCGCGACGCCGAGCAGCTTCGAAGCTTCGGCATACGCCGCGGTGATCGCGTCGTCGATCTTGCTCACGTCGGGGCCGCCGGCCTGCGCCATGTCGGGCCTGCCGCCGCCGCGACCGCCGACGACCGCCGCGACCGCCTTGATGAGATCGCCCGCCTTGATGCGCGCGGTCGCCTCTTTGCTGATCATCACGCAGAGCTGCGCTTTGCCGTCGGTCACGCTCCCGAGCAGCACCGCGGCCTCTCCGCCGATCGTATCGCGCAGCTTCTCGGCGAGCTCGCGCAGCGGCCCCGCCTGCGTGCCGTCGGCGACGCGATCGGCGAGCACCTTCACGCCGCCGATCACGCGCGCCTTCGCGATCATGCCCTCGATCCCGCCGCCGCTCCCGCCGCCCTCGAGCAGCTTCTTCTCGAGCTCGGCGATCTTCTTCTCGAGCTCGCGCTCGTGCGCCACGATCTTCTGGAGCTTCTCGACGAGGTCGCCGCCCTGCGCCTTCGTGACCTCGCGCGCGCGCACGATCACGCTCTCTTGCTCGCGCACCCACGCGAGCGCGTTGTGCCCGGTCGCGGCGAAGATGCGCCGCACGCCCGCGGCCACGCCGCCTTCGCTCGTGATCTTGAAGAGCCCGATGTCGCCGAGCGCGCGCGCGTGCGTGCCGCCGCACAGCTCGACGACCTCTTTGGTCATCGTGAGCATGCGGACCGAGTCGCCGTACTTCTCCTCGAAGATCGCCATGGCGCCGCGCTTCTTGGCCTCGTCCATGGGCATCACCTCGGTGACGACGGGCGCGTTGCCGAGCACCTTGCCGTTCACGAGGTCCTCGACCTTCGCGATCTCGCCCGGCGTGAGCGGCTTGTTGTGCGCGAAGTCGAAGCGCAAAATGTCGGGCCCGACGCGCGATCCCTTCTGCTGCGCGTGCTCGCCGAGCACCGATCGGAGCGCCCAGTGCAGGAGGTGCGTCGCCGAGTGGTTGCGCCGCGTCGACGATCGCGCCGCGTGATCGACCGTGAGGACGACGCGTTGGCCCACGCTGATCGAGCCCTCTTCGACGACGCCCTCGTGCACCACGAGGCCGGCGACGGGCTTCTGCGTGTCGGTCACGCGGACGCGGAGACCGCTCGCGGTGATCGAGCCGACGTCGCCCACCTGCCCGCCCGACTCGGCGTAAAACGGCGTGACCGGCAGGACGATCTCGACGGCGCTGCCTTGCTCGGCGCGATCGACCATCGCGCGCTTCTTCTTGGCTTTGTCGCCCTCGCCGTCGCGCGTGACGACGAGCACCGCGGCGACGTCGCCCTCGCCTTCTTCACGCTCGTAGCCCGTGAAGACCACGGGCCCTTCGAGCTTGGCGCGCGCCTCGCGGTGCGCCGGATCGATCGCGGCGTTGGGATCGATCGGGCCGTCTTGCTCGGCGTCGCCCTTCACCACCTTCTCGGCGGCCTCGACGTCGACCACGAAGCCCTGCTCGCGGCAGATCACCGCCGTCAGATCGAGCGGGAATCCATAGGTGGAGTAGAGATCCGCGGCGGCCTCGGGGCTCAGCGTCGCCTGCCCCTTCTCGCGCAGATCGGTGAAGCGCTCGTCGATGATCTTCATGCCGCGCGCGAGCGTCGCGCGGAAGCGTACCTCCTCGTCCTCGGTCACGCGCGCGATGAGCTCGCGCCGATCGCGCAGCTCCGGGTACGTGTCGCCCATCGCGTCCACGACGAGCATCGCGACCTCGTGCAAGAAAGGCCGATCGATGCCGAGCCTGTGTCCGTGACGGATGGCCCTGCGCATCACGCGGCGGAGCACGTATTCGCGGCGCTGCCGCTCGGGCATCACGCCTTCGGCCATCAAGAACGCGGTCGTGCGCGCGTGATCGGCGATGACGCGCATCGAGACGTCGTTGTCCGAGAGCGTGCCGCCGTAAGGCTTGCCCGAGATGCTCGACGCCTTGTCGACGAGCGCGCGGAGCAAGTCGGTGTCGTAGTTCGACGTGACGCCTTGGAGCACGCAGGTGACGCGCTCGAGCCCCATGCCCGTGTCGATGCTCGGCGCGGGCAGCGACGTGAGCGGGCCGTCTTTTTCGGCCCGATCGAACTGCATGAAGACCAGATTCCAAATCTCGGTCCAGCCCGATCCGTCGAGGCCGGGCTCCTCGCCGAAGCGGCTGAGATCAGGCTCATTGCCGTGGAAATAATGAATCTCCGAGCAAGGCCCGCACGGCCCGGTGTCGCCCATGGACCAGAAGTTGTCGGCCTTGCCGAGCCGGAGGATGCGATCGTCGCCGAAGCCCGTGACCTTGCGCCAAATCGACGCCGCCTCGTCGTCGGCGGGGAGCCCGTCCTCGCCCTTGAACACCGTGATCACGAGCTTGCTCTCTGGGATCTCGTAGACCTTGGTGAGCAGCTCCCACGCGTACGCGATGGCGTCCTCTTTGAAGTAATCGCCGAACGAGAAGTTGCCGAGCATCTCGAAGAAGGTGTGATGGCGCGCGGTGACGCCCACGTTCTCGAGGTCGTTGTGCTTGCCGCTGATGCGGATGCACTTCTGGCTGGACGCGGCGCGCGTGTATGGCCGCTTGTCCTTGCCCGTGAAGACGTCCTTGAACTGGACCATCCCCGCGTTCACGAACATGAGCGTGGGGTCGTTCTGAGGGACGATGGGGGCGCTCGCGACCACCTCGTGGCCGCGCGCGGCGAAGAAGTCGAGGAACGTCTTGCGGATGTGAGATGCGGTGAGGGGCGAAGCGCTCATGGGGCGTGAGGCGCCTCTAGCATGAGCGCGTTACCGGGACTACGGCGGCGTCAGGAGTTCGCGGCGAACGCGTTGCGCGCGCCGTCGAGGAAGATGCGGACGACGCCGGAGAGCACGAGGTCGAGCGGGCGCGACGGGTTCGCGCACCACGAGAGCGTCGCGGCGAACACGTTGATGAGGAAGAGATCGCTCAGCACCTCGGGCGGGAGCAGCGGAGACAGCTCGCCGCGCGCGGACGCGGTCGCGAAGCGGCCCACGAGCACCTTGGCCACGAAGCTGCCGGTGTCGCCGGGGCGGGGCTTCGAGATGTAGCGGAGCGCGACGACCGCGACGTCGGGGAAGAGGTCGGGATCGCTCTGCCACTCGCGCGCGATCGCCGCGCTCGCGGCCTCGATCACGTCGATGAGCTTGGCGTCGGCGTCCATCGCGTCGACCACGGCGGCGACGCGCGCCTCAGAGGCGCGCAGGCATTGAGCGAGCACCTCCTCTTTGGTGGCGAAGTGAAAGTAGAAGGTGCCGTGGCTCACGCCTGCGGCCTGCGCGATGTCATCGATGCGCGCGGCGGACACCCCGTCACGGCGGAAGATGGACATCGCGGCCTCGTAAATGCGCTGACGCGTATCTTCGCGGCGGCGCTCTCGACTGCTGGAGCGGGGGGCTTGAGCCGTCATGGCGGGGGAGGATTGCCGTCCGTGACTCGATTTGTCAAGCGATGTCCCGTGCTCCCGTCATCGAAGATCGTCAGTCACCGCGAGTGCGTAATTTGTTGCCCAGCGAGACCCTCACCCGGCCCTCACCCCCCAACCCCCTCTCCCGTTT
>CAYTJL010000363.1:0-7550 GCA_964437785.1 uncultured Polyangiaceae bacterium
CTGGAACAGGCCGATCGACGCCGCGAAGATCGCGGTGAGCGCGCCGACCGTCGCGACCGTGGCCATGGCCGCGGGCGACAGCACGAACACGAACGAGAGCCGCGCGACCAAGTACACGCCCGCGGTGACCATCGTCGCCGCGTGGATGAGCGCGGAGACCGGCGTCGGGCCCGCCATCGCGTCGGGGAGCCACACGTAGAGCGGCATCTGCGCGCTCTTGCCCGCGGCGCCCAAGAACACGGCGAGGCCGACGAGCGTGGACGCGTAGACGAACGTGGTCTTGTCGGGCGTCGCGATCCACCCGAGGAAGCCGGGCAGCGTCTGCGGCGACAGGTTGCCGACGGGCCAGATCTTCACGGGCGTGAGCAGGTTCCCCGCCGAGCCCGCGAGCTCGCTCATGCGGAGCGAGCCGCAGTGATAGACGAGCAGCGACATCGCGAGGATGAGCCCGAAGTCGCCGATGCGGTTCACGATGAAGGCCTTCTTGCCGGCCGACGCGTTCTTCTCCTCGGTGAACCAGAAGCCGATGAGCAGGTAGCTGCAGAAGCCCACGCCCTCCCAGCCGACGAACATCACGACCAGGTTGTCGGCGAGGATGAGCGTCGACATCGCGAAGATGAACAGGTTCAAATACGCGAAGAACCGGTGGTAGCTCGGGTCCTCGCGCATGTACTCGCTGGCGTACAAGTGGATGAGCCAGCCCACGCCGGTCACCACGAGCGCCATGACGCCGCTCATCGCGTCGACGCTGAAGGCGACGTCGACGTGGATGTTCTGGTGGAGCTTGCCGGTGATGGTGAACCACCGCCACGCGTTCCACATCAGCCTGCCGTCTTTGGGCAGGAGCAGGAACGTGAGCACGCTCGCGAGGAACGCGCCGCCCACGGCGGAGAGCGCCATCAAGCGCACGCCCTTCTTGCCGAGCCGTTTGCCGAAGACGCCGTTCACGAAGGCGCCGAGCAGCGGCAGGCCCAAGATGACGGCGAACAGCGTGAAGTCAGTGGCGGGGAACTGTGCTCTCAGCGCATCCACGGGCTAGTTCCTCAAGAGGTCGCCCTCGTCCGAGCGGACGGTCTTCTTCAGGCGGAAGAACGAGAGGACGATGGAGAGACCCACCGCAGCTTCGGCTGCGGCCACGGCGATGACGAAGAAGGCGAAGATCTGGCCGCCGTGCCCTTCGGGCCGGTGGCGGTTGTAGGCGACGAGCGTGAGGTTCACGGCGTTGAGCATCAGCTCGATGCTCATGAGGAGCACGAGCAGGTTGCGCCGGAGGAGGAAGCCGATCGCGCCCGTCACGAAGAGGATCGCGGCGACGATCAAGAAGTACTCGAGCGGGATCGCGTTCATCACGACGCGCCCTCCTTCGCGTGGGCGGCGTGCATCGCGCCTCCGCTGTGAGCGGGGTCCGCGGCTTTCTTTTGCGGCTCCGCAGGTTGGGGGAGGTTCGTGGGGTCCACCTGCTTGCCGCGCGCGATGGCGACCGCGCCCACGACCGCGATGAGCAGGAGCGCGCCCGACAGCTCGAACGGCACGAGCGCGTTCGAGAACAGCTCGCGCCCGAGGCCCTCGATGGTCCCGAGCCCGTTCGGCGCGCGACCGAAGATGGTGGGCGCGCCCGCGGCGCGGCCGAGCAGGTACGAAACGGCGCCCGCGAACGTGACCAGCACGCCCGCGCCGAAGTAGCGCGGCACCGCGCTCTTCGCGTCGGGCGACGAGATCGCGCTCGGCCCGAGCAGCATGATCACGAAGAGGAAGAGCACGACGACCGCGCCCGCGTACACGAGGATCTGCACGGCCGCGAGCAGCTCGGCCGAGAGCAAGAGGTACATCCCCGCGATGCCGACGATGGTGGTGAGCAGCCCCATCACGCCGCGGATCGGGTTCTTGGCGCCCACGGTCACGATGCCGCCCGCGATGGCGAGGAGCGCCGCGATGAAGAAGAAGAGCCTCTCGACAGGGATCATCGCGCTCACCTCATCGCGCCGGCGCCGGCCAGCGCGAGCCTGCCCGTCGACGACTTGCCTTTGGTCTTGATGTACGCCTCGAACTCCTTGCGGAACTTCTTCAGGAAGCCGAGCGCCGGCATCGCCGTGCCCTCGCCGAAGGCGCAGATGGTGTTGCCCATGATGTTGTCCGCGATCTCGTGCAGCCGATCGAGCTCGTCGATCGTGGCCTCGCCCGCGACGATGCGATCGAGGATGCGGTAGATCCACGCGCCGCCCTCGCGGCACGGCGTGCATTGCCCGCACGACTCGTGGCGGTAAAAGCGCATCAGGTTGTGCATCGCGCGCACCGGGCAGGCCTCGGTCGACAGCACGATCGCGCAGCAGGTGCCGAGCATGGTGCCGAGCGCGCGGAACGTGTCCACGCCCATGGGCACGTCGAGCACGCTCTTGCCGTGCCACGGGTGGAGCGGGCTTTTGTCGTTCGGAGCGTTCACGACGTCGTCGGCGCGGAGGATGGGGCACGACGATCCGCCTGGGATCACCGCGAGCAGCTCGCCGCCCTTCACGCCGCCGCCGACCTCTTCGATGAGATCGCGCAACGTGACGCCGACGCACGCCTCGACCACGCCCGGCGTCTTGACGTGACCGCTCACGCCGAAGAGCCGCGCGCCGCCGTCTTTGAGGTGGTGCAGCTCCGAGAGCTTGGAGAAGGCGTCGCCGCCCATCGCGAGCGCGCTCGGCACGATCGCGATCGTCTCCAGGTTGTTGACGGTGCTCGGCATCCCGAACGCGCCGCTCTGCGCGGGGAACGGCGGCTTGAGGCGAGGCTCGCCGCGCTTGCCTTCGAGCGAGTTCAGCAGCGCGGTCTCTTCGCCGCAGATGTACGCGCCCGCGCCCGTGTGCACGACGACGTCGACCGGGTAGTCGATGCCGAACGGTTTGTCGCCGAGGTAGCCCTTTTGTTTGGCCTCTTCGATGGCGGCCCAGAGCCGATCTTTCGAGAGGTGCAGCTCGTCGCGCACGTAGATGTACGCCTTGTGCGCGCCGATCCCGAAGCAGCCGATGATGCAGCCCTCGACCACGGAGTGCGGGTTCTTCTCCATGATCGTGCGGTCTTTGAAGGTGCCGGGCTCGCCTTCGTCCGCGTTGATCACGAGGTAGTGCGGCTTCTCCGGCTTGGGCGGCCAGGGCATGAAGCTCCACTTGACGCCCATCGGGAAGCCCGCGCCGCCGCGGCCGCGGATGTTGGCGGCCTTCATCTCGTCGACGAGCGCCTCGCGCGGCATCGCGAGCGCGCGCTTCGCTTGCACGTAGCCGCCCTCGCGTTCGTAGGCGGCCATCGTCCACCCGTTGGGGACGTCGTAGAGCTTGGAGAGGTAAGAGGTGCGCTTCAGCATCGTGGGTTTCGTCGCGCTATCGCGTGAGCCGATCGAGGATCGCGTCGACCCGCTCGATCGTGAGGTTCTCGTGGTATTCGCGATCGACCTGCATCATCGGCGCGGAGCCGCACGAGGCGAGGCACTCCGCGGTGCGCAGGGTCACGCGCCCGTCGCTGGTGGTCTCGCCGGCGTGGACCTTCAGCCTCTTCTCGCAGTGATGGAGGATCTGGTCGGCGCCGTTGAGCGCGCAGCTCAGCGTCCTGCACACCCAGACCTGGTGCTTGCCGACGGGCTGCTTGTTGAAGAGCGTATAGAAGGTCGCGACGCCTTTGACGTGCGCCGCCGAGATTTCGAGACGTTTGGCGACGTGCTCGATGATCTCGTCGGAGACCCATCCGTGTTGCTCTTGGCAAAGGTGGAGGAAGGGGATCGTCGCGGCCATCCGCGTGGGATACCGCGCGAGGATGGCTTCGAGCTTGTGCTCGCGCTCAGGGGTCAGGGCGAAGGTCATGTCGTCAATGAATCGCGGAGCGGCTTAGAAGGGAGAAGGTTCGGCGGGAGGGGCCGCGACGGGCGCGGACGCTAGTGAGCGACCCGGGCTGGTGTCAAGGCGCTCGGAGGGATCGGGTGCCGGTTCGCGGCCCCCGCGATCGTCACGCATACGGCTCTTTTTCCTTGGAAAATCCCTGCCTGCCGGGGGCCGTTTGGGGGGCAGCGGGAGCAAAGCGCGCCGCGCCGCGTCGCTTTTTCACGCCTTTCACTTGAGAATTTGGTCGAGCTTCCGTTACCCTGCCGCCCACTTCGAGCTGCGGGCGGGCTGGGCTCGTCCTCGGCGCGAGGTGGCAGCGAACAATCGCTGACGGAGGTGCTGCGTGTTCTGTCCGAATTGTGGGACGCAAAATTCAGAGACCGCGTCCACATGCACGAAGTGCGGCTTCAACCTGAGGAGCGCCGCCGCCCCCAAGTTCAAGGGCACCATGCTGATGAGCCAATCGCCTGGTGGCGGGCCTCCTGGTCCTGGGGCTCCCCCCGGCGCGCCGCCGCCCGGTGCTCCCATGATGGGCGCACCTCCGCCCGGAGCGCCGCGACCTGCTGGTGCTCCGCTCCCGCCGATGCCGCCGAACCCTGCGCTCGCGGGCACGGTGGTGGGCGTGCCTCCCGCGGGTCTCGGTCCTTCGGCCGGGCCGCCGCCCGCGCCGCCCGCGCCTCCTCCGGGGTACGGCGCGGCCCCCAACATGGGCGCTCCCGGCGGGTACGGTGCTCCTCCCGATCCCGGGATGGGGGGTCAGCCCGCGTTCGGCGGGGCCGCGGCGGGGCCTCCGCAACAAGGCTTTGCGCCTCCGGGCGGGCCGCAGGCGGTCAATCCGCTCGGCGGCACGATGGCGATCGATCAGATGCCATTCGAGCTTCCGCCGGCAGGTGGCGGCGGCGCTCCTCCCGCGGCGTTCCCTGCGCCCGGCGCGCCTCCTCCGGGGGGCGGGTTCGGCGCTCCCGGCATGGATCCCAACCAGCCTTATGGGCAGCAGCAGCCCGGCGGGTACGGCGCGCCGCAAGGTGGTCCTGCGCCGTACGGTGCGCCTCCCGATCAACAAGGGATGGGCGGTCAGCCCGGCGCGTACGGCGCGCCTCCCGGCGCTCCTGCTCCGTACGGCGCGCCGCAAGGCGGGCAGCTCGCGCCTGCGGGGCAATTCGGGATGCAGGGGGCGCCTTCTCCGTACGCGGCGATGGGTCAGCCCGGCGCGGGAGGGATGGCGCAGGGCAATCGTGGCAAGACGCGCAACCCGATTATGGTGCTCGTCCTCGCCAACGTCACCTGCGGTATCTACGGCATCATCGCCGCGTGGCAGATGTTGAGCGAGCTCAAGGACTACACCAAGGACGAGAGCTTCAAGCCGTTTTACCTGTTCATCCCGGTGCTCGGGATGTACTTCGCGCTCATCAAGGTGCCTGAGCAGGTGGGCAAGGCCAAGCAGATGGCCGGTTGCCGCACGCCTCAACGGGGCTTCTTCTTCTACTGGTTCCTGTGGCTCTACGCGCTCGCGGCCGACCTCAACGAGGTCTGGGAGCCCAACAAGGCTTCTTGATCCGGCTCTCGCGCGACACCATGCCCGGCCGCGCTCTCCGCGCGGCCGTTGTGCTTTGTGTGCTCGGCGGGGCCATGGTGGCGCGCGTCCCGCTCTGTCCTTTTGCCATCTCCACGCACGTGCCTTGTCCGGGCTGCGGCCTCACGCGGGCGACGCGCGCGCTGCTCGAAGGCAGGTTAGGTGAGGCGGTGCACCTTCACCCGCTCTCGCCCGTGGTGAGCCCGCTCGTCGCGGTGATGGTGCTTTGGGGGGTTGTCGTGTACGTGCGGGGGCAGGGGAGGTCGCCGGACGAGCTCGGGGGCCGATGGATCATCGGTGGATCCATCGTGTTGCTCGCGGCGCTCGTGGGGGTTTGGATCGCCCGGTTCTTTGGGGCGTTTGGCGGGCCCGTGCCGGTGTGAGCGTCGCCCGCCTTGGGATCTCTTTATCGAGGGAGGGCCGGGCCGCCGCTCCGAGCGAGCAAATTCAGCTCTTCTTGGACCAGGTACATGGCGATAAAGCCCGTGAACCCAATGAAGAACGAGGCGATGTTCAAGATGAGGACCGTCTGTGACTGGTCCTTGTGGTGAGGGTTATACGCGACGACGCAGGCATGAACCTTCTGCGTGTTGCGATACTGGGTGTAGATCCCCCACATACCGCACGTCACCAGCGAGAGCAGCAAATCGATGCCTGGGTTGATGCTCGTGTCCCCCGTCTGCTGCTGGAGCTCGAGGCTGGTCGCGTAGACCCAATAGAAGAAATAGATGCCGCAGGTGACAAGCGCGAGCAAGAGCACGACGGCGCTGTTTCGCTCTTTGATCGCGCTGGGTCTCTGAGGCGCGAGCCCGGTTGGGGGGGTGAAGCCGCCCGGGGGCCAACCGCCGCCGGCCGGTGGGCCGTAGTAGCCCGGCGGCGGACCGCCGTACCCGCCGCCACCGCCCCATCCGCCCGGCCCGCTACCGCTCCAGTTGCCTTGTTGGCTCATCGTCGTTAAGAGACAACGCTCTTGGCCGTGCCGTAGAGGCGCGCGAAGTCGTAGAGGTCGACTTGGCCTTTGACGAGCCCCGGGCCGCCGATGCTGGTGCGGTGGAGCGTGCGGATCCCGTCGGTCTGGATGCGCGCCTCGTTCTTCTCGTCGAGGTTGACCGTCGGGATGAGGAGGGTGAAGGTGATGGTGTGGAGATCCGGGACCGCCTCCAGCGTGACCGTCACGAGCTGGCCGATCTCGGTCTTTTGGGTGCGGATCTCGTCGCCGCGAAACGCGTGATCCTTGCCGTGATAGCTGTAGTTGAAGAGCGGCACGCCAGCGATGCTGGTGGTCGAATACGTGACGCGAAGGCCCCCGAAGCCCTCGAGCTCATAAAGGTTGGGCGCGTGTGACGTGGTCGTCATGATGGTTTCCCCTCTCTTATTGACCGGGCCGTCGGCCCGGAGACGCACGAATCATACGCGCTTATGGGGAGGGAGGGGAGGGGAAAACGTAGATCGTCTATCTTCTGTTTTGGACGGTCGAAGCGACAACGACAGCGACAGCGACAGCGACAGCGACAGCGACAGCGACAGCGACAGCGACAGCGAGGGCGATCGGCCGGGGGAGGCCGATCGCCTCGTGGGATGATCACTTCGTGAGGGCGTGAAGCATGCTTTTGAGGCGGACGCCGAGCGCTTGGATTTCGTCTGCGTCCTTTTGGCTCATCATCTCAATCGTTGCCGCCAGGTCCACGGCTCCGATCGTCTCGTGGAGGCTGTTCGAGGACATGATGAAGTATTTGCGGCGCATGGCGGCCCCTCGGTTCGGCAAACCCTCGCACAGTTGGAGGAAGGTGCTTTTGGCTGCGCGCGTCGCCTGATCGCAAAGCTCTTTGTCGCGGATCTTGGCAAGATGGACTCTCCTCGCGAGCTCGCGCGCGACCTTGTAGACATCGAGTTGTTGGAAAGCGAGCGAATCGTTCATGATGTTCTCCTCGCCGGTCTCTCGTGTGCCGGCCTCTCGCCCCATCCAAGCGCAGCTTCCGTGACGCCGCGGAGCGCTGCGCTCCGCGGTGGCGCGGAAGGTGCGCGATAGGGGCGAGGGCGGCGCGCGGAGACGGCGAGGAGAACATCATCGCTGTCGCTGTCGCTGTCGCTGTCGCTGTCGCTGTCGCTGTCGCTGTCGCTGT
>CAYTJL010000364.1:0-7530 GCA_964437785.1 uncultured Polyangiaceae bacterium
CAGGTGTCTTGGTCGGTTTGGCAGGCGCAGTCTTCTTGGGTGTGCTCATGCCGGATCCTCCTCTTGGTCGTCCCCGTGGCAAGGAGGCTATCCTCACGGGAGAGGGGATTGCAACGCTCGGGGTGTTAGGATGCGCCGCATGCCCACGGCGCCTGCCAGGTTCACCCTCGGAGGAGACGGGCTCCCCGACGACTGCTCGGTGAGTCGTTTCGACGCGGCGGAAGCGCTCTCGGAGCCTTATGCGGTGACGGTCGAGATCGCCACGGCCGACCCTTCGTTCCGCGTGGAAGATTGCCTCCGCGGGCACCTGTGCTTGATGGTCACGGACGCCTCGGGGGATGAGCGTGCCTTCGACGGGCTCGTCGATCGCGCGCGCTTCGTAAAGGTCGTCTCGGACAGAAGGCACTTCGAAGTTCGCCTCGTGCCTGCGCTCGCGGCGCTCGCGCACAGGCAGGGCAGCCGCATCTACCAAGGCAAGACCGTCGTCGAGGTCGCACAGGCCATCTTCGAAGAGGCGGGGTTTGGATCGAGCGTCACGTGGAGGGTGAGGGCCGCGCTCGAGCCGCGCGAGATGATCGTCCAATATCGCGAGAGCCATCTCAACTTCGTCTCTCGGCTCTTCGAGGACGAGGGTATTTTTTATTTCTTCGCGCACGAGCCCGGCCATCACACGATGATCGTGGCCGACGATCCGGCCGCGTTCGAAGGGTGGGGCGCTCCTCCGGTGACGCTCGGAAAAGCGGGCATCGGCGCGCCGCTCGATCACTTCGCGCGGACCCGATCGATCAAGCCGAGCGCGGTGCGCCTGACCGATTACGACGTCGAGCGGCCTCTCCTCGGGCCCTCCGCCGACGCGCGCGCGGAGGAGCGATGGCCTTCGCTCCACCACGAGCACTTGGGCCGCATCACCCGTGAAGGCACGGGCCCGCGGCGCGCGCTCGCGCGGCTCCGATCGCTGCGCGCCGGCGCGGACACGGTTATCGGGCGGGGCCGATCGATCGCGCTCCGCGTGGGCGCTCCGTTCGCGGTCGAAGGTGTGGCGGAGGCGAGCCTCGCGGGGTCGTTCGTCGTCACGCGGTTGATCTCGCGCGGGGACTCGCGCCGGCGCGGCGCCGAGGGAAGCAGCGTGGTCGAGAACGAGCTCTATGGCATCCCGCTCGGAGCGCCGTTTGCGCCGGAGCGGCGCGCGATCAAGCCGATCATCCGCGGTGTGCAGACGGCGATCGTGACGGGCCCGAGCGCCGCCGCGCAGGCGATCCACGTCGATCCGCTCGGCCGCATCAAGGTCCGCTTTCATTGGGATCGCGTGGGCCAAAACGACGACACGTCGAGCGCTTGGATCCGCGTCTCGCAGCCCAACATGGGTGGATCGATGGTGCTGCCGCGCGTCGGCTGGGAGGTCTCGGTCGCGTTCCTCGGCGGTGATCCCGATCGGCCCATGGTGCTCGGGCGCGTCTACAACGCGGAGGTCCCGCCGCCCGCCGCGCTGCCCGCGGGCAAGGCCTCGGGATCGCTGAAGAGCCTGTCTTCGCCGGGCGGGGGAGGCCACAACGAGATCGGGATGAGCGACGGCGCGGGCGCGCAGGGGCTCACCATGCACGCGCAGAAGGACATGACGATCACCATCGGTCACGACAAGACCGAAGAGGTGGGCAACGACGATCGCGAATTCGTCGCGGTGAACAGCGCGCGGCACGTCACCGTGAACGAGACGATCACCGTGGGGGGCGATCAGTCGATCGACGTCGGCGCGGTGCTCGCGTGCGTGGTGACCGGCGGCCAAACCATCGCGGTCGGCGGCAACGACACGAGCAACGCGATTGGCAATTACGTGGAGCAGACCGCGGGGGACAGCGCAGGATCGGTGGGCGGCACGCAGATCACGATCGCGAACGGCATGACGAGGAGCGTCAAAGGCGACATCACGCGCACGGTGGGCGCTGTCGAGCTCAACGCGACCGTCGCGTCGATCAGCGATGGTGTCGTGGGCGCCTTGGACGAGAGCGCGGGCGCGGTGAAGGTGCAGGTCATCGGCGGCGATCACGGAGAGCAGGTGAGCGGCGACAAATCGCAGACGTACCTGGGCGCGGAGCTGCACCTCACCAAAGGCGATCTCACGAGCTCGGCCGACGGCGGCGTGAATCAGCTCGTCGGCGCGCTGCACTACCAAAAGCTCGGCGGCGACTACACCGTGACCGCGCCCATGATCACGCTCGTCGGCGCCGTCGGGATCTTCAAGGCCAAAGGCGCCGAGCTGAAGCTCGGCGGAGGGCCCGTGATCCTCAAAGGCTCCTCGATCAGCGTCGAGTCGGCGCTGATCGTGAAGATGGGCTCCTCGATGAAGCTCGGTTGATCATGGCAGACCTCGACGTCCTCCTCACGGCCACCCTCACCGTCGACGGCGCGGAGCTGCGCGTGATCGAGCTCGATCTCGACGAGGCGATCTCCGAGGTGAGCGAGCTCTCGTGCGTCGCCGACGCGGGCGACGGCGTGACGCCCGATCCGAGCGAGGTGATCGACAAGCCCGCGCTCGTCGTGATCGGGAGCGCGGGCGGGGCGCAGGCGCGATCGTTCGCGGGCACGGTGATCGACGCGGAGATCGCGAGCGACGACGAGGGCTCATCGACCCTCCGCCTCGTGATCGCGCCCGCGATGTGGGCGCTCCACAAGCGCGCGTCGAGCCGCATTTTCCAGGAGATGAGCGCGATCGACATCGCCAAGGAGGTGCTCACCGGCGCGGGCGTCCCGGCCGATCGGCAGGAGCTCCAGCTCGCCGAAGATCACCCCGCGCGCACGTACACCGCGCAATACCGCGAGACCGATCTCGACTTCTTGAAGAGGCTCCTCTTCGAGGAGGGCATCTCGTTCGTGATCCACACGCGGGACGATCGCGACGTGGTCATCCTCACGGACGCGACCGACGGCATCGGCGACGTCGAGGGCGGGCCGCTGCGCTTCTTCGAGGCGTTCGGGATGGAAGGCGCGGGCGCGCGCGTGACGTCGCTCCAACGAGCGGTGAGCGTGCGGAGCGACAAGACCTTCGCGCGCGACTTCGATCCTGAAAAGCCCAGCGTGCTCGCCGAGGGAAGCGCCGAGAGCAGCGACGAGGGCCCGCACGCGCTCGAGATCTACGATCACCCCGCGCGCGCCGTGACGCCCGCCGAGGCCGCGCGCCACGCGCGTGTGCTCTTGGATTCGGTGCAGGCCGAGCGCGACGTGATCGAGGGCGAGACCGGATCGATCGCGCTCGTCCCCGGGCTCCGCGTGACGATCGAGGGCCACCCGTACGAGCCGCTCAACCGCGCGTTGCTCGTGACGCGGACGCGCGTTTCGTTCAGTCAACTGAGGCATTTCCAAGGAGAGGGCGCGCGCGGTCCTTCGCTCACGTGCGCGTTCTGGGGCGTCCCCACGAGCGCGACGCGCTACCGGCCGCCGCGCGTGGAGCGCGCCGCGATCGCGCGCGGCGCCGACACCGCGATCGTCACCGGGCCTCCGAAGGAAGAGATCCACACCGACGCGAGCGGCCGGATCAAGGCGCGCTTTCACTGGGATCGATCCGGCAAGACCGACGACACGTCGAGCGCGTGGATGCGCACGAGCCAAGTCCCGACCGGCGGATCGATGCTCCTGCCGCGCGTGGGATGGGAGGTCGAGGTGCGCCACCTCGAAGGGGATCCCGACAGGCCGATGGTGATGGCGAGGATGATGAACGCGCTCGCGCCGCCCCCGTACGCGCTGCCCGGCGCCGCGGGCAAGAGCGCGTTGCAGACGGCGACGTCGCCCGGCGGAGGCAGCGTGAACGAGATCGCGATGAGCGACACGGCGGGCGGCGAGGAGATGTTCTTCAACGCGTCGAAGGACAAGACCACGCACGTCAAGAATCACCTCAACGAGAGCGTGGCCAACGACGCGCAGAAGACCGTCGCCGGCAACCAGACGCGGAGCGTGACGAACAGCGCGACGATCGAGGTCGGCGCGGATCAGACGATGGAGGTCGGAGGCGCGCAGTCGATCGCGGTCGAGACGTACATGACGACCGACGCCGGGAGCCACGCGCTCTCCATCGCGGGCGGGCGCGACATGATGATCGGCGGCGATCACCGCGCCGGCGTGGGCGGCGCGAGCACGCACGACGTGGGCAACAGCGCGATCGATCTGGTGGTCGGAGCGGTCTCCGAGGACACGCTCGCGAAGCGGAGCGTCGACGTGGGCGCCGCGCTCGTGAACTTGTGCGTGGGCGACCGATCGGTGGTCGTGGGCAAAGACAGGACCGAGCGCGCGATCGCGGCGAAGCTCGTCGCGGTGAACGGGCAGAAGAGCGTGAGCGTAGAAGGCGCGCTCGACGTCAAGGTCGCGGGCGCGATCGTCAACGTCGCGAAGGGCGACAAGACGGATCAATCCGGCGCTGCGTTCACCGAGCTCGCCGCGGGCGCGCAGATGATCAAGGCCGACAACGTGGTGCTCGAAGCCGAGACGGCGCTCACGCTGGTGATGGGCGCGTCGATCCTCTCGCTGACGCCCGTGAGCGTCGCGGTGATCGGAACGTCGGTGAAGCTCGACGGCGACGTGGCGGACACCGCCGCGCTCATCCTGGACAACTGAGGTGAACGTGAGGTTGATGCGCGCCGAGATCGCCGTTGAGGGTATGCCGCCCGCCGAGGTGCTCCGCTTCGATGCGGTCGAGCACGCCGGTCGCCCGTCGTCGATCGACGTCGAGGTGATCTTCGCCGAGCACGTCGACCTCGATGACCTCATCGCCCGCGGCGCGCGCCTCGCCTTCTCGCACGACGTCGACGATCCAAGGGTTTTGTCGGGGATCATCGCGTCCGCGACGGGCGTCGCGTCCGCGCTCGTGGGCGAGTCCGATCCGCGGATGCGCGTCGCGCTCGCCGTGGTCTCGCCGCTCGCGCTGCTCGGCGGGAGCGTGGGATATGCGATCTATCAAGACAAGACCGTGCCCGAGATCGTGGCCGAGGTGCTCCGGGACCACGGCGTGGATCAAGCGAAATTCAAGCTCACGGGGAGCTACCCCAAGAGGCCTTATTGCGTGCGTTATGGCGAGAGCGCGCTCGCGTTCGTGATGCGCCTCTGCGAGCACGAGGGCATCTATTGTCATCACGACGCCGCAGAGCCCGGAGATCTCTTGATCTTCGCGGACAACAGCCCTTCGGCGCCGCCTATCGAGGGCCTCTCCGAGCTCGCGGTCGTGCCGCGATCGAGCCTCTCCGAGACCACGGACGCCATCTACGCCGTTCGAAAGAGGGAGCGTGTCCGGTCGGGCAAGTTCGTGCTCCGCGACTTCGACTTCGAGAAGCCTGCGCTCGATCTCACCACCTCGTGCGAGGCCAAGGAGCGCACGTCGCTGGAGGTGTACGATTATCCGGGCGGGTACGTGGATCCGGGCGAAGGCCAAAGGCTCGCGCGCGTGCGGCTCGAAGCCGAGCAGGTCGAGCGGAGGACGGTCGCGATCGAAGCGATGTGTCCGCGCCTCGCGGCGGGGCGCTCGCTCACCATCACGGGGATGGGAGATTACTTTATCTTCGAGGCGACCCACAGCTACGTTGTTCAAACGGGGGACGGGTCGGGCGGAGGGCGGTATTCGGCGCGCGCCCGCCTGATGCCTTTGGACGTGCCGTATCGGCCCGCGCGCGAGACGCCCATCCCCTTCGCCGAAGGGCCCGAGACCGCGCGCGTGGTGGCGCCCGAGGGCTCTCAACCGGAGGCCATTTGCACGGACGAGCACGGCCGCTGCAAGGTCAAGTTCGCGTGGGACATGACCGGCGTGAACGACGACAAGGCCTCGTGTTGGATGCGCGTCGCGCAGCTCCAGACGTCAGGCTCGATGATGCTCCCGCGCGTGGGCTGGGAGGTCATCGTCGAATACGTGGGTGGCGACCCGGACAGGCCCATCGTCACCGGACGTGTGTACAACGCCGTCAACACACCTCCTTATTCGCTCCCCGAGGGCAAGACGCGCACGGCCGTCAAGACCGCGAGCACGCCGGGCGGCGGCGGGTCGAACGAGATCCGCTTCGAGGACAAGGCCGGCGCCGAGGAGATCTTCCTCCACGCCCAGCGCGACATGAGGATCGTCTCGGCCAACGACGCTTCGGTCCACGTGGGCAACTGCGAGACCGTGCGTATCGGCAACGACGCTTCGCTCGACGTGGGCGCCAATCAAACCATCCAGATCACCAAGGGGCTCGCGACGACGGTTGGCGGCGCCCAAAACGTGTTCGTGGGCGGCGATCGCAGCGTGGAGGTCAACGCCGTGGCCGCGCTCACGAGCCGCGCCGACACCACGATCGACGTGAGCGGTGATCAGATGGAGATGATCGGCAGCCCGCTCGAAGGGCTGCTCGCGCTCGCGGCCCAAGCGGCCGAAGAATTCGTGTCTGCCATGGCCGACAAGGCCATCGCCAAGGTCAAGGCCGAGGTCGAGGGCGCCATCGATCAAGTGATGAGCCCGATTCAAGGGCTCGCCGATCAAGCGCAGGAGATCGCCAAGAACATGGAGGCCGTCGCGAACGGCGATTTGAGCGCGGTTACGGGCGCCGTCGCCGCCGCCTCGGGGATCCCCGGCGCGGGCGCGCTCGCGGCCGCCATGGCCCCTCCGCCGCTGCCTCCTTTGCCTCCTGAAGCCGCGTCCGAGGGGCAAGAGGGGAGTGGAGGGGGTGGGGGTGATCGCGCGATGAAGAGCGGCGCTCCCGACGAGAGCCCCACCAACGCCGCGGCGTCGTTCGCCTCCAAGGTCGCGCACGACGCGGTTCATCAAGGCATGTCCGCGCTCACCGATCTCATCAAGGGCGCAGACAACACCCCCGCGCCCGAGGGCGACGTGCCGGGGATCGACGCCGAAGATCGCCAAAAGGGCCCTGGGCACAGGATTGTCACCGTCGAAGGCGCGTACACCGAGAGCGTGGGATCGGCGCGCGTCACCGCCGCGTTGAGCGACATCGCGGTGAGCGCGGGCGGCGACATGACCATTTCGACCGGCGCGGCGCTCGTGGATTTGGCGATTGGCCATTACAACGAGCTCGTCGAGGGCAACAAGACCGAATCTGCGCTCGGCCTCATCGCGCTCACCAAAGGGGGAGAGAGCGAGGCGGTGAGCGGCGAGAAGACCACCATGGTCGGCGGCGCGATCGTCGACAAGATCGACGGCGGGCACGCGATCGAGGCGGCGGAGAGCGCGTCGTTCATCGGCGCGTTCCACAAGATCGAGGCGGCGGGCACGATCACGCTCAAGTGCGGTGAGAGCGAGGTGGTGATCGGAGAAGACGGGGTGAGCATCACCTCACCGCTCGTGACTATCTTGTCACCCAAGATTCAGCTCACGAAGAGCGTCACCGAGGTTTAGCGGTAGCCGCTTAGTTTGCAGGCGACATGCCACCATGCCGCCCGCGAAATCATTGACGTTTTGGTCCTCAAAAATGGCGGCCGCCACCCGCTCCGCCGCCAATCGGACAAATCTCTTCGAGCAGGGTTGACGGTCCGAATCGAGCGGTTAAAGGGGCGCGCCATGGGAAC
>CAYTJL010000365.1:0-7406 GCA_964437785.1 uncultured Polyangiaceae bacterium
CTACTCCACCGCCGCCGCGCGCCCATTCACGGGCGCCTCCACGCGAGATGCCTTTGCCTCCCGGGCGGCCAAGCGCACCATGAGGCCGGGCCCGGCTTGGCGCAGCGTGACCGAGGGCTTGAGATCGAGCCGTTGCCCAGCGCACAGCTCGACGCGATACCGCTGCATGATCATGACCAGGATCAACGTGGCTTCGAGCATGGCGAAGTGATTGCCAATGCACGTGCGCGGCCCGCCGCCGAAGGGGAAATACGCGAACCGCGGCAGGCCCTTTGCGCGCTCGGGCGACCAGCGGTCCGGGTCGAAGCCCTCGGGGTTCGGGAACCAGCGCGGATCGCGGTGAACGACCCATTGGCTCGTGAGGATCTGCGCGCCCTTGGGGATCACATAACCGCCGATCTCCACGTCCTCGGCGGCCTCGCGCCCGGTGGTCCACGCGGGCGGATAGAGCCTCATCGCCTCTTTGAGCACGCGCTCGGTAAACGGCAGTGCCCGCACGTCGTCCGAGGTGGGCGCCCGCCCGTGGAGCACGGTGGTAATCTCGTCATAGAGCCTCCGCTCGACGTCCGGGTGCTTGCTGAGCAGATAGAGCGTGTGCGCGAGCGCGAGCGCCGTCGTCTCGTGACCCGCCAAAAAGAGCGTGATGACCTCGTCGCGGAGCTGCTTGTCGCTCATCTTGGCGCCGTCGTCGTCCTGCGCGGTGAGCAGCGTGCCCAAGAGATCGTCGCGCGGCTCCCCCGCCCTGCGCGCGGCGATGATGCGATAGACCAGATCGTCAATCCGCCCAACCGCCTTCTTGAGCGCGAGGTTGCGCGGCGTCGGCACCCACGTGGGCACCATGAGCACCGCCTCCGGGCTGTTCGCCATGTACTCGTTGACGACCTCCATCGACTCCGACACGGTCCGCACGTCCTCGGGCGCGATGCCCGCGCCGAACAGCACGTCGGCCACCACCTCCATGGTGACGCGCGAAATCTCGCGGTGCAGATTCATCGTCTGGCCACCTTGCCAGGGCTTGATGGCCTCTTCGGTGACACGGACCATCGCCTCGCCGTACGCGACGATGCGCTTCGGCACGAACGCCTGCGCCATCAGCTTGCGCTGCCGCTTCCACAGCTCACCGTCGCTCGTGAGGAGCCCTTTGCCCAAGATGCGCTCCAAAATAACGATGTACTCGTCGCGCAACATGATGCGAGCGTGCTTGACGAGCACCGCCTCGACGTCCTCCGGGTGCGAGACGAGGAAGAACGGCCGCCCGAGGACCTTCATCTCCGACACGTCGCCGTAATGGTCGGCCAGGTGACGCAGCAGGTTGAGCTGATCGCGCGCAAACCAAAGCACGTTGCGGATGCCATACAAGCCGGGCGGCCCGGGGGCGTGCTTGCGAGTGCGATCCGCGCTGGTCGTCGTCATGATTTTTTGAGTCCTCTGGGGTCGGGGCGAGCGCGCCCAGTTTTGAGCGCTACGGGCCGAAGTCAAGCTTGTTTCGGAAGACAGCGCGCGCAGGGGAGCTTCTCGCTTATGATGGCGGGCCATGCGCTCCCCCCGCCGCTCCCTCGCCCTCGCGATCGCCGCGCTCCCCCTCCTCTCCGGCTGTGCCGACGAGCCTGAGCCCATCCCTTCGCCGCCCGGCTATTCGCCGCCTCCCCCGTCCGAGATCGTGGAGCAAGGCGCGGTGACCATCCGCCGCGAGGTCTTCACCGTGAAAGGCGTCACCCCGCCCGCCAACCCCGACGTGGCCATGGGCGGCGAGACGCCCGAGGAGCTCAACGCCGTGCGCGTGGTGCGGTATCGCGTCGAGGCGACCCCGCCCAAACCCGCCCGCGCCATCGCGATCATGATGCCTGGTTATCTGGGCGGCGCCGGCAACTTCGACTCCATCGCCCGCGCGCTCGTGCGCCGATCGTCGGGCGCGGACGTCTTCGAGGCGTGGGCCATCGATCGGCGCGGCAACCTGCTCGAAGACCATCACGGGCTCGACGTGGCCGAGGTCAAGAAGGACCCTACCGAGGCCAATCGCTATTACTTCGAAGGCCAAACCGTCGAGGGAGAGACGTTCACGAGCTTCGTCCAACAATACGATCTCGCGTTCGCCTCGGAGTGGGGGATCACCACGACCATCGGGGACATGCGCGAGGTCGTCAAGCTGGTTGATCCCTCGGCGCGGCGCGATCGCGTGGTGCTCCTCGGTCACTCGATGGGAGCGCCCATCGTCGAAGAATACGCAGCATGGGACTTCGACGGCGCGCGCGGACACGACGAGATCGCGGGCCTCGTGCTCGTCGACGGCATCGGCGGGCACGAGGGCGAGGCCATGCCTCCGAGCGACGAGGCGACGTACAAAGCGGGCAACGGTGGAGGCTTTTTGAGCCAACCCGGGCTCGACGCCATCCGCAGCTCGCAACGCACGTTGGAGCTCCCCATCTTGGGCCTCGGGTTCTTCGCCATCGCCGACGTGGCGGCCATGAGGGCCAGTTGGAAGCCCGATGAGGTGAGCGAGGACCCGTATCGCGATCAAGCCATGTTGACCCTGCTCGCGCTCGGACAAGTCCCCAAGATGACCAACCGCGCGTTCATGGGGTTCGCGCTCGACGACGCGTCCAACGGCGTCGCGGCCTCGGCCGTGGTCAAGTGCGGCGCGAGCGCGGGCGGCCCGGTGGAGACGTATCAATCCATCGGCGGCGGCATGGTGGTCCACCCGAGCGACCCCAACGCCACCTATACGTGGGTCGAGTTCGATGAGGTCAATCCCCGCGAATACAGCTCCCTCGACGACGTGGCCCCCGCGTGGTTCCGCGGCCCGGGGCTCGACTTCACCGAGTGGTACTTCCCCCATCGGCTCCCGCTCGACACCGGCCTTGCCTCCACGCTCGTCATGGGTCCTGGCAGCTATCCTTATGACACCTACGGGATGAGGGCCGTCCACGGCGCGACCATCGACGTCCCCATCATGGTGTCGATGTCCACGCGCGATCCCGCGAGCGCGGACAAGCTCCGCGCGCTCCTCGCGAACGTCCCCGTGGGCCAAGGCAGGCCGCTCGCGGGCACCTTGCACGCCGACGACAAGGCCTTTCAGGTGCGCGACCTCAAAGGCCTCTCCCACATCGACATCATCGCCGGGAGCGACACCGGCGCCGGCATCGTGCAAGGCTGGTACGACGATCTCGCCGCCTTCCTCATCACCTGCACACCGTCGGGCGGCGTGAGCGTGCCTATCCAGGAGTGATGGGGTGATCGTCATCCCGCTCGCCGAACGCGCCTTGGAGCACGCGCTCGCCCTTGGCCCGGCCCTGCTCGCGAAGGGGGCTTTGGGCCTCGCGGTGAGCGCCGTCCGCGGCCCTTCGGTGATCCTCGGCCAACACCAGCACACCGCGCGCGTGCTCGACGTAGGCGCGGCGGCGAAGCGGGGTGTCGCGGTGGCGCGGCGGGCGACGTCGGGCACGGCCATGGTCGCGGGCGGAGAGGCGTTGTTCGTGTCGCTCGCGCTGCCACAGGTCAATTCACTCTTTCCCGACGCCGCGTATCGCTCGATCCTCAACCGCAACGTCCGCCCGCTCCTCCGCGGGCTCACGAGCGCCGGCGTCGAAGCGCATTACTTTGGCCGTGAGTGGGTGAGCGCCAAGCGGAGGGCGGTCGCGGTCTTGGGGTTCGACGTCACGGCCGAAGGTGCGGTGTTGGTCGAAGCGTTGATGGGGATGGACGCGCCCGTGGCCGTCCCCGCAGACATCGCATCTCTGGACGAGCGCGCCGTCGATCGCTACAAGGGCCACCCGCCCGCCGCGCTCCGCGAGCTCGCTCAGGGCATCACGACGGAGCGCTTGGGAGAGGCGTTGATCGCGGCGTACTCCGCGGTTGCAAAGGGCGCTTCCATCGAGGGTGCAGACATCGATTCTCCCCGCTTCGACAGCGCGCCCGTCCATCGCCCGCCCGAGGGAGCGTCGTTACATTCGCCCGAGCGGATCCCGATCGGATGGCTCGAACGCGCGAGCCTTTCGAGCGGCAAACCATGGATCGGGGGCGACGTGCTCGCGCCGCGATGGCTGCTCGATAAGGTCGCGTTGGAGGAGCCTTTGCCCGCCGATGTGCCTTTGGACGGCGTAAGAGCCGCTGATTTGACGCGAGGGGGACGTTCATGACCGAGCCCGAGACCGAGGCCGCAAACCCTGCTTCGCCTCCGGGCATCGAGCCCCCGAAGCCGCGGCGGCTGCCCTTGTATGCGCGTGTCCTCGCCGGGGTGTGCGCGGGCGCGCTCCTCGGTGTTTTGTTTGGACAAGGCCCCATCGTGCTCGGCATCAAGGCGGAGCACCTGGGCCAGCTCGGCGTCTTGGTGATTAAGCTGCTCAAGGCGCTGGCGATCCCGCTCGTGTTCTTCTCGATCCTCGACGCGTTCGTCAAGACCGAGCTGTCGCTCAACAAGGCTGGCAAGCTCATCGTCATTTGCCTCATCAACGTGTCGGTGGCGATGGGCATCGGCCTCGCGATCATGAACGGCTTGAAGCCTGGGCTCTCGTGGCGAGGGCACGTGTCCGATCTCCTCGCGTCGGTGCCCGCGGGGAGCGACGCGGCCGAGAAGATCTTGGGCGAGTCCCACAAGGGCTCTCTCAACCTGCTCAAGAACATCGAGTCGTTCGTGCCCAAGACCTTCGTCGAGCCGTTCTCCGAGAACAACGTGCTCGGCGTGGTCATCATCGCTTTGTTCGCGGGCGCCGCGCTCCGCAAGATCAAGAATGTGGGGGATGAGCGCGCGATCCCGATGAGGAGCGTCGAGGGCGTGATCGAGGGGGTTTATCACATCCTCGTTCAGATGCTTCATTGGGTGGTGGAGGTCGTGCCGTTCGCGGTGCTCGGCGTGGTGGCGCAGGTGGTCGGCAAATCGGGCCTCGGCGTCTTTCGTGTGCTCTGGGTGTTCCTCGCCACGATGATGCTCGGCCTCGTGCTGCACTCGCTCGTTTATTATCCGTTCATCGCGTGGGTGGTCGGGAAGAAGTCGCCGCGGCGCTATTTGGGCGACGGCGCCGACGCCATCATCACCGGTCTCTCGTGCAATTCGAGCTTGGCGACGGTGCCAGTCACGCTCCGATGCCTCGATAAAATGGGCGTGAGCAAGGCGTCGGCGAGGATGGCCGCGTGTGTGGGGACCAACCTCAACAACGATGGCATCACGCTCTACGAGGCGATGGCGGCGCTCTTCGTGGCGCAGGCGGTCGGGGCCGAGCTCGGCATGCAGAAGCAGCTCACGATCGTGGTCCAGTCGATCCTCGCGGGCGCGGGGGTGGCGGGCATCCCCGAGGCCGGGCTCATCATTTTGCCCTTGGTTTTGGGGAGCGCGGGCATCTCCGAGGTGGTGATCGCGGGGGCGCTGCCGCTCATCATGACGGTCGACTGGATCATCGCGAGGGCGCGGTCGGGCGTGAACGTGATGAGCGATATGTTGGTCGCGGTGCTCTTGGACGTGTCATCCTTCGGCCGCCATGATCGACCAGATTCGAGGAGCGCTCTCCAACCGGACGGAGGCGATGCTCGCCGCGATTGAGCGGCTCGTGCTTCAAAACTCGTACACCGACAACCGCGAAGGCGGGGCCAAGGTCGCCGCGATGCTCGCCGCCGATCTGCAAAAGATCGAGGGCCTGCGCGTCAAGCGCGTCGACAGCGAGCGGTTCGCGCCGCACCTCATCGCGACCAGCAAGGGCGCCGAAGCGTCGAGCGACGGGCTCATCGGGATCATCGGTCATCTCGACACCGTCTTCCCGCCGGGCACCTTCGAGACCTACTCGCGCGCGGGCGACGTCGTGCGCGGCCCCGGCGCGCTCGACATGAAGGGCGGGCTCGTGGTGGCGATCGAGGCCTTGCGCGCGCTCTCGGAGGTCGGGCTCCTCGCGCGGGCGCGGGTCAAATTCATCATCGTCTCGGACGAGGAGGTCGGGTCGCCCGAGAGCCAAGCGCTCCTCAAGCGCGAGCTCTCCGGCGCGTCGTGCGCGCTCGTGCTCGAAGCCGGCCGCAAGGGAGATGTGGTGATCACCCAGCGCAAGGGCACAGGCTTCGTCAAGGCCATTGCCAAGGGCAAGGCCGCGCACGCGGGCAACGCGTACAAAGAGGGTGCCAATGCCATTTGGGCGCTCGCGCGCTTCATCGACGCTGCGCAGGGCCTCACCGACATGAGCCGTGGCGTGACGGTCAACGTCGGCAAGGTGGTTGGCGGGCAGAGCAAGAACACCATCCCGGACGAGGCCGAGGCGCATCTCGATCTGCGGTTCGAGCGCGTGAGCGACGCAGAGGCCTTGATGGAGGCGCTCAACGCTGCTGCGGCCAAAGCATCCTCGTCGGTGCCTGGGACGAGCCTCGCGCTCGAAGGCGGCGTCGCGCGGCAGCCGCTCGAACGGAGCGAAGAGAGCGCGGCGCTCTATTTGGAGTATGCCGCGCACGCCAAGGCGGCTGGGCTCGGTGTTGGGGAGTCCCCGCTCCTCGGCGGCGGGTCGGACGCGAGCACCACGGCCTCCATCGGTGTGCCGTCGATTGACGGGCTCGGCCCGCGCGGGTCGGGCTTTCACACCAAAGACGAGCTCATCGAGATTGGCTCTCTCGTACCCAAGGCCGAGGCCATCGCGGCGTTCATCGCAGGTCGCGTGCGCGGGAAAAAGAGGCACATCCGGCCTCGCGCGCCGAGCTTCGAAGAGGGCTAGGGCTCGATCACTTGGATGGCCGGATGGCCATCCCGAGCATGAAGAGCGCGATCACGAGCATCAGCGTGACCATGTAATGGAACGTGACCTGCATCGAATTCATCTGCGTCTTGCGCGCGATGAACGCGGTCCTCGCCCCACCGCCGCTGATGGCGCGATAACGATAGGTCCCGAGCGGGATGATCGGCAATCCGAAGAGCGTGAACCAATGGACGCGGACCTCGGAGCCGCACTGGCTGCAAGGCCGGTCGCCGCCGTAAAACATGGTCCCGGTGCCGTTGGTGCTCGACACGTTGCCGGGTGAGTGCGGGGAGGACTCGTCATAACAGCGCTTGCAAAACCCCGAGCTCGCGATGTCGTCCTCTTCCTGCTGCTGCTTCTTCTGCGCTTTATAGACCTCGGCCAGATCTCGAATGAGCGCCTCGGCGGTCGCCGGCGGCGTCCCGTCCGCGACGAGGGCGCTCCAGATCTCCGCCGCGGGCTTCCTCTGATCGATGAGCGCCACCGCGAGGATGAGGCTCTTGACGAGCGCCTCTGCGTCGGGCTGCGCGACGCCGCTCGACACCAGCGCGGTCCAGATGTCGGCCGCCGACTCGCCCTGTCCATAGAGCGAGACCGCTAGCTCAATAGGGTTCATCTCTCCTGTGCTCATCTCGATTGTCCCTCCCAGGCATCCCCGCGAGCCCGCGTAGCGCGGCATCGATGCGCGCGCGATCCGGGTCGCCT
>CAYTJL010000366.1:0-7403 GCA_964437785.1 uncultured Polyangiaceae bacterium
CGGCCAGGGCTTCGCGCACCGTCGCGGCGATGCGGCGGGGCAGGAGGAGCAGAAGGCACACGACCGCAACCAGCGCGAGGCACAGCCCCGCAGCCAAGGACCCAAGAAGCATGATGACCTCGGGCGGGCCCCACGCGAGCCGCGCCTATAGAGGTACAGGGGACAGCTCCTCGAATCCGTTGAGGGTTCGATCGATTTTTGAAAAGCTCTACGGGTCGGGGCGAGCGCCCTTTTGTCAAGGTGCGAGCTTCATGACAAGGAGGTCATCGCCCCCCGCGCTCGTGAGAACGTTCCCGCTGAAGTCCACCGTCCCTTGGAGCCTGCCCAACAGGAGCACGTCCCCCATCGCATCGACGGTGATAGAGCGACCGTCTTGCAACGTGGAATCGCCGAATCGCTTGCTCCATACGTGCTCGCCATCAGCGCCAAATTTCGCAACAAAGATATCTGAGAACAAGCCACCGGCTACGGCGAGCGGCCCACCGCCGAAGTCGATTTGCCCTCCAAACGAGCCGGTGATGAGGATGTTCCCCCCCGAGTCCACCTCGACAGCCTCTCCGAGCTGAGGATCGACGTCGCCGAAACGCTTGCTCCAAAGGTGGGCGCCGCTCGGGTCCAGCTTCAGTAAGAAGATGTCTGCTCCACCCTTGCTCGTGAGCGAGCCTCCACCAAAATCCACGGTTCCGCTCATCGTGCCAATAACAACCACGTTCCCCGAAGCATCCGCGGTGATCCATTGACCAACTTGATCGCTCGTGCCTCCAAATACCTTGCTCCACAGGTGGTTCCCCATCGCGTCGAGCTTGGCCACGTAGACATCCGCGGTGTCCGTGCTCACGAGCGGTCCCCCTCCAAAGTCTACGGTTCCGCCCGAACGACCTGTGATGATCAGGTTGCCCGAGGCGTCGATGGTCACGGCCCTGCACCGTTGGTCGCCTTCGTCGCCAAAGCGCTTGCTCCACACGTGACCGCCTGTCGCGCCGTCGAGCTTCACGAGGAAGATGTCCGTCCCTCCGGGCGTGGTCCCACCCGCGCTTTCGAGGGAGCCTCCGCCAAAGTCCACCGTTCCGTCAAAGGAGCCTGCGAGGATCACATCACCGGCAGGATCAACCACGACGCGGCGTGATCCTTGGCTGGCCGTGTCGCCGAAGCGCCGGCTCCAAAGGTGGTTGCCGTCCGGGTCGAGCTTGGCGATGAAGACATCATAATCTTGAGCGCTGCTGCTCGTGAGGGTGCCTCCGCCCAAATCGATCGTTCCGGCGAAATATCCCGTGATGATCACGTTACCAGCGGCGTCCGTCGTGATGCTTTGGGCGACCTGATCGGCTCCATCCCCAAAGCTCCGGCTCCACACGTGATCGCCGCTCGGGCTCAGCTTGGCGACAAAAGCATCGAGGTTACCCGCGCTCGTGAAATTGGAGCCCCCAAGGTTGATTGAGCCATTGAAATAACCTGCGACCAGCACGTTCCCCGAGCTATCGACCGCGATGCCCGTGCCCTCCTGATTGAGCCCGTCTCCGAAGCTCTTAGCCCAAAGCACCTCCCCCTTGCACGCCGGTGCGTTGCCGTCGCAATCCTCGTCCGCGGGGGTCGCGCAGTCTTCCACGGCGGGATGGACCTCGCCCAAACAAGGCCCAAAGCTCATCCCGTCGTTCGCGCACGTCTCCAACCCTGCTTTGCAGATCCCTTTGTTCTCGGTCCCCGCCGGGCCGGTGTAGCAACTCCGCATCTCGCCGGGCGAGCAAAGGAGCCCTCCGCCCGTGCCCCCAACACCTCCCGTTCCCCCTGCGCCGCTCAACGTGTGAAAGTCGAGGTAGCCCGTGCATTGCGTAGAAATGGCCGCGACGCCGATCAGGAAGGCGAGCGCGGACCGCTTCATCTCACCGGCCCCCATCGCGATACGAGGAGATCAACGCGCGCAGCTCCTCTCGCTCGCGGGCCAAGTGTCCCCGCGGGAACAAGCGTGCATGGCGATCCACGGCGGCGAGCGCGCCCGGGAGATCACCGCTCGTGATCGAGGCGCGCGCGCCGTCGAGCAAGATTCGCTCTTTGGCCTCGCTGCTCTCATGGGGCTTGGCCGCGGCGCTCGCCGTGGCCTGCGCCGAAGGCATGATCTCCGTCAAAGGTGCCGAAGGAGCCGACGCAGTAACCGAAGCGCTCGGCGCATCGGACGAGACGGCGAGCGGCGGCGCCTCGGCCTTCATCATGGCGTCTCCGGCGAGCGCGGGCTTGGACATCGCGGCGGGGGACGAGGAGACCGCCGCGTGAAGGCCCGCGCCCGCGAGCGCGGCGAGCGCAGCGCTGATGGCCACTTGGCGCCCCGTGAACAACCCCGCTGCCGAGGCTGCCGCGGCGGCTCCAGCGCCCACGCCGATGTGGGCGGCGATGCGGCGCCACATCTCCTCTTTGAAGCCTTCGGGGAGCGCCGGTGTCGAGCGTTGTGCGGCGCTCAGCAGATCGGCCATTGTCCACAACGCGAGAGGCAAGATCGCGGGAGCGCCGGAGGATTGTTTGGCCGCCCAAACGTGCTTGAACTTCTTCTCGGCGGCGCGGAGGCGCGAATACCCGGTGTCGAGGGGGATGTCCAAGGTCTCGGCGATCTCGGGCATGCTCCACCCCTCGGCATAACACATCACGAGCACGAGGCGTTGTTCATCCGGGATCTCGCGCAGGATCGTATAGACGTGCTCATGGACGTCAATCGTCGTCATCGCGATGTCCTCCGGTGTCGGGGCGCCGCTCGGGACCTGCCGCAGTCTCTCTTCTTCTTCTGCGGTCATGAGCGCTTCGTGTCGAAGGCGCGCGAGGGCCAAAAAGTCGCGCGCTTTGCGATAGCTCACCTTGTAGAGCCATGGGCCGATTGGGCGGGACGTCTCGAACCTGCCCCGCGCAAGCTCGCGATGGAGCGTGAAGAAGACCTCTTGAACGACGTCGGGCGTGTCGCGGGCGGCGACCCCGGCGAGGCGCACGGCATGATGAACGCGCGCGACGTGTGCTTGGTAGAGAGGCTCGAAGCGATCGCCCATACCCATGACAGGGTCGAGCCGGCCCAATCTGTTGAGCTGGGCGAAACGTTCTTCAAAAAGTCGCATTCAGCCCTACCCCGAAGCCGCCCACGAAGGCCGCCGTCTCCCAAACCGGCGCGTTGTCGAGCCGAAAGACGCTCTTGCGCGCGCCGAGGAGGTTCGCGGCGAGCCGCACGAAGAGGCGCGAGGGGATGACCGGAATCTCCACGCCGAGCCGCGCTCCGCCGGCCGCATAAAGGAGCGTCGTGCGTTCGGGCGCGGTCGCGCCGGCTCCGCGCAACGTGCCTTGAAGCGCGCCAAGCTCGGCCACGACACATCCCACGAACCAACTCACGTGACCGCACGGGAGGAGCGCGCCGGTGTAGCGTGCGGCGCTGATCTCGACGCCTGCATCCCCCACGTTCGCGCTCGCGGGCGGCATCGCGCGGCCTTCGATCGCGAGCGAAAACCAAGCGACGCGAAAGCCCACGTCGAGGCTCACCGCTGCTGCGGGACGAGGCGACGTCGCCAGATCGATCCACATCGCAGCACCGATGCGGAAGACCGCGGAGGACGGCTTTCGCGGCTCGGCGTGCGCACGATCGACATCGTTCGAGGGAGGCGCAAGAGGCGGCGAAACAAGGCTCGGCGATGAAGGCTGCTCGCGCTCGCGTTCGGGCGGGCGCGGCGGATCGATCTTGAGCGCGAGCGCGAGCGCCGCGTTCTCGATCGCGTCGAGGCAGCGTGTCGTTGCCGGGAGCGCGCGCGACCACTCAACCGCGCCCGCTAGGTTGCGCAGCTCGGCGCTCCCCTCGTATCCCGCGCCGCGGCGTGCAATGCGGATCGAGAGACGCCAAGGCGCGTTCGGCGCGAACGCCCCCCAGCGCACGCGCGCGGCAACGGCATCGCGAAAGACTTGATCGTCGGGGCACCCTTCGGCCGCCGCGTAGTCGAGCCGCATCACCACGCGCGGGCCGGTCGGGCTCCCCTGCGGCGGCGTGTCCTCTGAGCCAAAGATCCGGCCCTGCTGGGCGCGTGCGGGTGCGGCGAGCGCGAGCGCGCTGAGCGCGAAGGAGAGCGATGGCAGGAGCGCACGCGGGAGCACGAGCGCGATCGTACCAAGGCCGCGCCGCGGGTGGAGATCGTTGATGGGGCGCTCGGCACTCGCCACATTCGCACGCCAAGCGCACCGCTGCGCGCCTCACGCCGCGCGGCCGACGCGCTCGTAGACGTGTTGGAACACGACCTCGGCCTTCGCCTTGAAAATCTCCGGCGTGTAGGCGCGGGGCAGCCCTTCATCGAGGGTCGCCTCGATCTCCTCTTGCACGCGCGCGCGGGCCTGCGTGGTCTTCTGCCAATCCACGGTGAAGATCGCGCGCAGCCGTGCGAGGAGCCCGCGCGCGACCTTCTTGACCTCGTCGCGTTCGCTGGGCGTCAAGTCCGGGCCGGGCCGCGTGAGGAGATCGAACACCGCAAGCTCCTCCTCCGTGAGCTGTTCGCGCGCGTGGCGGGTCTCCTCCTCCGTCAGCGCGCGGCTCAACGAAAGAAGCTCTTGGAAGAGCTTGTCGAGCTCGGCGCTGCCCGTGTTGTACGCCTCGATCAGCGCTTCGAAGCGCTCTCGCAGATCCACGCGGGTCGGGTTGGCGGCGATGAGCCGATCGAGCTGCGCGCGAATCGCGGCCTTGAGCCGCTCCAAATCGAGGAACTTGGCGGACGAGCCCCCGAGCTTGTCGGCGAGGGCCTTCCAGTCGATGCGCGAGAGATCGATCGGAGGCGGGCCCACGGCGGCGATGTCCGCGCCTTCGATCGAGCGATCCAACACCTCGGCGATGCGGCGCAACACGTCGCTCAGATCGGCCTTGTCGGGCGCGAGCACCGCGACGATCGCCTCCGCAAGCGCGTCCACCGTCGCCATGCGCGGCGCGAACTCGGCCGCGAATTGGTGCGGTTTGAGCGCGGAGTAGAGGCGGCGGGCGAAGCGCGCCTGCGCGAGAAACGTCTTGCGGCGATCGTCGGTCGCGAGGAGCGTGTTGCAGGCGGCGACGACGAGGGACAGGCGATCGAGCGCGGTCTTCGCGGCTTCGAGCGCGTCGAGCTGCACGCCCCACGCGGCGCACGAGACGTCGAGCGCGGCGAGCGCGGCGCGCAGATCGCCGACGAGCGCCTCTTTGCTCGCGACCGGCGCGCGCTTGCGATCCGGCGTGGCGTAGAGGGCGAGCGCGTGCTCCAGCGACGCGAAGACGTTGGCGTAGTCCACGATCACGCCGCTGTGCTTGCCCGGATAAACGCGGTTCGCGCGGGCGATGGTCTGCATCAGCGTGTGATTGCGCATCGGCTTGTCGAGGTAGACCGCGCCGCAGCTCGGCGCGTCGAAGCCCGTGAGCCACATCGCGCACACGAAGACCAGCGAGAGCGGATCGTTCGGATCTTTGA
Organism: uncultured Polyangiaceae bacterium; assembly: GCA_964437785.1. Lineage (GTDB taxonomy): Bacteria > Myxococcota_A > Polyangia > Polyangiales > Polyangiaceae > CAYTJL01. Next base: position 5,439 of record CAYTJL010000366.1, read on the forward strand.
AGCGCTCTTCGAGCGAAGGCTGCGATTCGACGATCCGTTTGCGGTGCGGGACGATGTCGATCCCGAGCTTCCGCATGTCCTCGACCTCGTTTTGGGCGGGCGAGACGATGACGGCCATGTCCATCGTTTCGAGGCGGCGGAGGCGGTGTTCGAGCGCTTCGCGCGAGGAGGGCAACGCGGACGCGAGCGCGGCGCGGACGCGAGCGGCTTCGGCGTCCCACGCGCGCCGCACCTTCTCGTAGGTCCGCAACGCGGTGGCCTTGTCGATCGAGACCACCATCGCTTTGCCGTGAAATCCAAGGCCGAGAAAGTGCTTTACGACGTCGGCGGCGATCGTGTCGAGCCGGTCGTCGCGCGTGATCAGGTCGTAGCGATCGCCGAGGCGCTTGAGCAGGCGACCCTCGTCCGCGTCGTTGAGGCCGGCCTCGTCGATGACGTCATACAGATCGTCGTCGAGGTCGGGGTTCACGAGGCGCAGCTCGGGCGTGCGGTTCTCGTAGTAGAGCGGGACGGTCGCGCCGTCCTCCGCCGATTGGTGAAAGTCATAGATGGAGACGTAGTCGCCGAACATCTCGCGCGTGCGCTCTTCCCCTTTGGTCATGAGCGGCGTTCCCGTGAACGCGACGAAGAGCGCGTTGGGGAGCGCCGCGCGCATGTTCATCGCCAGCGTCTCGTATTGCGAGCGGTGCGCCTCGTCCACGATGACGACGATGTCGCGCCCGGTGTTGAGCACCTCGGGGCTTTGGAACTTGTGGATGAGCGTAAAGACGTAACGATGGTTCTCGCGGAGGAGCTGCTGCAAGTGCTTGCCGCTCGATGCGTGGCACGCCAACGCGTCGTCCACGGCGCCGCACGCGGCAAAGGTCTTGGCGATTTGATCATCCAGCTCGACGCGATCGGTGACGATGACGAACGTCCAATTCCCTGGGATGGTGCGGAGGATCTTTTGGGCGTAAAAGACCATCGAAAAGCTCTTGCCCGAGCCCTGCGTGTGCCAAAACACGCCGGCCCGCCCGTGGCCTTCGCCGCGCGCAACGAGCGTCGCGTCAAGCGCGTTGTTGACGCCGAGGAATTGGTGGTTTTGCGCGAGGATCTTGGAGAGCCCAGTCTTGTGCTGCGAAAAGAGGGTGAAGTTTCGGACCAGATCGAGGAGCCTGTGCTTGTTGCAGGTGCCGCGGAGCAAGACATCGAGGGACGCGCGGCGCTCGTCGAGCTCGCCGTCGGCGCGCTTCCAATCAAAGAAGCGATCCCAATCAGCCGTGAGCGACCCGACCTTGCTCTCGGTGCCGTTCGAGGCGATGAGAAAGGCGTTGTACGAAAAGAGCTGCGGCACGCCGTTTTGCGGGTGTTTGTAGCTCGTTAGGTTCTCGTCGAAGGCTTGGCGCACGTTGACGCCGGGCCGCTTCAGCTCGATGACCACCCATGGAAGCCCATTGACGTAGAGCAGGACGTCGGGGATACAGCCGTAGAGCGGGCCTTTGATGCTGAGCTGCGAGACGGCGAGAAAGTCGTTGTCGTCGGGCCTTTGCCAATCCACGGCGCGCAGGGTAAAAAGCTCTTCCTTGCCCGTGGCCGCGTCTTTGACGGCGACGCCGATGCCTTGGGTGACGAGGCGATGGACCTCGCGGTTGGCTGCGGCGAGGCCCATGGCGGAGCGGTCGCGGAGCAGCTCTTCGAGGGCGCGATCGATCGCGGGTTGGGGCGCGGCCGGGTTGAGCTTGTGAAGAGCCGCTCGGAGGCGGGGGACCAAGACGACGGCGTGTTGGCTCTCCCGGCCAAAGGTGCCTTGGGGGCCAAGCGCCTCGTGCTGGGCCGAGGCTCGGGGCCAGCCCAGAGCGGCGAGGATTTCGAGGGTGGACTCTTCGACGAGGGCTTTTTCGGAGTAAGCGCTCATGGGGAGGGCTCCACGGAGAGCTGGCCGGAGAGGAGGCGGGGGAGGAGCAGATCGCGCGTCTTGCGGAGGTT
>CAYTJL010000367.1:0-7391 GCA_964437785.1 uncultured Polyangiaceae bacterium
GGCACGAGCGCGGTCCAGGGCGCGCCGCCCGGCGCGCCCCATTGTTGATCGGCTCCGGCCGCCAAGAGGTTAGCGCTCAAGGTGCCATCGTCCGCCCATTGCCCGAGCGTCGCGTTGTTGGCCGCGGGCGCCACGCCGGTCATATCGTATTGGACGAGGTATTGGGTCCCTCCGAGCTCGAACGACATGAGGAGCTTTTGCGCCCCCCAAAACAGGTTGCCCCCCGCGGGAGGGGGCTGGAGCTGCTTCGGCGAGCCGTCCGGCTGCATCTCGTACACCCATGTGTTGGAGACGCCCGTCGCGGACTCGTAGCGCACCACGCGGGGCTTGCCCTTGTAAACGAACGTCACGAGCACGGTCGGCGTGTTGTTCCACGCCGCCCCCGGCCACGCGGGCGCGAGGGCCAAACCGCTCTCGTCCCAATAGGAGTCTGTGGCGGCGCCGCCGAAGAGCTGGATCAGGTACGATTGAGGCTTCTTCTTGGGGAGGCCAGGGACATCGATGTTGCGCGGGACCCGCTGGAAGAGCCCCTGATCGGCCCCGGCCAGCACGTTCTCCGGGTCCGTCGGATCGACCGCCAGCTCGAAGAAGCCTGTGCCAAAATCACCTTGCCACGACTCCACGCGCCAATTGAGGCCGCCGTCGTCCGAGATCACGGGGCCTACGCCGAAATACTTGTCGACATTGTTGGTCGCCTCCCCGCTCCCGACGTACACCCTATCGGGGTTCGTCGGATCGACCGCCACTGCGCCCACCGCCTGCGAGTCCGACAAATGGCTCGTCGGGTGTTGATCGAACGCGTTCATGAGGGAGTACCACGTGCGGCCGGCGTCATCGGTCCTCCAGACACCGCCGTTCGCCGCACCGATATAAACCCGCCTCCCACCAGCGCACGGAGCGACGCTGTTGACGCGACCGCTCACCGTCGGCTTGGTGACGACGAGCCCTTTGAGGCCGACCGAAGGACCGATCGGGACCCAGTTGATGATCGAAGGGTTCGCGGGGGACGCGAACCGCACTTGTCGCTTGGCGCGCGGCGCGGGGGCCGCCATAGGGCTGACCGCGAGCGCGCGGGGGCTCGTCGCCGACAGATGAGCGCGCGAGCGCGCGCGATATTCGTTGACGAGGCGCGTGTGATAGCCGTCGGGCAGCCTCGGCGCCGGGCTCTCCGTCGTCAGGGTAGGCGGCGGTTCTGGCGTGATCGAGAGCCGCGATTGGAAGAACGCCGCCCTCCTGTCGCCGGGGTCGTCGAACTGGGGCTCTTCATACGCCTGCGACCGCACCGAAATGACGGTGGGCTTGGAGAGCGAAGGGACCGTGACCTTCACTCCATCAGCGGTCACCTCCACCTCGGGGGCGTCCTCTTGATCCGACGCGACCGGCGCTGGCACGTTAGGAGAGCGGGTGTTCATGTGTTTGGGCCTCAGGACGCGGGGGTGAGGGCCCTATTAGCAATCATGGTTCCATAATGCCCCCTGAGCTTTGTCCGGGAAATCATGAGATAAGTTATCCACAGGAGCCCCTTTTGGGACGCCCGTGCCCGTGCCCGGTGCCGGGCACGTGCCCGCCCAAAGGCACCCTTGAGGGCGCGCTCAGCGATATCCCTTGGCCTGCAAATCGAAGAGCGCGGCGTAGCGCCCGCCCGCCGACACGAGCTCATCGTGGGTGCCTTGTTCGAGGAGCTTGCCCTGCTCGATGACGAGGATGTGGTCGGCCATGCGCACGGTGGGGAATCGGTGGGAGATGAGGATAGCGGTCTTGCCCTCGGTCAGCGTGCGAAAGCGTTCGAAGACCGCGTGCTCCGCCTCGGCGTCGAGCGCGGCGGTGGGCTCGTCGAGCACCAAGATGTCCGCGCTCCTGCGCATGAACGCGCGCGAGAGCGCGATCTTCTGCCATTGGCCGCCCGACAGCTCCACGCCCTCTTTGAACCAGCGCCCGAGCTGCGCGTCGAGCCCTTTGGGGAGGCTCTTGGCGAGCGCCGCCGCGCCGCCCAGATCCGCCGCCGAGAGGACCCGCGCGTCGTCCTCGCGGTCCGGGAGGCTGCCCAAACCGATGTTGTCGCGGAGCGAAAATTGATATTGGTTGAAGTCTTGGAACACCACGCTGAGCCGCGCGCGGAGCTCGGCGTCCTCGTAGTCGCCGAGGTCCTTGCCGTCGAGCAGGATACGGCCCTTGGTCGGCGTGTAGAGCCGCGTGAGGAGCTTGATGAGCGTGCTCTTGCCAGCCCCGTTGTGGCCCACGATCGCCAGCGATTTGCCCGCGGGGATGAACACGTTGATGTCGTCGAGCGCGAAGGTGTCTTTGCCCGGATACTGGAACGAGAGCCCTTCGAGCCGAATCCCCCGCTCGCCGTCTCCATACGCCCCCTCCCCGTTCGCCGGCTCCTCGCTCGCCTCGTCCCGCTCGGCTTCGCCCATCGCGAGGAACGAGAAGAGGTTCGACATGTAGAGGTTGTCCTCGACCATGCCGCCCACCGCCGTGAGGATGGAGGAGAACGCTTGTTGCCCCTGCCGGAGCGCGAGCAGATAAAGCACCATGTCGCCGAGCGACAAGGTGCCTTTGACCGCGGCGACGGCCACGAGCGCGTACGCGCCGTAGAACGCCGCCGACGAGAGCAGCGAGAGGAGCGACGCGTACACCGCGCGGCGCACGGCGAGCGCCTTGTCCTCGCGATAGAACGTCTCGCCGAGCGCGCGATACCGCTCGATGAGGAAGGGGCCGAGATCGAGGAGCTTGACCTCTTTGGCGTGCTCGTCGTTCGCGAGGAGGTACTCCAAATAGTTCATCCGCCGCGCCTCGGGAGATCGCCAGTTGCGCATGCGGAACGCCGCGCCCGAGAGCCTCATCTCGACGACGGCGGCCGGGATGGACGCCGCGAAGAGCGCCGCGACCGCGAGCGGGCTCCACCGCACGAGGAAGGCCACGTACCCCGCGAGCGTGAGGATGTTTTGGATGATTTGCACGCTCTCGCTCACCACCGAGATGGGCCGCGACCCCGCCTCGCGCCGCGCGCGCGTGAGCTTGTCGTAGAACTCGGGGTCTTCGAAGCTCGCGAGCGGCAGCGCCCGCGCCTTCTCCAAGATGGTGAGGTTCACGTCGAGCCCGAGCCGGGCGCCGATGAGCGCGCGCGTGAGCCCGAGCCCGCGCTGCACGAGGATCTGCGCCGCGACGAGGGCGAGCTCGACCGTGACCCACACCATCGCGTCGCGCATCCTCCGCGCGACGACCGCCTCCATGATGACCTTGCCCGTATAAACGATGCCGAGCGGCACGACGGACGCGAGCAGCGTGAGCGCGAAGAGCGCGGCGCTCCCCTTGGGGGACGAGCGGATCACGAGCCCGAGCGTGCGGGGCGCGTGCGAGAAGCTCTGCTTGATTTGGGCGAACAAGCCCTGGGAGGGCGCTTTGCTCTTGTCGTCTTCAGCCATAAGGGTTCGGGCGAGCCATGAAGGGTGCCCGAACCATCGGCGTTGTCAATGCGTCGCGAGCGCTCGCCTCAAGCGGCGGGGGACGACCACGCGCGGTGGAGGTCGTAGTGGTCGAGGTTGACCGTGCGGGTCTTCCACCAATATTCGAACGTGGTGCCGGGCCAGAGCGCGAGGTTGTGGCCGGTTTCGTCTTGATACCAGCTCACGCAGCCCGACGACCACACCGTGCCTTTGAGCCGATCTTGGAGGTCTTTGTAATACGCGTCTTGGACGTCGGCGCGCACATCCATCCACGCGATGTGCCGTTGCCGCATCGCCTTGATGCACTGGAGCGCGTAGCGCGACTGGGCCTCGATCATGAACACCATCGAGTTGTGGCCGAGCCCGGTGTTGGGCCCCATCAGCAAGAAGAGGTTGGGGAAGCCCGAGGCGGTGACGCCGTAATAGGTGCCGGGCTTGTCGTGCCAACAGGCGTTCACCTCGCGCCCGCCGAGCCCGTAAATGGCGATCTTGGACAAGTAGCCCGACGCGTTGAAGCCCGTGCCGAAGAGGACGGCGTCGACCTCGCAGTGCGCGCCGTCGTTGGTGCGGAGCCCCGTCGAGGTCGCCTCGGCGATGCCCTCGGTCACGACCTCGACGTTGGGCTGGGTGAGCGCGGGGTAATAGTCGTTCGAGAGCAAGATGCGCTTGCAGCCCATACGGTAGCTCGGCGTGAGCTTTTGGCGCAGCGCCGGGTCCTTGACCTGGGAGCGGAGGTAACGCAAAACGAGCTTCTCGGCCCATTGAAAGATGCGCGGATCGACGGTGAACCCGCTGCCCTTGAGCTCGTTCGTCCAATAGATCTTGGCGCGGTGGGCGTAGCGCGCCAAAGGCACGTTCGAGAACACCCACTTTTCACGATCGGTGATGGGCCGGTCGGGCTTCGGCACGATCCACGGCGGCGTGCGCTGGAACAGATAGAGCTTCTTGACCTTGGGCTGAATCTGGGGGACGAACTGGATGGCGCTCGCGCCCGTGCCGATGACCGCGACGGTCTTGCCGGTCAAATCGTAGCTGTGGTCCCAGCGCGCCGAGTGGAACGTCTTGCCTTCGAACGAGGCGAGACCAGGGATGGTGGGATACGACGGGATGTGGAGCCCGCCGTTGCCGAGCGCGATCGCGCGGGCGCGGATCGTCTCGCCGGAGGCGGTCTCGAGGGTCCAAACCCCCTCCGCCTCATCGAACCTCGCCGCGGTCACCTCGCGCCCGAAGCGGAGATGGGGCACGAGCCCGAATTTCCGCGAGCAATGGCGCAGGTACTCGAGGATCTCGGGCTGCGGCGGGTAGACGCGGCTCCAATCCGACTTGGGCTCGAAGGAGAACGAATAGAGGTGAGAGGGGATGTCGCACGCGGCGCCTGGATAGGAGTTGTCGCGCCAGGTGCCGCCGACGTCGTCGGCTTTCTCGAGGATGACGAAATCGTCGATGCCCTCGCGCTTGAGCATCGCGCCGAGGCAGAGCCCCGAGAAGCCCGAGCCGATGATCGCGACGGAGAGCGGTTTTTGGTCTCGAGCGTCGTTCATGGGTCGCCTCAGGCGATGCCCTCACGGGCGAGGAAGCTCTGTGCGAGGTGATCATTGGGCTTCTGCGAAGGGTGGAAGTCACGCCTCATGTACTCGCGGATCCCGTGGAGGAACACGTCGCGGAGGATGGAGCGGTCTTTTCGGAGCCGCTTGTAATTGAGCCTCTCGCCGCCCGCGAGCGCCTTCTCTTGGCGCATCAACATGACGAACGCGACGGCCCAAAAGCCCGCGAGACCGACCGTGGCGAGCGCGAGCCCCGCCATCCTGAGCGGGTAGCTCGGCGCCACCTTGGCGAGCACGTCGAAGGCGACCGACTTGTGCTCGATCTCCTCCGCGGCGTGCCAATAAAGGAGCTTTTGCATCTCGGGGTGGGCAGGAGCGAGGATGTCGAGCGTGAACACCCCCTCCGCCAAGATGGCCGTGTAGTGCTCGAGCGCGACGGTGACCGCGAGGCGCAGCTCGGGCGAGACGCGCGGCTCGACGAAGCCATACGCGATGCTCTCATAGCGTTCGAGGAAGTCGCGGATCTCGAGCCCGTGCGACTCCATCACCTCGAAGAACTTCTCGTGCGCTCCGGCGTGCCTGCCCTCTTGGCCAAAGAAGCCTTTGATCTGGGCGCGGAGGACGGGATCATCGATGTGATCGAGGTAATGGCGGACGCTGCGCACGAAGAACCGCTCCCCGGCGGGGAACAGCAGATTGACCGCGTTGACGAGGTGCGTGGGCACGGGCAGCCCGCCGAACCAGCGGCGGGGCAAAGGCTCCTCGAACGAAGCAGGCGAAGGACGCGGGCGAATCGACGTGGGTCGCGACTCAGTCACGGGCGCTTCAGCGACGGCGTGCATGGGGCGTCTCCTTGTTGACTACGATTCAATAGCGACGCGCATACCGATGTCAAGCATTTTTTTTGCCGCTCTCCGCCCGGCTCTATTCGGCCGCGGCGGCGCGCTCGATCGCGCGCATCTTCCCGTTGGCTTTTGAAGCGACCTTTGCTTTGGAGCGGGCGAGGGCGAGCTTGGCGACGGAGGTTCCCATCAACGTGCCGAGGAGCGCGCCGGCGATCACGTCGCTCGGGTAGTGGACGCCGAGCGCGCACCGCGACCACGCGCTGCCGAAGGCGAACACGAACGCGGGGACGGCCCAGCGCGGCGCCACGACCGCGATGAACGAGGCGAACGCAAACGCGCCTGACGCATGGCCGCTCGGGAACGAATAGCCCCCCGGCGATCGCACCGCGATGGCCTCACACCACCCGAGCGCCTCGCACGGCCTAGGCCTGCCGAAGAGGGCCTTGAGCGTGGTGGTGAGCGCGCTCGTCATCGAGAGCGCGAGGATGAGATAAAGCGTGATCCTGCGGGTTTGTTTGCGGATCAAGAAGGGGATGAACGTCACCATCCCCCACCCCGCGCCGACGGTGGTGAGGACGAAGAAGAGCGGCACGGCCCACGACGGAGCGCCGTGCGCCGAACGTAGGAACGCCTCGTCGACGCTTTGGATGGACGCGGGCCACTCCATGCCCCGAGGCTCGCATGGAGCGAGGGGCGCGCGCCAGTTATTTCAGGGACGAGGCGCGCTCGTCACTTGCACGCGGCGTGGACAGGCCCTGACACGACATACTCCGTCCAGTAAACAAATGTCTTGTCGGCGGCGAGGACATACGCGCTGACCATGGCGCCGTGCGCCACGAAGACGGGCGCGCCGCCGCCGAAAGGCACCTTGATGACCGCGCGATCATCCATCGATCCGCCGTCTTTTCCGCGCACCGTGACGTACAACGATGCTCCGTCGGCGAGGAGGCTCATCGGATCTGCGAGCCCCGTGAGGAGATCCTCTTTGGGCCCGCCGCCCGAAGGCGCGCGCGAGACGGTCCCTTCGGAGCTGTTCAGCCAATAGACGTACCCGCCGCGCGCGGCGACCTCTTGTGAGGTGTAGGCGTATTCTTGTTGCATCTCGGTGATGAGGGTCGCCGGGCCGCCCGCTTTGGGGACGGACAGCACACGTACGTTCGGGTCGCCGGCGATGCCCGCGGTCTTGACATACACGTCCTCGCCGTCGAGCGCGATCGAGCCCGCGGCGTCGATCTCGGCGATTTGCTGCGCTTCGCCGCCGTCTTTGCCCACGCGCCAAACCCCATCCCCCTTGGTGAAATACACGCCGTCGTCCCCGAGCGCGACGGAGATGACGGGCCCTTGGACGAGGGGTGTTGGGCTCGACCCGTCTTTCGGCACCTTCCAGAGCGCCGTCGCGTGATCGACCACGTACACGGCCTCTTCGCCGGCGGCGATCATCGTGAGCGTTTGGCCGAGCCCGGTCGCGATCGGGTGAGGCCCGCCTCCGCCGGGGTCCGCGCTCCACACCGATCCATTGGAGTTTGTCCAATAGACCCCTTCGGCGTCGGCCG
>CAYTJL010000368.1:0-1162 GCA_964437785.1 uncultured Polyangiaceae bacterium
GTGAGCGCGTGCGGGCGTTCGAGCGCGTCGATCTCGGCTTTGGTCGCGCCCCGACGTTGCAGCTCGTTGTAGACGGTGTGATCTTCGGTGAGCGGCGTGAGCGTCCCTTGGCGAAGCCGGTAAATGCGGCTGTCGCCGAGGTGGGCGATCGCCGCGTTCGGCCCGTCCGCGAGCATCGCCGCGATGGTGCTGCCCATCCCGTGGAGCGGTGTCCCCTCGGCCTGACGAAAGACCTTGAGGTTGGCGCGCTCGATCGCGGCGACGAGCAGCGCCATCTTGTCGTTGGACGGCGGCGGCCGGATGGTCGCGGGCCAAACGATGGAAGGATTCGTGATCGCGTCGGAGACGAGCCCTATCGCAAGATCGGCGGCGAGCTCCCCCGCGGGGGCGCCGCCCATCCCATCCGCCACGAGGAAGAGCCCACGCGAAGGGAGCGCGAGGAAGCGGTCTTGATTCAAGAAACGCTCCTTGCCGCGATCGCTCGCAACTGCGCTCACCCAAACACGATGCGGTTCAAACCTGCTCATGGTTCCTTGTCCAATCCCCACGTTTTGAAGAGAGACGACGTGCCAGCATCGAAGCAGGAGCGGCGTTATGGGTCGTTCAGCCCGCTCATGTCGAGGAGGGGCCAGCGCCTCATGGGCGGAGGGTGCGCGATGTCGAGCCGCTTGACCGCGGCGCGCAAGACGCTGAGCGCGCGCGTGTGCCGGCGATACGCTGTCGCGCGAGAGATACCGAGGATCCCTGTCGTCTCCTCGATGTCGTACCCTTCGTGGTAGATGAGCCAAATCATCTTCTTGTCTTGAGGGGGCATGACGCGGAGGGCCGCCGCGATCGCGTCGCGCAGCGCGTGGGAGGTCTCGATCGCTTCGAGCTCGGCCTCGGGGTTCTGCGCGTCCTCGTCACACGCCGCGGTCATGCTCACGATGAGGATCGCCTCGAAGAATGAGGTGAGCTTGGTCGCGAGCACGGCGTCTTGATGATTGAGCACGTCGTAGTCGTCGCGATACGCCGTTTGAATCCGAGACGCCGCAAGGAACATGGCGCGTTCGCGCCGGGCCCTTTGCTGCGTGGTGCGCACGGCGCGCAACATGGCGCCGTTGATCCATTGGCGCGCGAAGCTCCTCCACGCGGCGCCGCGCTCCGGGACAAAGCGCGAGGC
>CAYTJL010000368.1:1262-3496 GCA_964437785.1 uncultured Polyangiaceae bacterium
ATTGGCGCGCGAAGCTCCTCCACGCGGCGCCGCGCTCCGGGACAAAGCGCGAGGCGGCACGCGCGAGCGCAAACGAGCCGACACTCACCAGCTCATCGCGCTCCACGCAACCACGAAATCGAGAGGTGTAGTAGCTCGCCCGCTGCGTAACCAACCCATCGACCGCGAAGATGAGCAGCTCGCGGACCTTGCGCCGCTCATAAGCGGCGGGGTCCTCCGCCGGAGGGAGCGCGTGGAGCTTTGGGGCTTGGGCGCTCACGACGGCTTCTCTTCTTCGGGGTACGTCTCGAACCGCAGCACGACAGCGGTCATGTCATCGCGCCCGCCGGCTGATACCGCACAAGCGAGGAGCTGTTCGGCGGCGCTCTGCGGCTCCTCTTGCTCGACGAGGAGCCGAACCATCGCCCCCTCATCAAGCACGCTCGTAATGCCATCGGTCACAAGGATCAGCGCGTCTCCCCGCGCGAGCTTCTCCACACGAATCTCGGGCATGGCCGTGATCTTTCCTGCCCATCGATCGAGGCCCGAGCCGATCACGTTGGCGATCGTCGGATCGACACCAAGCGCGATCATGCGAGGAACAGAGGTGTGATCGCGGGTGAGGAGCGTCAGGGCCCCATCCCGAAGGAGGAGCACGCGGCTATCACCCATGTGACCGATCGTGGCGTGGTGCCGGCCGATGAGGACCGCGGCCACCGTCGAGCCCATGTCGAGCCCTTGTTTCTCCTGCGCAGAGGTGACGCGCCGGCTCGCGAGCAAGAGGGCTTTGCGAAGGCGATCGCCGTGGTCGGTGGGGATGCCATCGGGCCAGGTGGCGTTTTCGTTCACGAACGCGTCGCGGATGCCCTCGATCACGAGCAGAGAAGCAACGTCCCCCGCGGGCTTGCCCGAGATGCCATCGGCGACGGCAAAGACACCATGAAGAGGCAGAAGTAGAAACGCGTCTTGGTTCGTGGCGCGTGCGGAGCCTTGTTGTGAGGCTCCGCCCGCGAGGTAGACGAGGCGCGACATGATGGACCATCTCCTTACGAGCGTGGAGCTCGGGGCCGCGCCCGCGTCGATGCGGGGGCGTCCGGGCACACCTCCGCCCTCTCGGGCGGCGAACCGAGCGATTCCCTTTGCCCCCTAAATGACCCGCAGCCGCGCCCCGATCACAAAGAAATCGACCGCCGGCCCCCGACAAAAAATATTTTGGCCCCCCGTGTCGATTTCTTTGTGATCGGCGGAGGGGTGCGGGTCATCTCGTTGGTAGATGGCCCCCGATCCGCTCGCGGGCCGCTTGGCGGAGCTCTATCCATCCATGGCATCTCCCAACGAGCTGACGACGCGCCCACCCCCTGCCCCCGAGCCGTTCGGCGAGCACTATCGCGTGCTCGGGCCGCTCGGCCAAGGGGGCAGCGCCAAGGTGGTCGAGGTCGAGCACATCCACTTGGGCAAGCGCTTTGCGATCAAGGTGCTGCACATGGGCGACGGGGGCTCACCCACCATGCGCGGCCGGTTCCTTTCGGAAGCGCAGGTGTTGGGCCGGCTCGACCACCCCTCGATCGTCCAGGTCTCCGACATCGGCGTGACGGCGGATGGCAATCCCTTTGTCGTGATGGAACGGCTCTATGGCCGCACCCTTCATGAAGAGCTCCGCCGCCGTGGGCCGCTCCCCGTACAAGAGGCGTTCGCCATCATGAAGGCCGTGCTCGATGGCCTCTCCGCGGCGCACGCGATCGGCGTGGTCCATCGCGACATCAAGCCCGAAAACATCTTTCTTTGCGACGCGCGCGGCTGGAACGAAGGGGGCGAGCGCCCCGTCAAGATCCTCGACTTTGGGATCGCCAAGGTGCTCCCGCACAGCACCCATGTGCCGCCGCCTGCGTATCAAAGCCGCGAGGGCGCGACCATCGGGACCCCACGTTATCTGTCCCCCGAACAAGCCCTGTGCATGCCCGTGGACGAGCGGACAGACCTCTACGGCGCCGGGCTCGTGCTCTATGCGATGGTGGCCGGCCAAGGGCCTTTCGATCGCTGGGCGGGCGACATGACAGCCATCTTGGACGCTCACGTCCACGAGGCCCCGCGCCCGCCGTCCGCGCACGTGAGCACCCTCTCCCCCGCGCTCGATACCGTGGTGCTCCGCGCGCTCGCCAAAGACCCTGCGGATCGCTTCGTGTCGGCAAAAGACTTTGCCGACGCCATCGCCGCGGCGCTCGCGCCCAAAGCAGCGTTGGACGAAGATCGCCCAC
>CAYTJL010000368.1:3596-7215 GCA_964437785.1 uncultured Polyangiaceae bacterium
GACGCCATCGCCGCGGCGCTCGCGCCCAAAGCAGCGTTGGACGAAGATCGCCCACCGGGCCTTTGGACAAGGCTGCAACGCGCGCAGATGAGCTTGACCGCGGCGGTTCTGTTGGTGCTCGGCTGCACGGCCTTTTCGCTGCTCGTCACGTTCCTTGTCGTCGGGAGGGCGCGCTGACATGCCCCCTGTCTTTCAACCTGGTGATCGCTTTCGCAACCAGCTCGACGTGGTTCGCCTCATCGCCGAGGGTTACAGCGGGCAGGTCTACGAGGTGAATCACATCCACAAGCAGGAGCGCTTTGCCCTCAAGGTCATGCACCTGGAGGACACCGCGGACGCCGAAAAGGTCGCGCGCGCGCTCGCCGCCGCGAGGGCCCATTACGCGATCCAACACGCGAACGTGGTGCGCGTCGAGGACATCGGGTGTGAGCCGGATGGGATGGTGTGGGCCTTGAGCGAGCTCCTCACCGGCGCGACCGTGGGCGCGTTGATCGGCATGGGCTCACCCCAACAACGTAGGCTCTCTCCTCGGCTCGCGCTCACCATCGCGATCGAGGCGGCGTGGGGGCTCGCAGCGGCGCACGAGAACGGCGTCATTCACCGCGACGTCAAGCCCGAGAACCTGTTTTTGACCAAAGACCGCTCCATCAAGGTGCTCGACTTTTGGTTTGCCAAGGTCTTCCCCGCGGGCCTCAAGACCACCAAGGGCAAGGTGGGGCTCGGGACCCTCGCGTTCATGGCGCCCGAACATCTGCGCGGCGCGACGCCGACGCCGGCCTTCGACGTGTATGGGCTGGGCGTCACGCTCTGGCTCATGTTGAGCGGCTCTCACCCGTTCGAGGCCCACCTGCGCGACACACAAGAGCTGATTCGGCATCAGCTCAACGTCGCTCCGCTGCCCGTCGCCGTGCTCGCCGGTTTGCCGAGCTACGCCGATGACGTGGTGCTCCGCGCTCTCGCCAAAGAGCCGGCCGATCGATATCCCACCATCCGCGCCATGGCCGGCGCGCTCTCGGCCCTCCTCGAACGGCTCGAACGCGACGCCGCCGAAGGCAAGGTGAGGCTCGATCCACTCCCGGGTGAGCCGATGCTCGCGGAGCGGACCTCGGTGGATGGCAAGCGTGATTATCAATCTCCAAGGCCAACGCCGGACCCGGATGTCCTTCGTTTTCCCTCGGCGAGCGTCAAGGTCGCGGCGGGTCTTGGGGCTCTCGGAGGCACGGCACCGCTCACGGGCACGGTGCCACTCGCAGCGACCAAACCCATGAACGTTGGGGGCACGCTCGATATCTCTCCTTCGCTCGGCCCTGGCGGGACCGTGCCGATCGGCGCCTCCAACGACGTTGTGCGCGCGGTCCTTGCGGCGCCCCCGCCCCCGGCTCCGCCGCCCCCCGCGAGCGCAACGGCGTTCGAGCCTGCTCGGTCGCCGGTTGTCGCAAAGCCCTCTTCCTCAATGATGATCGATGCGCCGATGAGCGCGCCGCCGACCGCGCGGACGCACGCCCCGCGGCGCTCGTTCTCGGCCACCATCGTGATCGCGTGCGCGATCGTCGTGTCGCTCGCAGCGGCCGTGATCGCCGTCTTGGTTCTTCGTCCTTAATGTTGTTACGTATCCACCTATCTCGGAGCCTAGCCCATGTCGAACCCTCCCAAGTCCGCACCTCACCCCGACCCGTTGACCGAAGACTTCATCCAACAAGCGCTCGCCAAGTTTCAAGGCAAGGTCTCCGCGGAGGACATGGCGACGCTCCACGAGATCCTCAGCGACGCCGCGGACAACCACCCGATGGCCCAAGCGATCCTGAAGCAGCTCCGCAGCCGGCCCGGCGTCGATAAGAGCGGGGACGTGCCGACCGGCGCGTTGATGCCCGATCGCGAGCGCGGCGGGAAAGGAAGTGCCGAAGGCGCATGAGCCCGATCGACGACGACAACGCCTCTCGCCTGCGCAAGAAGCAGCGCGAAGAGCTCTTGGTGGGCGCGGTCGAGGGGCTCGTGCAGCGTGAGGCTGCGGCGATCGCCTCTCGCTTTCAGGGCGCGGTCGAGCAGGATGACTTGCTCAGCGCAGGCCGCTTCTCGCTCGTGCGCGCGGTCTCGTTGTACGTCCACGAAGCCAACACGAGCTGGGAGAGCTACGCGCGCCACTACATCCGCGGCGCGATGCTGCGCGTCGTGCGGACCACGAGCCGGCGCATGCGTCGCGAGCGCGCGATGTTCCGCGCTGCGTGTCGCGTGCAGACCGCGCACCGCGACGATTTCAACATCCTCGACCACGATGACGATGAGCTCAAACGTCGTCTCGTCGGGTTCTTCGAGGCCATCGCGACGGTCGCCATCACCACGGCCGACGACGCCGACGAGCGCGATCCCGAAGCGCAGCTCAACCACGCCGAGAGCGCGGAGCAGCTTCGCAATGCGCTCGCCGCCGCGCTGCGCACCATGCCCGAGGGACAACGAAAGATCCTCAAGCTCGTCTACGTCGAGGACTACGACATCGAGCACACGGCGCCGCTCCTCGGCGTTCATCGCAACACCGCGTACATCTGGCACACGCGCGCGATCGAGACGTTGCGACGCGCCGTGAAGACCCTCGGGATACGCGAGCCACCGCCGCGGATGGGAGGGCCGCTGCTCGACTTCGGCGAAGCGTCCAGCGATCCTAGAGGCGCAGGGTAAGGGGAAGGACCATGCAACGACATCGCGATCTGATCGACGTGGGCGAGGTGATCGCTGGCAAGTACAGCGTCACGCGCGTGCTCGGCATGGGCAACATGGGCGTCGTCGCTGCGGCCAAGCACATCGGGCTCGATCAAGAGGTGGCGATCAAGCTCTTGCTCTCCGCCGCGAGCGAGACGACCGACGAGCAACGCGCGCGCTTCGTGCGTGAGGCACGCGCCGCGGTGAAGCTCAAGAGCCAACACGTCGCGCGCGTGCTCGACGTGGGCACGACCGATCGCGGCGCTCCCTATCTCGCGATGGAGCTTCTCGATGGCCGCGACCTCGGCGCCGAGATCAAGGCGCGCGGCCCGCTCCCGATCGAAGACGCGATCGAATACGTGCTGCAAGCGTCCGAAGCGCTCGGCGAGGCGCACGCCGCGGGCATCGTGCATCGCGACATCAAACCCCCAAACCTCTTCCTCACGCGCGACGCGAGCGGAGCGCCGTGCATCAAGGTGCTCGACTTCGGCGTCTCGAAGAACCAAAGCGCCGAGCTCGCGCTCACCGCGCCCACGCAGCTCCTCGGCTCGCCGCTCTACATGTCGCCCGAAGCGCTCAAAGCCTCGAACGAGGTCGATGCGCGCACCGACGTGTGGTCGCTCGGCGTCACGCTCTACGAGCTGCTCTCCTGCTCGACGCCGTTCCGCGCGCAGAGCTTCGGCGAGGTCGTCACCAAGGTGCACTTCTATCCGCCCGAATCGCTCGCGCAACATCGCGCGGATCTGCCCTCCGGCCTCGAAGCCGTGATCCTTCACGCGCTCGAAAAAGATCGCGATCGCCGCTTCCAATCCGTCGCCGAGCTCGCCGCCGCGCTCGCGCCGTACGCGCCTGCGCGCGCGCTTCCGTACGTCGAGCGCGCCGCGATCATCGTCGGCAGCGAGGTGAAGCCCGCGCGTCCAACGAC
>CAYTJL010000369.1:0-7209 GCA_964437785.1 uncultured Polyangiaceae bacterium
GCCGGAGGCCATGAAGAAGCAGGTGGCGGAGGCCCTGACTGATTGGGTGTGCGCGCGCCCTTCGTGGCTGCGAGCGATCGAGTGTTTGAAGGAGCTTAGGCTTTATGACCTCGCTGCTAACGTGGAAGCCAGTTTGATCGCCCGCGCGTACGGCTCTGAGCATCGTACAGCTGCGGTGGACGCGCTTGGCTGGCTTGGCACGGTGAGCGACGTGCGCTGGTTGCTCGATCTCCTGGATGATAACGATGAACGAATGCGAATTTCTGCCATGTTCGCACTCAAGAGCATTGGTATCCAAGAAGTCGAAGCGAACCTTGAAATTATTGCTACAGGGCCATCACCTCGGGCACGGGCTGCGGCCGTCGACCTTTTGATCTCGACATCGAGCACGCCCATGGCCTTGCTTCTACGCTTTTTAAATGACCCGGATTCCGATGTCCGATTCACTGCGCTTTGCGCTTTTGAGGATACCCAGATCCCGGAAAGTGAGGACGGCCCATATTTCCAATTCCCCATGGAACTTCTGCTGAGGATCGCGAGCGACCCATCTCCACGGGTACGGAGTTTAGCCGCGAACTGGTTGGCAGACCAATCCTATAAATCTGCGGAGACCAAAGAAGCTCTGCTCCGAATGGCTCGTTTTGATCCAGATTGGGACGTTCGGATGTCAGCTACTGCAGGGTTAGACGATCTCACGTCCGAGGGTGGCTCAGATGGCCTCTTTGACATGCTTATTAATTCACCAAAAACATACGATGAGACGGACTGGCCTCCGGTTCAAATCGCGCGCACCATTGCATCCCGTCCCTCCGACGCGGGAATTGAGCAGCGAGTGCTTATGCAGCTTGAGACTTCGAATGAACAGGCGATTGTGGGCGCTTTGCTCATTCTCGGCTACATCGAAAGCGAACAGGCTGATGCCGCTTTACTCGCACATACAAAACATCCGTCGGCAAGGGTACGGCGTGCTGCTCTGGAAGGACTTGTCAGTAAAAAATGGGAACACACCAAATTTGCGCTCGAAGCGTTATGCGATCCAGATGCGTCGATTCGAAAAGCGGCTATCCGCCTCGTTGCTGGTTCCGGGAGCGAGGAGAAGAGACGCCTGTTTCTTTCAGCCTTATCAGATCCGTCCGAGGATGTACGGTCTAGGGCAGCATATTTTCTCGAAGGATACGAACCTTCTTTGATCGTCCCACCATTGCTCAATGCGCTCTCCACTACGCCAACAGTTCTTGGGACCCTCTGGAATATCGCAGAGCGCCTTCACGTGTCCGAGCCTATTCCTTAGACCCTCACCCTCCGAGATCCTCTCCCCTTCCGGGGAGAGGAGGAGTCAGAGGGCGAGAGCAACCCAAGCGTCCTCCAAGCGACGTATTGCGTGGTAGAAGAGGGCCAGTCGAGCGAGGGGTGACGAAGGGGGGTTATCGCCGAAGGGCGGAGTGGGGGGGAGCCCGAAGGGGGGCGATCACCTTGCCTTCCTCCACGTGACGCGAGTCCACGTTAGGGTCTAGACGGGCCCCCCGCGCGGGCGACCGGGTCCCACGGAGCCCGTAAGGCGATAACCCCCCTTCGTCATCCCCGAGCGAACATCTTGACATCCCGCCCATAACCGGCTCCGCTCGCCGATCGTGACCCAAGCCCACACCCCCGAGGAAGAGGCCCCGCACCCGCGCGGCCTCTACGTGCTCTTCGCCACCGAGATGTGGGAGCGCTTCAGCTTTTATGGCATGCGCGCGCTCCTCATGCTGTATCTGGTGAACCAGATCGGGTGGGCGCCCAAAGAGTCCTCCTCGGTGTACAAATGGTACACGAGCTTGGTTTACCTCACACCGCTCCTCGGCGGCTTCCTCGCCGATCGGTACCTCGGGCTCCGCTCGGCCATCCTGCTCGGCGGCGTGCTCATGGCCGTCGGCCACTTTTTAATGGCCTTCGAGCAACTCCCGTTCTTCTTCACCGCGCTCGGGTTCTTGATCGTCGGCAACGGCTTCTTCAAGCCTAACATCTCCACCCTCGTCGGCAAGATGTACGCGCCCAACGACGCCCGCAAAGATAGGGCGTTTACCATCTTTTACATGGGCATCAACCTGGGCGCGTTCCTCTCGCCGCTCGTGTGCGGCTGGCTCCGCCAGCGCTTTGGCTACGCCTATGGCTTCGGCGCCGCGGGCGTGGGCATGGTGCTCGGCCTTTTGACCTTCCTCCTCGGCCAAAAGAGGGTGCTCAGCGACGTCCACGCCGCAGGGAACGACGTAACGCCCAAACGAGGCTCCGACAAGGCCTCCCAAACCAACGACCAAGACGAGCAGAGCAGCCAAACGCCCGGCGAAGGTGGCTTTGCAGGCGTCGTGTCCAAGATCCTCCCCGCCCTGCTCGTGGTCGCCGCGCTCGGCATCACCGCGCAATATGTCTATCTCTTCATCAAGGGGGAGGCGTCGCCAACATCGCTCATCATGCCCATCGCCTTCGGCGCCATCGCCATCGCCATGGCCCGCGCGCTCGGCACGCTCGAGGGCGCTGCGCGCGACAAGAGCGTGGTCATCTTCGCAGCGTTCGTGTTCGCCGTGTTCTTTTGGATGGCGTACGAGCAGGCGGGCAACGCGCTCAACCTGTGGGCCGAATTCCACACGAGGCTCAACCTGGGATCCTTCGAATACCCTGCAGAGTGGTTTCAATCGGTGAACGCCCTCTTCATCGTGGTGCTCGCGCCGCCGTTCGCCGCGCTCTGGCTTTGGCTCTCGCGCCGCGGACAAGAGCCCTCGTCGCCCGCCAAGATGCTCGCCGCCATGGTGATCATGGCGCTCTCGTTCGTCGCGATGGTGGCGAGCGCAGCCAGCGAAAATGGGGTCGAGTCGCGCGCGCCGCTCGCCGCGCTGCCCCAAGGCTTGGATCTCACCAAGGTCGCGGCGGGCCGGATGCGCTACGACGCCGAGAAAAAAGAGCTGATCGTGCGCGGCGTGCTCCCTCCATATTCAGCGAGCGAAGCGCTGGAGCCCGCGGTCGACCCCGCGTACGTGAAGGTCGTGGGCAAGCTCCAAAAAGGCTCTGAAAACGCCTCGGATCGCCACCCGTTCTCCACGGTGCTCGCGCCTCTGCCAAAGGACTTTGTGATCGCGTTTCAAGGCGAAGACGCGCCGCGCTTCGACCCGACGACCAACACGATCACCGTGGTCAAGAACCTCACGGCCACGCAAAAGACAGCGCTCTATTCGGCCGCTGCGCCGCCCGAGCTGCGCGCCGCGGTGAGCGCGCTCGCCGAGCGGAGCCACGCCGCGCGCGTGTCGGGGTTGTGGCTCATGCTCAGCTATCTGCTCGCGACGCTCGCCGAGCTCTGCATCTCGCCCGTGGGCCTCTCGATGGTGACCAAGCTCGCGCCGGCCCGCTTCGCGTCGCTCTTCATGGGGGTTTGGCTGCTCGCGAATTCGCTCGCGCAATACGTGGGCGGCACGCTCGGCGAGCTGTGGGGGACCATCCCGCCTTCACGCTACTTCATGATCTTCGTCTACACGTCGATCGCAGGCGCGCTCCTGCTCGTCGTGCTGGTGAAGCCGCTCAAGAAGCTCATGCACGGCGTGACTTGACGCACCCGCGCCGACAAGACATGCCCGCGGCGTGACGGATCACGACGTAAAGCGCCTCTCGATCGAGCTCGAGGTCGCGCTCCTCCACGAGCTGCAAGGGAACTATCTCCAGCTCAACCAGAGCCTCTTCAAGCGGCGGCTCAAGCCCGCGGGCCTCACGCTCTCGGTCGCCGAAGGCAGGCTCGGCCGGTGGGTCGCGGACACACGCACCATCGAGATCGGCCGCACCTTCGTGCTGTCCGCGCCGTGGGGCGCGGTCATCGAGGTGCTCAAGCACGAGATGGCGCACCAATACGTGAGCGAGGTGATCGGCGCGCGCGACGAGAGCGCGCACGGGCCCGCGTTCCGCGAGCTTTGCGAGCGCCTCGGCATCGACCAAGCCGCCGCCGGCATGCCGCGCACGTACGCGGCGTCGGGCGAAGAGGCGCGCGTGCTCGAGCGCATCGCCAAGCTCCTCGCGCTCGCCGAGAGCCAAAATCAACACGAGGCCGAAGCCGCGATGAGCGCGGCCCAACGGCTCATGCTCAAGTACAACCTGGAGAGCGTCGCGAGCCGCGCGCGCCTGCCCTATTCGTTCCGCCACCTCGGCAAGCCCACGGGCCGCGTGAGCGAGGCCGAGCGCATGCTCGGCACCATCTTGGGCAAACACTTCTTCGTCGAGGTGATCTGGGTCCCTGTCTACCGGCCGCTCGAAGGCATGCGCGGCAGCGTGCTCGAGGTGTGCGGCACCGACGCGAACCTGGAGATGGCCGCCTACGTCCACAGCTTCCTCTCGCACACGAGCGAGCGGCTCTGGAGCGAGCACAAGAAGGCCAATCGCATCAAGCGTGACCGCGAGCGGCGCACCTTCCTCGCCGGCGTGATGGTCGGCTTCTACGAGAAGCTCAACGAGTCGCGCAAGACGTCGCAACAAGAAGGCCTCGTGTGGGCCGGCGACGCCGACTTGGAGGGCTATTATCGAAAGCGCCACCCCAACATCCAACACGTCCGCTACACCGGGACGAGGCGCACCGAGGCCCACGCGCACGGCCGCGCCGCCGGCCGGAACATCGTGCTGCACAAGCCCGTCGGATCCGGGCCGAGCGGCGGCGTCAAATTGCTCGGACGATGATTGACGCGCTCCCAAGGGATAGGTAACGGAGCGCCCCTCCCTCTTTTCCTTCGCGATCGATAAGGAGCTCAGATGGCCCTCGATTTGTCGACCATCGGTTACACCACGAAGCCTCATGCGCTGAAGTTCGATTGGCGCACGCTCGCCACGTACACGCTCGGCATCGGCGCCAAACGCGACGAGCTCGCCTATCTGTACGAGAACACCAAAGGCGGGATGAAGGTCTATCCCACGTTCGCGGTCGTGCCCGCGCACGGGCCCGTGGTCGAGATGCTCGTCAAGACCGGCGGCAACATGGCCATGGTCGTCCACGGCGGGCAGACGGTCCGCGCGCACGGCCCCATCCCCATGGACGGGACGCTCGAGACCACAGGCACCATCAAAGGCATGTACGATCTCAAGAAGTTCGGCCAAGTGGTGCTCGAGACCAACACCACGCTGGACGGTAAACCCCTCTTCGACACCGTTTGGTCCATCATCTTCCGCGGCGAAGGCGGCTTCGGCGGCGCGCGCCCGCCCAGCGAAGATGAGCCCAGCGTGCCCAAAGACCGCGCCCCCGACTGGACCTTCGAAGAGGCGACGAGCCCCGAGCAGGCGCTCCTTTATCGCATCTCGGGCGACGTCAACCCGCTCCACGCCGACCCCGAGTTCGCCGCGGCGGTGGGCTTCGCACAAGGCCCCATCCTTCACGGCCTCTGCACCTACGGCTTCGCCGCGAGGGCCATCGTCAAGCACGCTGCGGGCGGCGACGCCGGAAGGCTCACGTCGTTCTCGGCGCAGTTCCGCAAGCCCGTTTGGCCGGGCGACACGCTCGTCACCCAAGGATATTCGCTCGAAGGCGGCAAGGTGGTGATCGCCACCTCGGTGAAAGGCCGCGGAGAGCAGGTGCTCACGAACGCGTGGGCCACCGTCGCGCCGTAGACAAGATCGAAGATCCAAGGCTGACGTCGCCGGGCGCGCGTGGTAGAGGCCCCCTCCGAAAGTTGGAAGACCGATGAGCAAGGACACCAAGAAGAAGGTCGAAGAGGTCGAGGAGAAGGACGAGGAGCTCGACGAAGAGGACGAGGACGAAGAGGAAGAAGAAGAGGGCGAAGACGAAGAGGACGAGGACGACGGCGAAGAAGAGCGCAACGTCGCCGCGGCCAAGCCGGTCGCGCGTCGCGCCGCCGTGCCCGCGTCCAAGCAGGACAAGCACGAGAAGCACGCCAAGCACGACGACCACGGCCACGGCCATGACGACGAGGACGACGAGACCGACCTCGACGATCCCACGTGGTGGGCGCCGTATGCGGTGATGACCACCCTCGTGCTCATCGGCGTGCTCGGCTTCTTCGGCGTGTTCAACAAGCCGCTCGCGTTCCTCGCGGCCAAGCCCAAGGACGGCTCGCACACCTCGACCACCAAGCACGAGGACGCGCACAAAGGCGCGACGGCGCCGCCGCCCGCGACCGGGCGTCCCAACCCGCACGCGGGACACGGTCACGATCAACCGGGCCAACCGCCGCGCGAGATGTTCGGCGCCAAGCACCTGCTCGTCATGTACAAGGGCAGCCGCCGCGCGCCGCCGGCCGTCGAGCGCTCCAAAGAAGAGGCCAAGACCCGCGCGACCGAGGCCATGAAAAAAGCCAAAGCGCCCGGCGCCAAGTTCGAAGATCTCGTCAAAGAATACTCGGACGAGCCCAACGCGGGCGCGCGCGGCGGCGATCTCGGCAAGTTCCCGCGCGGCGCGATGGTGCCTGAATTCCAGACCGCGCTCGACAAGATGAAGGTGGGCGAGGTGAGCGATCTCGTCGAGACCCCCTTCGGCTACCACGTCATCCTGCGCACTCAATAATTGACGACCCGCACCAAGAACGCGCTCGCCTTCGGGGGCCTCGCGATCGTCTTGATCGCGGCGCTGGTGCTCGTCACGCGGCACCGCAAGGTCCCCGACACGCGGAGCCGCGCGCTCTCGGCGGTGCCCGCGGGCGCGCTGCTCGTCGCGTCGATCGATCTCGACGCGCTCCGCGCCTCGCCCGTTGGCGCTCCGTTCCTGCGTGAAGGCAGGCAGATCCCCGGCCTCGGATCCGTGCGCGAGGTCTGCGGAAAAGATCCGATGGACACACTGCGCGAGGCCGCGATCGCGTTCCCCGCGGCGGGCGACACGGGCGACTTCGGGCTCGCCGCGGCGGGCGAGGTCGATCCCGATCTGGTCTCGTCGTGCGCCGCGAAGGTGATCGAAGCGCGCGGCGGAAAGCCTGTGATCGGCACCATCGGCACCTTCACCACGGTGCGCGACGCTGCGCTGCCCGCGGGCGGCGGCGAGATCGCCGTGCGCAAAGGCGGCCTCCTGCTCCTCGGCGGAGGCCCGTACCTGCGCGCGATGATCGACGCGGCCGAAGGCAGGCTCCCCACCGTGCGATCGTCGAACGCGCACCAGCGCCTCGCGAACGAGGTCGGCGCTTCGCCTGCGATGCTCACGTTCATGCTCACGACCGAACAGCGCGCCACGATCGCCGAGGTGATGGGCGACGAGGGCGC
>CAYTJL010000370.1:0-7122 GCA_964437785.1 uncultured Polyangiaceae bacterium
TCACGCAGCGCGGGACCGCATCCGCTTGGCCGCCGCCGCGTGCCCCCGATCGAGCGCGTCGGCCCACATGTCCTCTCCCTCGATGCGCCGCCCGCGCGGACCGGGGCGCACGATCGCTTCGCACACCGCGGCCGTAAAGGCGTCCCCCGCGCCGGCAGGGTCGCGCGCGATCATCGCTTTGGGCGCGCGCACGACCTCTCCAAACGGCCCGATGGCCTGCGCGGGCCCGGCGCCGTTCGTCAGCACGAGCACTCCGCTCTTCCTCATCGACGCACGCAACGCCGGCACATCGTGATAGAGCACCGCGAGATCCTGCGTGCTCGCGCGGACCACGTCAGCCTCCTTGAGCAGCGACCGGATCGACCGCGGATCACCGTCCTTCCAAACCCTCCTCCGCGCGTTGACGTCGACCACCACGACCGTCCCCCTCTTCCGCGCCGCGCGCGCAGCCTTGCAAAACGCCGCCGCGTGCGAGACATGAGGAGAGAGCCCCGAGAGCAGGAGCACCTCGGACTCCCACCCTTGCGGGACCGTCACCGCCGGCTCCTCCGCGGATCGATACGCGACAATGGCCCGCTCGAGCCCCTCGCCCCCCGCGTCGACGAAGACAAGACCGGTGCGCGGCGGCGCAACCCTCGCTCCCCCGACGTCGACCCCGGCCCGCGCCACCTTGGCGATGAGCGCCCTGCCGAGCCGATCATCCCCCACCGCCGCCGCGAGCCCTACCCGGAGCCCCGCGCTCGCGAGCGCGAGCGCCGCGTTCACCGCCCCACCCCCCGCCTGCATCCGCAACGACCCCGCGTCCGCCAGCGAAGCGCCTTTGGGCGTGACGAGATCCATCAGCGCCTCCCCGGCGCAGATCACATGAAACCCACTCCCGCTCACGTTCCTCATACGGGTGCTCCGTTCGTCGCGACCAAAGGCCTGTCCGCCCAATACCCTTCTTCGTTGCGCCGCAGCATCAACACCGACGCGTTCGCCGGGTTCCGCTCCTCCTCGAACCAGTCCACCGAGAGGTTGAGCCACGCCATCCGAAACGCCCGCTGCGTCACCCCGTGAAGGAAGATCACGTGATGAGGATACCGCGTGCGATGAATCTTGCCGATGAAGATGGCGACGCGCTGCGTGACGTCGGCCCGGCTCTCGCCGTTGGGGAACCGGAAATAAAAACGACCGAAGTTGTCGGTGAGGTGCTTTCGCTTCGCGAACCGCGCCGGATCCGCGGCCTTGATCTCGTCGTCCGTGAGCGAGTCCCAATCGCCGAACTCCTGCTCTCGGAGCAAGAACGACGACCGCCTGTGCACCTCGTCCGCCCGCTCGCCGAACGCGCGCGAGAGCACGAGCCGCTCGGTCTGCACACACCGCAAATACGTCGAGCACCAACTGCACACCTGCTCGGGAGGCAGGTTGAGCCGCGCGATCGCCTCGCCCGCGGAGAGCGCCGCGGGATCGTCGTCCGGCCGGCTGAGCGGGATCACGTGATCGGGGATCACGCGGTAGAGCGTCGGATCGTCGTTCGCCGTGCTCCGCGCGTGCCGTACGAGCAGGATGGTTTGCAGGAGGTTGTTCACGCGGCGGCCATTCTAACGCCTGATCTTGAAAAACGTCGAGCGCCATGTAAGGAGAGATGGATGCGATCGATCGTCGCGCCGGCGCTCGCGCTCATCGCGCTCCCCCTCGCCCTCGCCGCCTGCCACGGCACCGGCGACCCCTGCGAGCGACCCGAACGCTCGTGCCCAGCCCCGTTCGACGTGAGCGCCTATTGCCACGACACGCGCTCCTGCACCGTGGCCGAAGATCCCGCCGCCGTCTTCTGCGACACCACCGCTTGCCTCCTCAAGCCGGGCGAGCACGCCCAAATCCCCATCGGCGACTTCGCCTCGTTGTTGAGCGGCAGCAACGGCGGGATTCACGATCTCTTCATCGACTACGCCGACACCCAATGGTCCGCCGATCCCCTCTTGATGCAGGCCGCGATCGACGGCGTTGTGGGCGCCGCGACGCGCGCCGGCGACCGTGGGAGCAGCGCCGCGTTCTTCGCCGTCGACGTGCGATGGAACCCCTTCCCACAAGACCCTATGACCCTCACGCTCTCGTACACCGACGGCCAAGAAGACGACGTGAGCGTGCTCCTCCTCTTCGAAGACGGCGCGTGCGAGGACGCAAACGCGGTAGAGGCATGTCCGTTGTGAGGCGGCGGTGAGGCGCCTCGTCCAAAGCACGCTCGCCGCGGCGGCGATGGTGGTGTGTGTCTGCGCGATCCCGCGCCCCGCGGCGGCGGGTCCCGAGCCTTATCCCATCTCCCTCAACGACCGGCCATTGCTCCTCTCCCGAGGATGGATGGCGCTCGACACGAGGGTCTCCGTCACGCCGCGCGAGGCGGGCTCGACGCTCGGCCTCCTCCACCTCACCGCGCGCTTCGCCGTGCGGCGGTGGTTCGAGATGGAATTTACCATCCCCTTCACCATCGCTCCCCGCTTCCGCTACGAAGGCCCGGCGGCCGGCGCATCCATCCTCCTCGCGCAGCGCGCGCGCTTCGAGGCCGCGTTTCGGCTCAACGTCGCTGCGCTCGGCTTCTGGCCCACACCGGGCCTCGGCGCGCTCGTGCGACAAGGCCCCTCGGCGCTCCTCCGCGCGACTCCATGGCTCCGCTTCGACGCGTCGATCTTCGCCCTTCACCAGCTCAACGAGCAGCCCAAGATCGGCGTCGACGTGCCCATCGCCGCCACGTTCGCCATCGGCAATCGCCTCTCGATCAGCGCGTCCACCGGCGCGCGCACGCGCGACGTGCGTGACGTGCGCGCGCTCGCCGTCCCGCTCATGGCCACGGCCACCTACGTCGTCGCGTGGAAGGGCAAACCGCTCCTCGATCTCGGCGCGTTCGTCGGGCGCCCATCGCTCGTCATCGTCCCTCGCGAGTCGTATGGCCTCATCACCGCCGGGCTCGCCGTGACCGTGCAAGGCGCCCCCTGACGAAGACAACGAAGAGCGCCAAAGCCACCATCGCGACGGGCGCCCCAAAGGCACCTTCGCCGGGGAGCGGCCGGAGCGCGCAGCCCGTGGGATCCCACAAAGGGCCTTTGGGCGGCGAGGCGCGGCGGGTCTTCGCGACCTCGTCGAGGAAGCTCTCCCCGTTCGGCCCATGGATCGTGGAGAACCAAGCGATCGTCTCCTCCGCGTCGAGCGCGGCGAACTTCTGCTCGAGCTGAAACCCGATCACGATGGGGATCTGCGCGTAACCGCTGTTGGTCGCGCAGAGCAGCCTGTCGGTCGCGGTCTCACGGAAGAGCGGCCCGCCCGAGTCGCCGGGCGTCGCGCCGTCGTACGTGTCGCAGAAGTTGTAAAACGTGGTGTCGGAGACGAAGAAGAAGTCGCCGTCGCCCTCGTGGATCCGCTCGGCGCCGCGCACGGTGCCATAACGCCGCCGCCCGACAACGTCCCGCTCGCAACCAGGCATGTTGGGGCCATACCCCACCACGCGCGCGTCGAACCCTGTCTCGCACACACGCGGCGTGAGCGGGACGGCCTCGGGCTCCACGAGGTGGGAAGGGACCGGCTCATCCAAGCGAAAGACCGCGATGTCTTCTGCGATCTGCTCGTCGTCCGCCCACGCCCACGGGGCGCGGCGCCGGAGCGCGACAGGGCCGCTCACATCCCTGCTGTGACGGTGCTTGGCGCGGTGCCCGTCAGGCCCCAACGTGATGAAGAAATCGCTCTCGGTCGTGTCTTGATCGCTGTCGAAGAAGCAATGAACGGCCGAGATGACCCACGACGCCCCGACCAGCGTGCCCGAGCAGCGGCCTTGGTTCGGCAAGTGCAGCTCGACCACCGCCGCATAACGGTTGTGCTCGTCGTATTTGCCGTCTTGCACCGCGCCCTTCGCCTCGCGCACGTGCTCGTCGCGCTCGTCGTCGACCCCCGCGCACGACGCGAGGAGGAGCGTGGCAACGAGGAGGACATCGCGTCTCATGGCCTCTCCCTCTTACTCCCACGGCGCGCCGATGAGAAGAGCTGGAGAGGCGAGCGCCGTGGTCTTGTCAGATGCCAAGACCGCGCTCTTATCGTCAGAACCGATACGTGCCGTTCAGGTTCACATACAAGTACTGCTGATTGTAGAGGCCGGCGGCGGACGGCTGGCGCGAGTCGGCCACGCGATCATAAAAGATGTTCTTGCCGCGCGTGTCCTGCGGGAAGAAGTAAACGTGGTTGAAGCTCCCCGCGAGCGAGAGCTTCGACGTGACGTCGCGCTTGACGCCGAGCACCCAATGGATCTTGGGCGCGTCGATGAAGGTCGGATCGAGCGTCTCGGCGGGCACCGCCGACGCGTCGTACAAGATGCTCCCAAAGAGCTCGGTCTTGGGGTTCACGAAGACGCCGGCGCCCGCGCGGATCGCGAACGCGTCCTTCCATTGACGATCGATGTTCTGGATGACCACGTCGCGCCCGGCGCGCTCGGAGCCATCGGCGTTGAGCTCACAGCTCGCGTTCTTGCCCGCGTTGACGAGGCATTGATTCTGGAACATCGACCAACGCACGAACTCGCCGTCCACGCGCAGCTCCAGCCGATCCGAGACGCGCCACGACGCGCCGAGCCGCCAGACATCGGGGTAGCTCTGGAGCAGCTCCACGGGCTCGCGGTTGTCGTTGTTGCCGAACTGCGTTCGAAGCTCGCCCGAGAGCCGCATGGGGCCAAAGCCCGGACGCACGGTGTACGACGCGCCGAGCTTGAGCTTGTGCGCGATGGGCTCCCAATACACACCAAAGCCCGCGGCGAGGTTGACGCCCTTGACGTCGATGAGCGAGCGCCCCTCGATGAGCTGCGTCGCGGTGCCCGTGTCGTCCGACCCGTTCGGGTTGCGCGCGCGCACCGTCTCGACCGTGTGATAGACGACGCTCAAGTTGACGCCGAACGAGAGCCTCGCGCGCGGGATGGTGACCGAGAACGCCGCGGTGTTGTAAATCGAGATGATCCGGCCCGAGATGTTGAACCAACGCTGCGGGCCGTCGTTGCCGCCGGGCGCGAGCGAGCTCGTGAAATCCGAGTTGCGCTGCCAGCTCGCGAGGCCGCCGAACGGGACGTAGACCGCGAAGCCACCGTGAAAGATCTTCGAGCCGCCGAAGTCGGTCGCGACGCCCGCGAAGGGCAGCGCGAGGAAGTTACCGACCTTGCCTTTGCCCGTGTTCGATCGGACGTAGTCCTTGTACGCCTGCGAGTCTTGCGGCTGGTTCGCGAGCGCGCTCGGCGAGAGCGCGTCCGCGCCGCGCTCGTAGCTCGCGAGGCGATAAAGGAGCGAGCCGTCGATCGAGATCTGCGTGCCGCGCACCGCGCCGAGCGCGGCTGGATTGAAGTAGATCGAAAAGGGGTTGTCGCCCACGGGCGTGCCGTGGTCCGCGCCGAAACGCGCACCGAGGAAGCCGCTCGCCCCGGCGATCGAGGGCGCCGCGAGCACCGATCCCGCCGCGATCACAGCCGCGATCGCGCGAGCGCCGGATCGACCGAAGAGAGAGAACATCGCTGTTGTGGTGGCCATGGAACTCGGTATCCTAGAGACATGTTGCCCCGAGTTCCAGCGCGTTCGACGGCCCTTCGAAGTGTCTTTCTTCTCGCCATGCTCCCGGGCTTGGGCGTCGTCCTGCACTGCGCTCACCCCTCGGAAGACTACGAAAAGTACCTCGAGATCGCGAAGACCCGCGCCTCGGAGCCGCCGCCCGCGACCTGCCTCGGGACGCCGGTCACGTCGGACGTCGACATTTCGGGCACGTTCGCGGCGTATTGTCGCGTCAACTTCGCGACCGCCTCCCAAGCGCTGGTCATGGCGACCACCTTCACCAAGAGCGCCGACAAAGTGGAGGCCAAGCTCACGCCGCTCAAGATCGGCGCAAAGACGATCAACGACACCGTGGGTGATCCGCAGGTCTCGGCGACGGGCACCATCGTCGCGGGCGAGTTCTCGCTCGACGTCGGCACCGTGAAGGTCTCGGGCGCGGCCAACCCCATCTCCGGCTCCGACATCGAGCTGAGCGGCGCCGTGTTCAAGGCGGTCATCAACTCGAAGGACGAGATTCTGGCCGAGCTCGAAGGCCAGCTCATCAAGCCTTTTACCTTCGATCTCTCCGACCCGGCCAACAGCGACATCTGCCTCTTCACGCGGCTCTCCGACGGGATGACGCTGCCCGATCCGCCCCCCGGCGAGACGGAGCTCAGCTGCCGCGTCCAGCCCGACGGCGGGACCGACGGCGGGACCGACGGCGGCGACGGCGGCCCGTGCATGGATGACGGCACCCTCTATTGCGGCAAGACCCAATGTGAGCTGCCCTCGATCTCGTCGTGCAACGACGCGATGCCGAGCGCGTGCGCCCAAGCCATGTGCGCGACGAGCATGCCGACCGACTGCAAACAGGTCCTCCTCGACTGCTACGCGGACATCAAGTGCAATAACGCTGTCTCGTGCGGCGCGGTCTGCCTCGCGCAGGACCCCAACGCGAACACCGTCACCATCTGCGGTCCGCTCGCGGGCACCAGCATCTCCAAGGCGCTCGCGTACAAGACCTGCGCCGGCAAGCTCACCGCGTGCGGCGGCGACGGCACCTTCGATCCGCCGGGCGACGGCGGGACCGACGGCGGCGGCGGCGGCAATCCCTAACCAAGCACACCAACCACCCTGCGGGGCCCGGTCCCGTCGAGCAGATCGACGGGGCTGCATTTGTCGATGTGCCCGATGAGGCCCCGATAAAGGCCAAACCCGCAGAGCTTGCGGAGCCGCTCCGAGAAGCCTTTGGCCACCTGGAGCGGGATGCCGAGCTGCTGATTCTCCTGCTGGCGAACCCACCCGGCGCAGTAGTTCATGGCGACACCCATCCTCCGCGCCGCGCTCTTGTTCTCGCCCCCGCCGTGCCACAAGCTGCCGTTGTACACGAGCACGCTGCCCTTCGGCATCACCGCGGCGACCGCGCCCTCGCAGCGCTGCCAAGGCTCAGGGGGCTTGTCGGCTTTGTGCGAGCCCGGCACGACCACGGTCGCGCCGTTCTCTTCGGTGAAATCGGTGATCGCCCACATGGTGTTGCACACGATGGGCACGTGCGGGCGCGGCAGCGGGATGAGCTGATCGTCGGCGTGCATGG
>CAYTJL010000371.1:0-7115 GCA_964437785.1 uncultured Polyangiaceae bacterium
TCGCCCGAGCGGAACTTGAGCAGCATAATCGCCGAGAGCACGATCGCATAGACCACCGCCGCGGCCCAAATGCCGCTCAGCCCAAGGCCCATCGTCACGCCGAGCACCCACGCGAGCGGGACAAGACACGTAAAGTGCAAGATGAGCTCGACGATCATCACGAAGCGCGAGTTGCCCGCGCCGAAGAGCGCTTGCGTGAGGATCATCCCGAGCGCGATGCACGGGGTCGTGATGCCCATCATCTGCATCGGGAAGAGCGCCGCCCTCCGCACCGCCTCGCTGTGGCTCACGAACGCGAGGATCTGCGGCGCGAACACCGCCTCGGCCGCGCCCACCACGCCGAAGATCACG
This sequence comes from uncultured Polyangiaceae bacterium, assembly GCA_964437785.1. Lineage (GTDB taxonomy): Bacteria > Myxococcota_A > Polyangia > Polyangiales > Polyangiaceae > CAYTJL01. The sequence goes on from CAYTJL010000371.1 coordinate 352, forward strand.
AGCCCCAATTTGACCGAGGCCCACCCGAACCGCTCGGCCTTCGCGCCGTCGCGCTCACCGAGCGACTGCGAGACCAACGTCGCCGTCGACGTGCCGAACGCGAGGCACGCGGTGAACGTGAGCTTGAGCACGCCGACGATGTCGGTCGTGGCCGCCGCGTTCACGGGCTCGGCGCCCGCGACGCCCTTGGCCGCGATCACGTCGAGCTTGCTCGCGATGGCCGCGAAGAGCGCGAAGCCCGTCATCACCGCGATGGTCGCGACCGCGCTCGGGATCGAGAGCTTGAGGATGCCCCACGTGATCACGCGATCGAGCTTCTTCATCGAGAAGGGCTGGAACACGCCGCGGTACTCGGGCTTCATCGCGTAGCCCACCATGATCGCGAGCCCCACGTACGTGGAGACACAGCCCGCGAGCCCCGCGCCCGCGATGCCCATCTTGGGCACGCCGAGCGCCGCGTTGCCGAAGATCAAGATCATGCAGAGCACGATGTTGATCGCGTTCATCACCACGGCCGACACCAAGTGGATGTGCGTCTTGCCGATGCCGTCGAAGAACGCCTTGAACGCGAACGTCGTCGCCATCGACGTCACGCCGAGCAGCCGATAGCCGAGGTACGCGACGGCCGCGCTCCGCGCGCCCTCGGTCTTGACGATGGCGCCCAAGATCGAGGGCATCGCCAAGTACCCGATGGCCGAGAACACCACGCCCGCGACGAGCGCGAAGAACGCCGCGTTGGCGAGCACCGCGCCCGCCTCGCCCGGCTTCTTCTCGGCGTAGCGGCGCCCCGTGAACGCCTGCGTGCCGACCGAGATGGCCGAGAGCGACCCGCCGAAGAGCCAGAGCACGATGAGCGACGGCAGGAGCGCCGCCTGCGCGTTCGACGACTCGGGCTGCGGGAGCCGCGCGAAGAAGACGATGTCGATCTCGTTGACCACGCTCTGCGTGAGCATCGCCGCGACCGTGGGCAGCGCCAGCTTGAGGATGGTCTTGTAGGGCGGGCCCGAGGTGACGACGTTCGTGCCTTCGGCGGGCAGGGCAATTTGAGCCATGAAGCCGCGCTCGATATACAACGCGGCGAGGCGCGGGCGAGAGAAATACGCGGGGACGCCGAAAATCCTTTATACTCCCGAGACATGTCGTCGGAGCAGCAGCGCTACCGCGTCATCAAGCGACTCGCCTCGGGAGGTATGGCCGAGGTCTTCGTCGCGGAGAGCGCCGGGATCGAGGGCTTCAAGAAGCAGGTCGCGATCAAGCGCGTCCTCCCTCAGCTCAGCAAAAAAGAGCAGTTTATCGCGATGTTCCTCGACGAGGCGCGCCTCTCGGCGCACCTCTCGCACTCCAACGTCGTGAGCGTGTTCGACATCGGCGTCGGTGACGGCGCGTACTTCATCGTCATGGAGTACGTCGACGGGGCCGACCTGAAGGCCGTCATCGAGTACCAAAAGAAGCTCGGGTGGGTGATGAGCGTCGAGGCCGCGGTCTACATCGCGACCCGCATCTGCCAGGGCCTCGCGTACGCGCACGAGGCCACCACGGGCGACGGCAAGCCGCTCCAGATCGTCCACCGCGACATCACGCCCGCCAACGTGCTCATCACCAAGTACGGCGAGGTCAAGATCGTGGACTTCGGCTTGGCCAAAGCGTCGAGCCAGCTCGCCGAGAGCGATCAGGGCGTCATCAAAGGCAAGTTCGGTTACCTCGCGCCCGAGACCGTGACCGAGCGCCCGCAGACCGACCGGCGCGTCGACATCTTCGCCGTCGGCATCATCCTCTGGGAGATGCTCGCGGGCCGGCGGCTCTTCTTGGGCGAGACCGACTTCGCGACCGTGCGGCTCGTGCGCGACGCGACCATCCCGCCGCTCAGCCGGATCAACCCCGCGGTGCCCGCCGAGCTCGAGCAGATCCTCGCGGGCGCGCTCACCAAAGACCCCGCGCTCCGGTATCAAAACGCCCGGGATTTCGGCCGCGATCTGAATCACTTCTTGTTCCGCTACGGCCGCCCCGTGGGCGACGACAACGTCGCCGAGCTCGTGCGCCACGCGTGCGGCACCGCCGGCCCTGCGCAGGTCGTCGACAACGCGCAGAAGATCGCCGAGATGATCGACCTGATGCTCCTCGAGTTCCGATCGCTCGCCAAAGAGCCCTCGTCGCTCTCACCCTCCGCGAGCCTGCTCGACTTCTCGGACATCGGCGCGCCCTCCGATCCCGGCAAAAAGGAGGAGGGCGAGAGCGGCCTCTTGGGCGGGCTCGCCGACGAGCTCGAAGGGCCCGAGCCCACGCCCGAGGCGGCCGCGAGCGGCGACTCGTCGTCCATCACATCGTGGTTCCGCGGCCTCATCCGATAAGGCCCAAGCGCTCAAAAGCCCAAGCGCTCATTCCGAACCAAACGTTTCCGCTTCGTAAACACACGGGAAACGCCCTCGCGCAGCGTCCCGGCGAGAAGAACCCCTTGAGCTTAGGATTTCGGCTGTGGTCTCATGGTGCGTTTCCCACTCATCGTGAGGTGAACGTTTTTATGGCCAAATCCCTCCTTCATGTCATCACCGCAGCCGCAGCATTCGCAGGCATCGCAGGGATCATCGCTCCTACCTCCGCCAAGCCCCCTCCATATCATGAGGTCCCGTTCAACGTCGACGTGAACGGGGAGAGGATCGTTGACACGATCGCCTTCCCGTTCCTCTATGCGCACGGGAGCGGCGATGTTCACGGCTCCTTCGGGCTGCGCGAATACGAGTTCTCGAATCAAGTCGACATCTCCACCTTCCCCGCCTCCAACGTGGTTGGCAGCTCCGTTTACACCGCCGCGAACGGGGATGAGCTCTATGCCAATCAGGTGTTCGAGGTCGTCATCTTCAACCCCGACGGCTCCGTCACGCTCGATTTGACCGAGCAGTTCGACGGGGGCACGGGCAAGTTCGAAGGCGCGATGGGCGAGATCCATCTCGTGGGCTCGGCCGAGATCACGGGCCCCGACACCAACACCTTCGCGCTCCACAGTGAGGGCACCATCCTGCTGAAACACCGCCACAACCACGGTCACGGCGACTGTGGCGATTGAGCTCAGCGTGATCCGATGAGGCTCGCGATGGCGACGACGGCGGGCGCGGCCATGGAGAGGCCCGCGCCGAGCGCGCCGATCGCCCAAAGCGGACCGCTGATCCACGCGGCCGCCGCGCGGCGGAAGAGCGGCCCGTCCGCAGGGACGAGGGCGCCGATCACGCGGGAGCTCCCCCGCTCGTCGAGCCGCGTGGCCTCCCCCTGCGCCCCTTCGGCGGCGGGGAGCTCGAACCACACGTGAGCGCGGATCGGCGCGAGCGAACGCTCGCCGTCGAGCACCGTGATCAGCGTGCCCTGCGCAAGCATCGCATCGCCCAAGTCACCGTCCTCGCGCACCATCGCCAGCCTGCGCCCGCCGCCCTGGGAGGCGCCCGCGAGCGGCGCGACCACGAGCGGCACCGGGAGCTCGCGGCGGGTCGCCCGGCGCCGTCTCAACCAGGCGAGGAAGAGCCGCGGCGCGAGGAGGTACGCAAAGACACCGATGGGCGCCGCCGCGAACGACGCGAGCAGGAGCGGCTTCGCGACCGCGCGATGGATCGCCGGGGCCGTGGTGAGCACGTGGTCGGCCCGCTGCAGGTGAAACGTGAAGCGCCCGGCGACGGGCACCGAGACCACGCGCGCCGCGCGCAGCCGGCCGCCCGCGATGGTGCGCACGATGAAGATCGACGTGGGGCCCGTCCGCGGCGGATCGGTCGTGACCCGACCGATGAGCTCCACGAAGGGGCCGGCGAGGTCGGCCGTGCCCTGCGCGCCGCGCGCGGGCTCGATCCGGTGGAGCGACTGCCCGGTCTCCACGTCGTAGGCGAGGGGAGGGTCGCCCTTTCCGAGCGAGCCCCGGCTCCAGACGAATTCGTCGGCCTCGGTAGGGCGGGTCGGGGGAGGCCACGCGATGGGCCAAGGCCGGCACTCGTCGTGTCCCTCGCGGCAGAGGCGCGCCGAGCCGGGGTTGATGGGCCCGGGCAGGGCGGGGGGGAGCCCCTCGATGCGCGCGCCCGACAAGAGCCCGAACAAAGCCCAATCGTCGCCGTCGAGCGACGCGAGCGCGATGTCCGGCCCGCTCGGCGTGGTCGCGAGCGTCACCGGCCCGCGCAGCTTGCGCCACGTCTCGCCCTCGGGCGCGACGACGGCCGGCCAGGGCACGTCCCGCCAGCGCAGGCGGGGCACGGCGACGGCCTGCGAGAGCGAGAGCCCCGCGAGCGACGTGAAGCTCACCGCCACGAGCAACGTGATGACCCCGACCGGGCCGCGGCGGGCGCCCGCGCGGCGAGACACGATGAGCGCGGCCGTGGCGAGCCAGAGCCCGAGCATGATGAGCCATGGCAAAAGCTCACCTTGGATCAGGCCGGCGACCAGACCATCGCGCATGGGGCGCGCACCATAACACGTGCGCTCGCCGAGGGTGGCGGGCCGGCTCGGGCGCATCGCATTCGGGAGCACACCGCCCGGGAGCTGTGATAACCGCTTCGCTATGCAGCGTCCTCGCGTGTGGATGGGTGGGCTCTTGGGTGCGGCGATCGCCTCGTTCGTCGCGTGCAGCGCGGCGAACAGCCCGACCCCGACGGGCAGCTCCAGCGGGACAGGCTCGGGCGGCGCCGGCGGCGGCTTCATCACCACCGGGCCGGGCACGGGGGGCGGCAACAACAACGGGTGCGGCTCGGGGGCCGAGCTCGTGTACGTGCTCTCGACCGACAACGACCTTTACAGCTTCAAGCCCGATCAAAAGGTCTTCACCAAGATTGGCCCGCTCCAGTGTAGCACGGCCATGCTCCCCAACTCGATGGCCGTCGATCGCAACGCGTTCGCGTGGGTCAACTACGTCGAGGGCGACGGGCTCGGCGACACCGCAGGGACCGTGTTCAAGGTCAACACCAACGACGCGAGCTGCGAGGCCACGAACATCCAGCTCCCGTTCGGGTGGTACCGCCTCGGCATGGGGTTCTCGGCCGATCAGGCCGGACAAGCCGCCGAGACGCTCTACGTGACGGGCACCGCGCAGGGCGCGAGCCCCGGCATCGGGCGCATCGATTTCGGGTCTGGCCAAGTGGTGCCCATCGGGTCGTTCACCGGCGCGCTCAACGGCCAAAACGCCGAGCTCACGGGCACGGGCGACGCGCGCCTCTTCGGGTTCTTCACCACGACGCCGGTCAACGTGGCCGAGATCAACAAGGCGAGCGGCGCCATCCTCTCGCAAAAGCAGCTCCCCACCGTCGAGACGCCGTTCGCGTGGGCCTTCTCGTTCTGGGGCGGCGACTTTTACCTCTACACCGCGCCCGACGAGCTTTCGCAGCCGAACCGCACGAGCAACGTCACGCGGTACCGCCCCTCGGACGGCACGGTCGACACCGCGTACATGCTCAACGTGGGCTTCCGCATCGTGGGCGCGGGCGTCTCCACGTGCGCGCCCATCGCTCCTCCCAAGTGATGTGAAGCCGCCTCCGTTCGGCTCGCTCCCCGCGCCCGCGTCGAGCTTCGTCGGGCGCGAGCGCGAGATCGCGACGATCCTCGCGACGCTCGCCGGAGGCGCGCGCCTCGTCACCCTCTCGGGGCCCGCGGGCGTCGGCAAGACCGCGCTCGCGATCCACGCGGCGCGCGCGGCGGGCGAGGAATTCGGCCCGGCGACGTTTTGCGATCTCTCCGAGGCGCGATCGGCGCGCGACGCGGTCTCCGCCGTCCTCGGCGCGATCGGCGCGACGCCCGCGCCGGGGAGCGACGACGCCGCGCACGTCGCGCGGATCCTGGCCGCGCGCCCGCCCTCGCTGCTCGTCCTCGACAACCTGGAGCAGATCGCGGCGAGCGCGGCCGAGATCCTTCGGACGCTGCTCGCCGGCGCGCCCGAGGCGCGCGTCGTCGTGACCTCGCGCGAGCGCCTCCGCGTCGCGGGGGAGGTGGTGGTCGATCTCGCGCCGCTCGACGTCCCGCCGGAGAACGAGGCCGATCCCGAGCGATGGGCCGCCGTGCGCTTGTTCCTCGAACGCGCGCGCGCCGTGGCGTCGGCGTGGGCCCGCGCCCCGGGCGACGCGGCGATCGTCGCCGCGATCACGCGCCTCTTGGAGGGCTTCCCGCTCGCGATCGAGCTGTGCGCCCCGCGCGCGCGCCTGTTCGAGCCCCGCGCGCTCCTCGATCGGCTCGAACAGGGGCTCGACGTGCTCGCCGAGGGCGCGCGCGGTTCGGGCGATCGCCACCACACGCTCGCCCGCGCGATCGACTGGTCCATCGATCTGCTGTCGCCCTCCGAGCGATCGGCGCTCGCGCAGTGCTGCGCGTTCGCGGGGTCGTTCACCGCGGACGCGGCGGAGGCGGTGATCGCGCTCGACGAGGGGGCGCCGCACGCGCTCGACGTGATCGCGGCGCTCGTCGACAAATCGCTCGTCCGCGCCGATCCGTCGGGCGGGCGGCTCGCGCTCTACGCGAGCGTGCGCGAGCGCGCCGCGAGGATCCCGCGCGAAGGCGAGGCGCGCGGCGCCGGAGATCGCCACGCGCGCCACTACCTCGCGCGCGGCGGCGACCTCCCCGCGCGCACGCGCGATCGCGCCGAGATCACGGCGATCCACGCGCGCGCGGTCGCGCGGGGGGACGCCGAGGACGCGCTGCGATCCGCGATTCTGCTCGACGAGATCCTCGCGGGCTCGGGCCCGGTGCGCGCGCAGCTCGCGCCGATCGACGCGGCGATCCGCGCGGCGGAGGGCGCCGCGATCGACCCCGCG
>CAYTJL010000372.1:0-7013 GCA_964437785.1 uncultured Polyangiaceae bacterium
GACGTCGGGGGGCTTAATCGTGGCTTAATCAACCGCGGCGCCCGCGGAGGCGGGAGGATCTCCGCGTCGTGACGTCGAAGTGAGGGTCATTGGCAGGCGCCCGCGCCGTTGCAGTTGGGCGTCGCGGCGCTGCACTCGTTGTCCGGGTCGGTGCCGGCGGTGATGAAGCCGCAGGTGCCGTTGATGACACCGGTTTTCACCGCGGAGCACGCGCGACATGCGCCGCCGCAACTGTTGTTGCAGCAGAAGCCGTCTTTGCACTGGCCGCTCTGGCAATCAGCGTTGTTGCCGCAGATCAGACCATTGGCTTTTTTGCTCCCGCAAGAGCCGTTGTTGCACCCGAGCGTCCCGCAGGTGTCTGGATCTCCAAAGCCGTTACCAACGGTCCCACACACACCGTCTTGCCCGCCGCCCTTCTTGGCCGCGGTGCACGCGCTGCAAGTCGTATTGCACGCCGTGTCGCAGCACACGCCGTCGGCGCAAAAGCCGCTCGCGCAGTCGGCCGCGACTACGCACGCTTTGCCGAGCCCACAACGTGTCGCGCACGCTGCGACTGAGCCTCCGCAGTCTACGTCTGTCTCCGATCCGTTTTTTGTTCCTGTGTCGCAGGCGAGCGTGGCAAAGCACCCATCGCTTGCGGTGCCGCACGTATACCCCTTCGATGCACAGGTATCCGAGATACAGCTGCATGCACCGGCGTTGCACTTGTTGGGAGCCGTGCAGTCGGCGTTGCTCGCGCACCCGCACTGCCCCTGCGCGTTGCACAGGCCGCCCGTACACGCCTGAGGCAACGCTACAGGGGTGAACGTCGGGAGCCCGTTCACACAACCATCATCCGTACACTCGTTGTTGTCATTGCTGGGATCGTTGACGTTCAGGCTGACGACGTTGCCCATGCCATCACATCGATTCTCTTTGCAGTCGCCGGCGGTTTGCCCGGCGATCACGAACCCCATCGCCGGTTGGACCACCATGCACGTGTGGTTGGCCGTGCAGGTCGTCGTCTGGCACGCGTTGTCGCTCGTGAACGTCGGGCACTCGGAGTCTTTGGTGCACGTGACGCAGGTGCCGGCTCCGTCGCAGAAGCCGGTCGCGCACACGGTGCTCTGCGCTTTGTCCGTCGACGCGGGCATGCCGCCGGCGCAACCATCAGCGGTGCAATCATTGTTGTCGTCGGGCACGTCGGTGTCGTCCGGCGTCTCGATCTCCATCCCACCGTTGCAAACCTTGATGGCGCAGTCGCCGGGCACCTGCGTAGGCGTAGGCAATCCATCGGGCTTGTTGGTGGTGATGCACTGGCCGATGGAAGTGTCACACACCACGTCCGCGCAGAACCCGACTTGCTGGCAAGGCTTCTGGGCGCTGCACGTAGCGTTGCAAACACCGCTGTTGCAAACGCCGGGCTCGTTGGTGACGGTAACCGTACAGGGGGTGTTGTCCGCTTTGGCGGTGTTGGCGCTCGCGCCGTTCACGCACGCGTCCGTCGTGCAGTCGTTGCTGTCGTCGAGGAAGTCCGTGTCGTCGGCGACCTCCGTCGCCTTGCCCGCCGCGCAAACCGCCTTCTTGCAGTCATTCGGGATCTGCTCGGGCGCGTCGCCGTCGGGCACGGCGGAGGCGGTGCAGGTGCCTTGCTCTCCGCAAGCGTCGATGGTGCAGGGGTTCTCGTCGTTGCACTGGTTGTCGGCGCTGCACGGCTGGCCTTGGCCGCCCGCGCCGCCGTTGCCTTGGACGTGAATGTCGTCAAGCCCAGCGATTAGGTTGCACGCTCCCGCGCTCACCATCATCCAAAACAAGGCGACAATCGCCGACGAACCCCAGCGCGCACCCTTCGGCATCTCGGCCTCCGCGCGTGATACTACCAACAAAACGCGCCGCGCATGCAAGCCCCATCGTGATAGCCTCGCTCACGGAGGTTGTGCCATGCCGAGATCGACCGCGCTTCTCTTCGCTTCCTTCGCCGCCATCACCGTGTCGACCGCGCTCGTCGCGTGTGGAGGCGGCGGCTCCGGCGGGTCCGGCGCCTCGGGCGGCGGGTCGAGCTCGGGCTCGACGTCGTCGTCGGGGGTGGGCGGAGACCCCATGACCAACCCCGACGCCGGCCCCCCGCCCGGCAACCCCGATGGCAACTGCCCCGTCCCCCAAGAGGCCCAAGCCGAGGACACGTCGAGCCCCAATCACGTGATCGGCGATGGCACCAAGGAGAGCTGCACCGCCCAGGCCGTCGTCGACAACGTAGCGCTCGGCGGCATCATCACGTTCAACTGCGGCCCCGACCCCATCACCATCACGCTCGACAAAACCGCCAAGATCTTCAATAACACAGGCCCCAAGATCGTCATCGACGGCGGCGGCAAGGTCACCTTGAGCGGCGGCGGAAAGGTCCGTATCCTCTACCAGAACACCTGTGATCAAGACCAGGTGTGGACCACCGATCACTGCCAAAACCAAGATCATCCGCAGCTCACGGTCCAAAACCTCACCTTCGTCGACGGCGACGCCACAGGCCAGCTCGAAGAGGGCGGGGGAGGGGGCGCCATCTTCGTCCGCGGCGGCCGCCTCAAGATCGTCAATTCACGCTTCCTCAACAACGTTTGCGACCCGACAGGCCCCGATCTCGGCGGCGCCGCCGTCCGCACCTTGAGCCAGTTCGACGGTCAACCCGTCTACGTGGTGAACAGCACCTTCGGCGGCGGCGAGGGCCTCGGCGGCGTGTGCTCGAACGGAGGTGGCTTGTCGAGCATCGGTGTCTCCCACACCGTCTTGAACAGCCTCTTCACGTTCAATCAAGCCATCGGGAACGGCGCCAACCCCGCGAAGCCCGGCACCCCGGGCGGCGGCTCGGGCGGCGCCATTTACAACGACGGCAACACCTTCACCCTCTCGCTCTGCGGCGTCAAGATGACCAACAACACCGCCAACGAGGGCGGCGGCGCCATCTTCTTCGTCTCGAACGACATGAGCGGATCGCTCATCATCAAAGACTCCGTGCTCAGCCAGAACCCGAGCGGTATGTTCGAGAACTTCCCCGGCATCTTCTACATCGGCAACGGCGACCCCACGTTCGACAACTCGACCGTCGAGTGAGCGATCGCGATTAAGGCAGAATTAAGCCGGCCCTCCCGCGCGCCGGCTACGCTCTCGTGTCACGCTGATCGTCACCACCCCAAGGGAGGTCACGTGATCTCGATCCGACGCGCGTTTTCAAGCACTTTTGTCACCCTCACCGCCTGCCTCGCCGTCGCGTGCTCGTCCGGCGTCGAGGAGCCGCACCAATCCGGCGGCAGCGGCTCGGGCGCAGGAGCCCAAGGCGGCTCGGGCGGGGGCGCGCCGACTCCCCCCGTCTGCGAAGGCGATCTCTGCGACTCCCCCGATCGCATCGTCCGTGTCTCCCAGAACACCCCCCGTTGCTTCGTCCGCGCCTCGGGCAAGGCGGTTTGCGTCGGCGGCTCGTTCGAGGCCGAGACCTCGGGCGACCTGCCCGAGAGCTGGGTCGAAGAGCAGGTGGTCGACGACGCCGTCGCCGCCGCGGGGCTCTATTATCACATGTGCTTCCTCCTCGCCTCCGGCCACGTCGCGTGCAGGGGCAGCAACACCCATGGAGTGTTGGGCGACGCCGTCCCTCCCGACGAATCGACCACGACGCCCGTCTTGATCTCGGGCATTGAAGGCATCACCCACATCGTGGCGGGCTTTTACTTCATGTGCGGCAGGACCACGGCTGGAGAGATGCTTTGTTGGGGCAATAACTTCGAGGCTCCCCAAGCCCCATGGACGCCGTACACCCTCGAAGGCGCCTCGGACGTCGTGCACGCGGCCACCTGGACGTGGGAGCTCTGCGCGGCGAGGAGCCAAGGAAACGTGATTTGCACGGAGGCGCCGCCGGCGAGCTTCTTCGAGCCGTTCGTGGAGGTCGAAGGAACCGAAGGCGCCGTTCACGTAGCGACCGGGGACTTCATGCGTTGCGCGATCCTCGGGACGGGGGAGGTGGTTTGTTGGGGCATCTCGACCGTGAGCACCGCCAAGGTCCTTGGCGTCGCGGACGCCGCACAGGTGGCCATCGGCCATTTCGGGTCCTGCGCGCGCCGCGCCGGAGGCGAGGTGGTTTGTTGGCCGCACGCGCCGGGGAGCGATGGTTACGAGCCCGAGCCTGTGAAGATCATCCAAGGCGCCGTCGACATCGCGAGCTTCGACAACACCTTCGTCGCGGTCACCGCCTCGGGCAAGGTGTTTCAATGGGAGTGGGGGTTCATCCCCGACGAGATCCCCGGCCTCTATTGAGCAAACGACTTGAGCGCCGCCTTGGCCGCCGCCACCTCGGCCAAGATGCGGCGCGCGTGCCCGAGGAGCACCTCGCCTTTGGGCAAGAGCCGGACGCCCCTCGGCGTGCGCGCAAAGAGCCTCGCCCCCACCTCGTGCTCCAAGCTCTGCATCTGCCGGCTGAGCGGCGGCTGCGAGATGCCGAGCCGCTTGGCCGCGCGACCCATGTTCTGCTCCTCGGCCACCACCACGAACGATTGAAGCTGCGACAGGCTCACCAAGGCACGATACCACACCTCCCAAGCCCACGAAAAGAGCTACGCTTCGAGCCTTACCCAAAAGGTATTGGACGGCGCGGCCGGAGCGCCGGCATGCTCGCGCCCATGAGCATCGAGCTCTTCGGGCCCAAAGACCATCCCGCGCTCCGCCGCGCCGGCCGCGTCGCCGCCGAGACCCTCGCCGCGGTGGGCAAAAAGCTCAAGGCGGGCATCGCCACGGCCGACATCGATCGATGGGTGCGCGAGGACACCAAGCGTCGCGGCGGCAAGCCGAGCCAGCTCGGTTACAAGGGCTTCCCCGCCGCCGTCTGCACGAGCTGCAACCACGTTGTCTGCCACGGAGTCCCGAGCCCCAACGAGCGGCTCGCGCCGGGCGACATCGTGAACGTTGATGTCACGACTGAGCTCATGGGCTTTCACGGCGACACGTCCGCGACGTTCCTCATCGGTGATCCAAGCCCCGAGGCGCGTCACGTGGTGTCCGTCGCCGAGCGCTGCCGCGACGCGGGCGTCGCCGTGGTGCGCGACGGCGCGAGGCTCGGCGACGTCGGCGCCGCCATCGTGGAGATCGCCCACCGCGAAGGGTGCAGCGTGGTGCGCGACTTCGGGGGTCACGGCATCGGCCGTGTCATGCACACCGAGCCTCACGTCTCCCACGTGGGCGAGCGCGGCAAAGGCATGAGGCTCCGCGCAGGGATGGTCTTCACCATCGAGCCCATGATCAACGTGGGTGGCCCCGACGTAAAGGTCCTCTCCGACGGGTGGACCGTGATCACCGCCGATCGCAGCCTCTCCGCGCAATTCGAGCACACCGTCCTCGTCACGCGCGACGGGTGCGAGGTGCTCACGGCGCTTTGATCGGAGAGAGCGGCCACGCCTTGAGGAGCGGCGCGCCGCCTCCCGCGCTCTGCCGGACCGCGCGCGCACACTCGATGAGCGTGAGCCGCCTCGGCCCAAACGCGGTTGGATTGGCCGCGTCCGCGTCCATGAGCCGCGTCGGCGTGTCTTGCCCCAAATCGTCGGGGTGACCCGGATCATCGAGCAAGATGTGGCCGAGCTCGTGCGCCAGCGTAAAGGAGGATTTGTCGACGCGCAGAGAGGCCCTGTCCTGGATGAGCACGTTTCGGATGGCGCCGCCGTCCGCCGCGATAAACGACTCTCCGAGCCTCCCGCCGCCCGCGAACGCCGGCACCCAAAACACCCTCACGACGCCGGGCGGATCGTCGAACGCCTTGATCAACGCGCGCTCCTCGACGGTCCCAGCGATGGAGTCGGAGTCGGTGAAGTGCGTGAGCCCGTCGGACAAGTCCACACGTCCCAAGCACGCTCCCAACGTCTCATCGGTGCTCATGGGGCCGCTCGCGGGCGGCTCCACCGCCGCGGGGGCGCCATTTCGCCGCCGCACGAGCACATCCACGCTCCCGAGGCCGCCCGCCAAGATGATGGGATTGTCCGAGAGGATCGGCGAAAACCCGGCGGCCCGGAGCGCCTTGCCCACGCGCTGCGCAGCCGCCCGGGGTGAGGCGTGCAAAGGGATCTTCACCTCGATGTCTTTGCCGTCGATCCGGGCTCGAATCGCCCCGCCGCTCGCCGGCAAACCATGGTCACACCCAATGACGAGCATAGGAGCTTTGGGCGGATCCACGACCGTGACGTCAAACGATGCTTCGGGGCCGAAGCCGACGCCGCACTGCCCCCAAATCGACGCCGCGCGCTCGATCTCGGCCTTCGCGAGATCGATCGCGGATCGATCGTCCTTGCCGATCGGCGGCGCGCCGCCCGGCGTGTGCCGCACGAGCCGCACGCGCAACGTGGCGCGATAACGCTCGATGGCGCCGACCGGCGACGCGCGCGGCCCCGCCACGCGGATCTGCCGCTTCACCTCGCCGCCCGCCGACACGACGGCGATCGCGCCGCCGAGCGCCGCGCGGATCGAGCGATCTTTGATGAGCGGGTGATACCGATCGATCTCGTCGGCGACCGCGCGGATGGGGAGCGTCGAGCCGCACACCATGCCGCTCGGCACGCCGCTCGGACAAGGCACGTGCGCGAGCGGCACGTCGCGGAGCGCGTCGAGCCCGGCGCCCCGCTCATCCACCGACGCGAACGAGAGCGTCGCCGGGAGATCATCCGCAGCGCCCACCACCACGAAGCGCAGCGCATCGGGATCGAGATCAGGCTGGTAGGGATCGGCCGGCAGGCGCGCGGGCGGCGTCCGTTCGATCGACGCGTGGGCGCGCGCGAGGCTCACCTCGATGCCGTCGCCGCCGAACGCGCGCAGCTCGACCTGCGCCGCTCCGGCCGCAGGCGAGGCCGCGAGCGCGATCACGAGCGCGGGGATCGATCGCAGGCGCACCGCGCGAGAACAGCGCACGCGCGCGCGATGTTCAAGCCCTCTCGTCGAGCCACGGCGCGAGCAGCGCCGCGACGCGCGCCCCGAAGCCTTCGCCGCCCGGCGGCGCGAGCAGCGCGCGGAGC
>CAYTJL010000373.1:0-1987 GCA_964437785.1 uncultured Polyangiaceae bacterium
GTCTCGTTCGGCGAGCCTCTTGCGAAGGTCGCGCAGCCCGGCAAAAACGCGAAAATCCGCTTCGTTGAGCACCTCTCGATAGTCGACGCGGCCTTTCTTGTCGCTCGCGTCTGCGTTCGCAGTCCCGGCGCTCGCGTCATCATACGTTACGCAGATGGCCCACGCGCTTCGTGGACCGTCTGAAACGAACTGCCGCTCCACCGAGATTAACCGGTGCGACGACAGGAATTGGTTCAGCTCCACTTCGGCGGCGGCCCGGCTGTGGTTGGGTATCGTGGCGAAATGGCGCTTCATGTTTTTTTCCGGCGCGCGGGTGGGCCCCGCACCGGCGCGCGAGCCGCTCCGCGGCTCGAAGAAGAAGAGGGGCCGCTCCGCGTCCCCTCTCTGGGCTCCGCACTTGTACCCGGCGCTTGACCTCGGGCAAGACGGAAACCGAGAAGGGAGTCGCGGGAGCCTGGAGGACCGCCGACGCGGTACGCAGCGCGGCAGTACCTCGCGTCCTCGCCCCAGGAGCCGCCCCGGCCGACCCGGCCCGAGCCCATTCTGCCAGGCGGCGGATCCACGAGATCGCCCTCGGGATATCGCTCCCCCCCAACCCAAGCATCCGCGCACCACTCGTACACGTTGCCGATCATGTCATAGAGCCCAAACGGATTCGGTGCCTTCTTCTTCACCGGGTGCGTTCCTCCGTATTTTTCGGGATACTGCTTCTCGCGCCAATCTCTTCTGCTCACGCCATCCTTCAGCTCGAAGCCTACGCCGCAGTTGCCACCATACCATGCGATCGGATCGAGGTTTGGCGCATTGTTCGCTCCTTGGAGGTCCAAGTCGCCGGCCCAGGTCGCCGTCGACGTTCCAGCGCGACAGGCATACTCCCATTCGGCTTCGGTCGGCAGGCGCGGTAAAAGGCCCGGCGCGAGCACGTTGAGCTTGGCAAGGAACCTTTGGCAATCGTCCCAGCTCACGGTTTCAACCGGCCGATCAGGGCTCTTGAATCGGCTCGGGTTCTCTCCCATCACCGCCGTCCAAAGCGCCTGCGTTACCGGCGCATCCGCGAGCCATCGCCCCACGGTCCACGTTACTGTCCGTTGCGGGCCCTCCCACTCGCTACGACCAACTTCGCCTTTCGGCGAGCCCATCCGAAAGCGCCCGGGAGGGAGCCACCGGAAGCGCACGCTCACGCCCTTCACGTCGGCCTCTGCCCACAGCCCAAAGCGATCACGGCCCGCCGCAACGGCCCATGGCTCGCGTTGCCAAGGGCGCATCACCAGGCGGCAAACGTCGTTCTCCAGGGTCAGCTCCTCGCCGGCAACGAGCGGCAGCGCTCGGTTCTCCCGCAGCAGCACGTCCGTCATCCGCACTTCGGCCCCTCGGGTGACCCGTAACAAAGATCCAGCCGCCAGCGCCACGGGGCTGCCCGTAAGGCCGTCGCCCGACGGCCATGCGCCGGATGCAGGAGCCGTCCTAAACACGAGCTGATCGCCCACCTGCCAAATGGCGCACGCCGATGCCTCGTCTTCGGCCTCCTCCAACGTTGCCGCGCGAATTCGATGGAGGCTCGTTGAGAGCGCAGGCTCCCGATACAGCGCGTCCGGCACCGAACGCAGGAACACGCGCCCAAACCGCTTCAGCTCGCGCCGGCGCGGAGCAGGGATATCCAGATCCGAAATGACCTCCGCAAACCGCCGTACGAACGCATGAGTGGACGCGAGATCATCCCCCGGAGGAGGTGCCTTTGCGCTCGGGATACATGCGCTCCAGGCCAGCACCTCGCCGCGAACCAGCTCCATGGGCAACCGCTCGTGCCATGTCTCAATCGCGCGGCTCACGGCCCGCAAGAGCTCTCCATCGCAAAACGCAGCGAGCCTTTCGGACCGCTCTCTCCGCCGCTCGTCGTGGAGCTCCATGCCCATCCACGAGCCCGTCGCGACGTCGGCATGGTTCCAAGCATCGGCCTCGGTGGAGACGTCGGCCGCGCCCGGTGGCA
>CAYTJL010000373.1:2087-6956 GCA_964437785.1 uncultured Polyangiaceae bacterium
CGCGCCGCACCGGCGCATACGACCCGCGGCCTCGCGCCACGCTCTCTGATCTTGCTCTGATCCGTACGCGCCGAGATCCCCCAGAACAAGGATGGTTGTGTCCGCGTTTGCCCGCGCGCCATCGAGCTTTGGGGGCCCGTCGTTCAAACGTTGAATCACGAGACCGCTCTTGGGGCAGACCCGCGACAAGCGGCGCTTTACGTACGCCTCGTCCCAAAAGAAGAGCGACAATCGAGGGCTTTCGTCGAGCCACAGCGCGAGCCGCTCGGGCCATGTTCGTCGCTCGATGCGTGGAATCTCCTGGACGAGCTGCCCGCGAACGAGCAGCTCGACGAGCGCGGGGACATCGGGCTCGTGGCTCGCGCGGGCGCATTGCAGCCTCTCGCGGAGCACGGGCCAAAGGCGCGACCAAGGGGCAAGCGGCGCGGGCGGCGGCGCTGCAAAGAGCGATCGCGTGGGATCTCCAAGGTCGCCGGAGAGCAGCCCACCTGTCTCGCGGTCGCGGTGAGCCTCGCCTGTAGCATCCGTGAATTTGGCCTCTTCGAGCCGAAGAAATTCGCGCTTGGCAAGCTCCCTCTCCACGGTGGTGCTACGTTTGGGCTCAACGTGGTCGACGTCGAGCTGGGCCGTGGCAACTGCCTCCATGTTGGGTAAACCCGGGGGGTCCGGTGGCCGGGCCCCCAACCCGAGAAGCGCAGCACCGCGTTCGAGATCGTCCGGCCCGAGCCGAACGGCGAGCCGCGCCAGATCCGCGAGCCCGACGCGCGCGCTCACGCCGGCGACTCCGGGGAATGCTTGCGGAACGCGAACCCCGAGATCAACTCCAAGAGCGCGAGCTGCTCATCTTTCGTCGATCGTTGGCGCGTCGCCGCGCGGATCAAGTCGACGTACTCCGCGAGCCCCGGCGGAGCGAGCCCTTGAAAGCGGACCTGCTCGCGATCGCTCGCCAAGAGCTCGGCGGCCCGAACGAGCACCTCTGTTGCGCACATCGGAAAGTGCGCTCGTCCCCGCGTGACCAGCGCCGCGACCAGCGCGTTTTTCTCCGCGGGCAACGCCAGGTGGTGAACCAAACAGCGGCGCAGAAACGCGTCCGGCAGAGAACGCTCTTCGTTTGTGGTGATCACGACGAGCGGCGGTGCCCTGCGGTCGAGCTCCACCGCCTCTTCGCGGCCGGGCACGTCGAAGCGGCCATGTCCAAACGCATCCAAAAGGCCGTTGGGCACGGACGCATCGGCCTTGTCGATCTCGTCGACGAGCACGACAACGCCGCGCTCGGGCGTCCACCCCGCGAGCGTTTCCGGCGCTGAAACGCGCGCGCGGCGGGCCTGATCGCGGGCGGACTCCCATGAAAACGCCCACCACAACACGCCCGGCCGGACGAACCCGAGGATGTCGATGCGCGCGCGCGCCTCGTCGCGCGCCGCTTGGCCCATCGCGCCCATCACCTGCGCTTCGGCGAGCCGCGCCACCGAGTCGACGGACCAAAGCAGATCGTGCGGCTCTGTCCGCCCATTCACCGCGAAGTGGACGAACATGCGCCCGAGCGCCTCTGCTGCGGCCCGCGCGAGCTGGCTCTTGCCCGTCCCGGGATCCCCTCGCAGGAGGAGCGGTCGTTCCGCGGCGAGGGCCGCGTTCACCGCGAGCACCGAGGTCGCGTCGATGACGTGCACCGACTCCGGCATGCCTTTGCGGGCCGGAAGGGGGATGATCGCACCGTCGTCGAGCTTCAGATACGTGGTCATCACGTTGCCTTTCGCGAGCTATGTTTACTCAAGTACGCGCCGATGAGGTACGCGACCACGCTCTCCTCGCCGCGCTCGGTGTCGCTCAAGCGAAGAAAATCGAGCCGCGGCAGGGCCGCTCGGAGCGCGTCGAGGATCTCGTCTTGTTCGAGGATCGCGACGACGTCGGGAGCGTCGATGTGGAGCACGCGCGGGAGGCGCCGGTCGCGCGCGCCGGTCATGTGAAACAAGAGGCGCTGATCAACCTGTTTGACCAGCTCGTCCCATTGCTTGTCCGGCCATTGGCTCGCGGGCAGGCGGATACGCGGGTCGTCGATTTCGATCAGCGGGCGCGATCGCTCGATCGTGAGCAGCGTCGTGGCGAGGTGCTTGACGATGCTCTCCACGGCGGAGGCGCCGGTCACCGACGTACGTGCGAGCGAATGGAGCGCGTCCGACGCGGAGATCGCGGCGGGGCTCGTCCCAACCCCTTTGTTATCGACGACGTGTTGCGCCGGCCTGTCGTGGATTCGTGCCAAGATGGCCTCCGCGTAGGTGAGCGTCTTGAAGGGCAGGACCAAGACGACACCTTTCACCAGCTCTTGCCGCCACAGCGCGATTTCGGCCTGAAAATCGGCTGCAAATGGGATCGCACGACAGGCGATCTTCATCAGCGCGGTGCGGTCGTCTTCTCGCGACCCCTGTTCGTCGAGCTCGCCGTCGAGGCGGTCGAGATGCTCTACGATGTCGAAGATGGTCCGACGAGGTGCGATGTAAAAGCGTGCGACCGTATCCGTATCCAACGTGACCCCCGGCGCCGCGTCGATTGGCAGGCTCGTAACGACGTCCGCGCGCAACGATGGTCGCCCCGTGAGCGTTCGGCGCACGTAGTCGAGCAGCGCTTGTCGCTCCCGGCCGAGCTCTTCGTCGGTCGGAGCGTCTGCTGCGTGCATAGGCTCGGGGTCCGGGCCGCGCGTGCCCCGTGTCCGCGTCGTCGGTCCCTTCGGTGGGTCGGGGGCACGCGGGGCCGGGCTCACGTGAACGGCCTGGATCTCCGGCGCCGCCTTTACGACTGCCCAAGATTTGCGATCCACATCGCTCAGCGTCTCGTTCCAATACGCATCGCCCGCACACAGCGGCGCGACCTTTCCCGCCGACGACAGCGCGTCCGCGCGGAAGACAACGGGCCCTACGGGAAGGCGCTTTTTCCCGCGGACGAAGGCTTGTCCCGTGTCGATGCCAATCCGAAGCGGGATAGTGGCGTCTGCGTGCTTTGCGAGCGCGGTCGCGAACGTGAACGACGCCTCGCCATGATCCGCACCGAACACCAGCGCTCCTCCATCGCCGGTGGGCGCATACCAGACCCATTCGTCGTGGCCCAGCTCCGCACCCGCGTCGCGCGCGGCTTTGGCCACGACGGACGAGAGCTTATGACCGATGTCGATCTGCTCCTCGTCGGAGCGCTTCGAGTAGCCAACGACATCGTACACGATGGCGTAGGCATCCTGCGCGTTGTACCCGTCTCCCGTGCACGTCGAGCAGCTCGTCGCCACGCGCTGGACCCACTCCGCACCTTTGGCCCAAGCCATCTCGATTTTGGTCTCTTTGACCTCGATCCATTCCAAGGTGGCCAACACGTCGCGATATTTCCCGTGGGCTGTACAAGCCTCCTTCACCGCCGCCTGTTCGACGCCGATGCGGCGCTCCGCGTGCTTGTGGTACGCGATGCGCGCAGCCTTGTTGATGGCTGTCCCAGCCACGTTGAGCTCGACGGCGTCTCTTGTGTCGAACACCGTCCCACGGGTGACGCCGATCGCGGTCGTGACCCCGTGATCCATGCACGCGCGGCCGATCTGCTGCGCGATGTCCAGCGCGACCGTGACGCTTTTGGGGACGACCACGAAGCCGCCGCCGTGCGCGGAGAGAACGCGGCATCCGTCGATACCAGCGCGTGCGATCGCATCTTCGGCGGCCTGGAAGAGCGCGTCGAAGGCGTGGGCGATCTCATTGCCGGGTTGATCGGAGATGCCACAGAGCTTGATGAACACGATGTAGCCGAGTTGGCCCCCTTTAGGGCCCTTCGGCATCGCGGGCGCGGGCGCGCCTTGGACCGGCGACGGCGAAGGGGCCATCTCTGGAGCGCGCTTCTCCGAAGCCGAGATCCCGGCCCAGCCAAGGATCGCATCCCTGTGAGCCTCGTCGATCGCGACCTCGACGCCCTGCCGAATCCAAGCCCGTTGGTTTTTCCTGGTGAGGACGCTGGAGTCGTCTCGGATGATTCGGTTTAGGGCGGCAGCGATGCTCCCTTCCGTGCCGATGCGTTTCCAACCCCGGAGCTTGCGAATATCTTCGAGCGGCAGATCGCGCTCCTCTCCCCCGCCGCCCGCGGCCAAGTAGAGGAGCAAGCTGCACGCTTGCTCCGTCGGCGCCTGCTTTTTGCTGAAGACGTCGCGAGAGCGGTTGTGCGCGCTCGCGCCCGAGCTCCGCGAGTCGTCCTCCTTTACGGTTACGGTGAGCGGCGGCTCGCCGGGCTGGGCCGGCTCAATCACGAGCTGCACCCGCTTTTCCTCGGTCATCGTCACCACGACGCGCGTCACCATGCGTGTGCCTCCATCGTCCCGATGCTACTGGAGTTGCTCGCTCCCGACACCACCCACGCCCCGGATCGTCCGCGGCTCGTGGCTCCAGCGCAAGGTCACGGGCTCGACCTCGCAGCACCTCGCCTCCTCGCGGCCGGCGGCGCATACCCTCTCGGTCTCCACCTCCGCCGAGCCCTCGTCGTTGCCAACCTTCATGATCACGAGCACCATGGTCGTCGTCATGCTCCCTCCAGCTTCATGGTTTGTCCGCAGGCCACCTTGCCGTTTTCGGCCATCTCGATGCCCGGAGGGTAACGCCGGGCGAACGGCGATCAACGCCATTTGTCTTTGGATCCGTGCATTTAGCGGCTAATTAACCGTTCGGCATGCTGCGCGCGGTGCGGACCACCCGACGTCTGCTCCGTCGTGAGCGCGCGACACCGAGACCTCTCACGAGATCCGTGGCGCCCATGCCGAAGAGATGGGCCGGCGTTCGGCCTTTCTCCATGCGGATCATAAAGACGAGCGGGAGGAAGATATCGTGTGGCGCACCGAGCATCACGCCAAGG
>CAYTJL010000374.1:0-6944 GCA_964437785.1 uncultured Polyangiaceae bacterium
CTCAATGAAAGTCGCGCGACCGGAAGCTCATCTGCTCCTCCTGCGCCAAATCGATCCGCTCCATCCCGAGCGCGAGCACGTGGACCACGTCCCCCTCGCGCTCCACGCGCCCGCGCACGAGGAGCAGCGGCGCTGTCTTGGCGATAACGAAGTTGTCGGCGAACACATCGGCCCTCACGATGACGTTCACCGGCCCTGTCTCGTCCTCCAACGTAAAGAACGTGACGCCGCTCGCCGTGCCCGGCCGCTGCCTCCCGATCACGAGCCCCGCGACGACAACCTTGGAGCGATTCTTCTTGTGATGGAGCCGCTCGGCCGTCACCACCCCTCGCTCGCTGAGCCTCGCGCGGAGGTGCTTCATCGGGTGATCGTGGAGCGACAGCCCCACACGACCATAGTCCATCGCGAGCGCTTCGAGCGGCGGCAAAGGGTCGAGCCCCACGTCGCGATCAGGCTCGATCGACCGGCCTTTGTAGAGCCCACCCTCCCTGGGCGCGCGCGCCCGCCAAAGCGCCTCCCGCCGCTCGGGCACGAGCGCCGCGAGCGCCCCCGCCTCGCCGAGCGCCTCCACCACGTCGCGCCCGAGCCCGGAGCGCACCATCAGATCATCCACCGACACAAACGGCCCTCCCCGCCGCGCCGCGAGGAGCTTTTGCCCCGATGCCTCGCCCACCCCCCGAATCAGCCGCAGCCCGAGCCTCACCCCATCTCCTTCGAGCCGTGTGTCCCAATCGCTCTTCACCACGCACGGCGCGAACACCGCGACGCCGTGCCGCTGCGCGTCTTGCACGAGCGACGAAGGGCTGTAAAAGCCCATGGGCTGTGAATTCAAGATCGCCGCCAGAAACTCGGCCGGATAAAACACCTTGAGCCACGCCGACGCGTACACCAAGAGCGCGAAGCTCGCCGCGTGCGACTCCGGGAACCCATATTCGCCGAAGCCGTGGATCTGTTGATAGAGCCGCTCGCCGAAGGCGCCCGAAATACCGCGCTCGGTGAAGCCCTTGAGGAGCTTACTGCGGTGGCGCTCCAGCTTGCCTGTCCTGCGCCACGCGGCCATGTCGCGCCGGAGCTGGTCCGCCTCGCCCGGCGTGTAGCCCGCGCCCACCATCGCGATCTGCATCACCTGCTCTTGAAAGAGCGGCACGCCGAGCGTCCGCTTGAGGATGGGCTCTAAACAAGGGTGCGGCGCCGTAACCGCCTCTTTGCCTGCCCGCCGCTTCAAATAAGGGTGCACCATCCCGCCTTGAATGGGCCCGGGCCGCACGATGGCGACCTCCACCACGAGATCATAAAACTCCTTGGGCTTGAGCCTTGGCAACATCGACATCTGCGCGCGGCTCTCGATCTGAAACACACCTACGGTGTCCGCGCGCTGGATGGCCTCATACACCTTGGGATCTTCGGGCGGGATCGACGCGAGCGCCTCGATGGGATCGCTCGGCCTGCCCTCGATCATCGCGAGCGCCTTGCGAATGGCCGTGAGCATGCCGAGCCCGAGCACATCGACCTTGAAGAAGCCGAGCGCGTCGAGATCGTCTTTGTCCCACGGGATCACGGTGCGCCCTTCCATCCGCGCGGGCTCCACCGGCGCGACGCTCGCGAGCGACGAGGACGAGAGCACGAAGCCGCCCACGTGGATCGAGAGATGCCGCGGGTGACCCGAGAGCGCGCGCGCGATCGCCATCGCTTGTTGCAAGCGCTCGTCGCGCGCGTCGAGCCCCACCTCGGAGAGCCGATCGTACGAGAGCCCCTCGCGATCCATGTGGAGCAGGAGGTTCGAGAGGCTCGCGACCTGATCCGGGCCGAGCCCAAACACCTTGCCCACCTCGCGCAAGGCGCTCTTGCCGCGGTACGAGATCACCTCCGAGACCATGGCCGCGCGGTCGCGCCCAAAGACCTCATAGATCTCTTGAATCACCTCCTCGCGCCGCTCGTGCTCGAAGTCCACGTCGATGTCGGGCGGCTCGTGGCGCTCTTTGGAGAGGAAGCGTTCGAACAAGAGGTCTTGTCGCGCGGGGTCGACCGCGGTGATGCCGAGCGCGAAGCACACCGCGCTGTTCGCCGCGCTGCCGCGCCCTTGGCAGAGGATCCGCCGCCGCCGCGCGATGGAGACGATGAAATGCACGCTCAAGAAATACGGCGCCACGTCGAGCGCCTCGATGATCGACAGCTCCTTGTCGACCTGCGCGCGCACGGCCAAAGGCACGTCCTCGCCATACCGCCTCACGAGCCCCTCGGCGGTGAGCCTCCTCAGCGCGGCGTTCGGCGCCTCGCCGGGCGCACACGCGATCTCGCCCGGGAACGCATACCGCACGTCGCGGAGCGAGAAGCGGCAGCGCGCGGCCACGTCCGCCGTCCGCGTGACCCACTCCGGCTGATCGAGATAGAGCCTCATCATCCGGTGAGGCGCGCGCAGGTACGCCTCGGCGTTGAGGGGCAGCGAAGCGCGTGCGTCGGCCTCGTCGAGCGTCGTCTTGTTACGGATGCAGAACAGCACGTCCGCGAGGGGTTTGCCTTCGGGCCGCGCATAAAGGGGCTTGGTCGACGCGACGACAGGCACCATGAAGCGCTCTTCGGCCGCTTTCGCCGCCTCGGTGCGCGCGCGATCGTGCCCGTCTTTGTGGCGAAACGTGGCCGCGAACAGGCGCTCGCCGAACGCGTCGCGGAGCGGGCCCCAAAGCTCCTTGCCCGGCGGGGAGAGGCCCTCGCGCGCGTCGAGCGGCACGACCGCGACGAGCCCCTCGGCGCGGCTGCACACCTGTTCGAGCGCGATCCCGGCCGTTCCCTTCTCGCGGCCGTGGTGCGCGTCGGTGAGGAGCGAACAGAGGTGTTGATACCCCGTGAGATCTTCGACCAAGAGCGCGACGGCTTGAGCGGGGTTTGGGCCCACCGCGGGATCGAGCGTCAGCTCAGCGCCGGTGACGAGCGGCAAACCATGCTCCTCGGCCGCCACCAGCGCGCGGGCGCTGCCATAGAGCCCGTCGCGATCGCAGACGGCGATCGCCGCGAGCCCCAGCTCTTTGGCGGTCGCGATGAGCTCGCCCGGCGAGGAGGCGCCTTCGAGGAACGAGAAGCTCGACTTGGCGAGCAGCTCGGCGAAGGGGGGCGGGCTCTTCGGGGACGACACGGAGGCTCACCGATACACGATGTTTCACCGCGGCGCGAGGGGCAACGAGCGCTTCCCCGGAGGCCCGGGCGAGGGGCGGGGATCGTCGGGCGCATTCACGTCCTCCTCGACGATTTCGAAGCGGCCGAAGTCATAAGGCACGTTCGGCGCGGCCTCCTTTTGGACCAGGCGCTCGCGCACGCCGCGCCGCGCGAGCTGCTTGACGCGGTGATAACAAAAGGGGTTGTTGCCCCGCTTGCCGAGCGTGCAGTGCGCCGTCCACGAGCAGCCCGCGCGGCACGTCTCGGCGTAATAACAGGTCTCGCAAAAGCCCCACAGCTCGCCTTCGGGCTCGCGGTCGCGCGCGAAGCGAACCTCCTTCGACTCCGCCCAAATGCGCTCCAGGGAGAGGTCTTTGACGTTGCCCCCGGCGTAGGGCGCGGTGGGGAGCGACGGACAGCCCTTCACCGTGCCGTCGGACTCGACGCCGATCACGTTGATGCCCGCGCGGCAGCCCTGCCAATGCGCCTCCACGGCGCCGGGCCGGGAGCGCAACGTCTGCTCGTGCGGGCCGAAATACCCGATGTTGTTGCCCGCGACCACGTTGAACGGGACGCCTTTTTTATTTTTATGGCCCTTCACCGCCTCCAACTGGATCTCGGCGAGCGCGTCGATCACCGTCACGACGCGCCAAGGATCCAAGATCCACTCCGGGTGATCCGCGGCGCGGCCCATCGGCACCGTGAGCTGCACCTGCCATGATTGGATGCCATGGGCGCGGAGCTCGCCGCACGTCTCGCGCAGGTGAAGGTAGTTGAGCATGTTGATCTGCGAGTTGGCCGTCACGACGAGGCCCGCCTCGCGGCCCGCGTCGAGCGCGCGGAGCGCGGCGGCGTGGCTGCCCTGATTGCCTCGCAGGAGATCGTGAATCGGCGCGGGCCCGTCGACCGAGACGCCGAGCGCATGAAGGCCCGCCTCGCGGAGCGCGCGCGCCCGATCCACGGTCATCGCGCGTCCGCCCGTCTGCATCGAGACGCGGAGCCCAGCCTCGTTGAGCTCCCCAACGATGGTGTGGAGATCGGGCCTCAGGTACGCTTCGCCGCCGATGAGGGCGACCTCGCGGAAGCCGAGGCGGCCGAGCGCGCGCGCGACCTCGACGGCCTCTGCGGTCGAGAGCTCCTCGTCGCGCGCCGCCCCTGCCCGCGATCCGCAGTGTTGGCAGGGTTGATCGCACTTCATGGTGAGCTCCCAGACCGCATAAACAGGGCTCGTGTGCGTGAGGTCGTATTCGGTGGGGTCACGCACGTGACGCCTGGGTGCTTGCCGCGCTCGCCGCATGCGCGCGAGCCTATCACGAAAGGATCGCGAAAGAAGGCCGTTGACGCCGGCCGCTCGTTCGGAGATTCTCGCCGGGGATGAAGCCTCACAAGACCTTTCTTGCGTGCCCTTCGTGCGCTTGTCACGTCAAACGGACCGAGACCACGTGCCCGCATTGCGGCGGCGCGCTGCGCGCCAGGGCCGGGTTCCTCCCGCGCACGACGGCGGCCATCGTGCTTGGCCTCGGCGCCGTGTCCGTCGCGGGCGCGGGCGCGGCAGCGTGCGGCGAGACGGTCGACACAGGACAGGGCGGCGCGGGCGGACAAGGGGGGAGCGGCGGCCACGGCGGCAGCACCACCACGCCATCGAGCTCGTTCGTCGCGGCGTATGGGGTGAGCACCGGCGGCCCCGACCTCGACGGAGATGGGTATTTCGATCAAGCGTTCGGCGGCAACGACTGCGACGACATGGACGCGATGATTCACCCCAACGCGACCGAGACACCGGGGGACGGCGTCGACTCCAACTGTGACGGGAAAGACGACACCTGACGCGCTTATATCGTCCTCACAGGAACGCGCCGTAGCCTCTGGAGGGCCAGAATTTGACGCAAAGGCGCAAAGACGCAAAGGCGCAAAGAGAGGAAGAGGGTTGGGGGGTTGCCACGCCGGCGGGCTCTCGCCGCGGAGGGCGCCCAACCATCGCTCTTTGCCTCGCGCTCGCGAGCGCGAGCGCCTGCGCTTCGGGCGATCCCCCTATGAGCACACCACCCCCGCCTTCACCCTCCGCGACCGACTCCGCATCTCTCCCCCCCGCCGTCTCGGCGTCCGCGAGCGCGTCCATCACTCCCATCGTGGTTGGCGTGGTTGACTATGAGGCGCGGGCGCGCGCGTTCGTCGAGGCGCTCGCGGCGCACCGATTCGAAGAGGCCTTTGGGCGCTTCGACAAAGACATGGCCAACGCCGTGCCCGTCGTCAAGCTCACCGAGCACTGGCGATCGCTCGAAGACGCGGCGGGCTCGTTTCAACGCATCGACGGCGCCGAGACCACGAACGACGGCGAGGTCAACGTGGTCCGCGTGACGACCCGCTTTTCGAGCCTGCGCAAGGTGCTGCGCGTGGTCTACGGCGCGTCGGGATCCATCGTCGGCTTCTTCATCGGTCCTGAGCCCAAAGACATGGAGGCGCGCGCCCGCGCGCTCACCGACAAGATCGTCAAAGGCGACTACGGCGGCGCGACCGACGCGTTCGACGCCATCATGAAGAGCGCGCTCACGGCCGACAAGCTCCGCACGGTGTGGGCCCAACAGATCAAAAAATACGGCGCGTTCAGCGAGGTCTCGAGCGTCTCCGTCACGCCGGGCACGGGCGGGCTCTGGGTCGCGCTCGTCTCGTGCAAGCATCACGATGGGGGGACCTCAAAGGTCCCCCCAAACCCCCCCGGCGCTCAAGAGATGAAGATCCAGCTTAACCAGGGAAATCGTGGGATCCCTCCAACCCAACATCCCTCGCCCAAGGTGCTCGTGGTCAAGGTGGTCTACGACCTCCGCGAGCAGGTGGCGGGGCTCTTCTTCTTGCCGGGCGACGTGCTCGCGCCGTACAAGCCTCCTTCGTACGCCGCGCTCGACAAAATCACCGAGCGTGACATCACGGTGGGCGCGAATCCAGCGCTCCCCGGCACGCTCACGTTGCCCAAGGCACAAGGCCCCTTCCCCGTGGTGATCCTGCTCCACGGCTCGGGCCCGGCCGACGCCGACGAGACGCTCGGGCCCAACAAGGTGTTCAAAGACCTCGCGGTTGGGCTCGCGACCAAGGGCATCGCGGTGATTCGTTACGTCAAGCGCACGCGCCACGCGCCCGCGGGCGTCGTGACCGTCAAAGAGGAGGTCATCGACGGGGCGCGCGCCGCGGTCGACCTGGCCAAGAGCGACAAAGACCTCGACCCGAAGCGCGTGGTCATCGCGGGCCACAGCCAAGGTGGTTATTTGGCCCCCAAGGTGGCCATCGAGGTTCCGGGCGTCGCGGCGCTGGCGCTCCTCGCCGCGCCCACACGGCCGCTCCAAGACTCGATGCTCGATCAGCTCGAGCACCTCTCCAAGCTCGACCCTCAAAACGCCGATAAAAAGGCGCTCATCACCGCTGCCAAAAGGTTCAAGGCCAAGGTCGAAGATCCGGCGCTCAAGCCCGATGACGCGATCGACGTGCCCGCGGGCGGCGTCGAGAAGGGGGCTTATTTCTTGGCGCTCCGCGGGTATCAGCCGGAGGCGGAGGCGAAGAAGCTCGCCCTCCCCATGTTGATTTTGCAGGGGGACCGCGACTACCAGGTCACCAAGATCGATCTCGACGGCTGGCGCAAGGCCCTCGCGGGCAAGGCGAACGTCACCATCAAGCAATATCCGGCGCTCAATCACCTCTTCATGGCCGGCACCGGCACGCCGCGCCCCGCCGAATACGAGGTGCCGTCCCACGTGGACGAGGCCGTCGTGAACGACCTCGCCGCGTTCGTGAAGGGGCTTTGA
>CAYTJL010000375.1:0-6922 GCA_964437785.1 uncultured Polyangiaceae bacterium
CATTCACAGGGCGCGCCACACCGCCAGCACCGACGCCGCCAAGAGCGCGGCGATCCCCACGCGGATCGCCGCGCTGGTGATGCGGTTACGGAGCTTCTTCGAGGCGGCCATGCGCGCCCGACGCTAGCACCTTTGTGCTTGCGACGCGTCCTTTCGCGAGATTACGCTCCGCGCTCATGGCGAACCCTACCGCGACGTGTGAGACCTCGCTCGGGACCTTCAAGATCGAGCTCTTCACCGACAAGATGCCCATCACCGCAGGCAATTTCGTCAAGCTCGCGAAGAGCGGCTTTTACGACGGCCTGCACTTCCACCGCGTGATCAGCGGCTTCATGATCCAGTTCGGCTGCCCGTTCAGCCGCGATCCCAAGAGCCCGCGCGCCGGCACCGGCGACGGCCCGGACGGCACCATCAAGGACGAGCACCCGGCCGACGCGAAGATCTCCAACACGCCCGGCACGCTCTCGATGGCCAACACGGGCGCGCCCAACAGCGGATCGTGCCAGTTCTTCATCAACACCGTTCATAACCCGTCCCTCGACTTCTTCACGCCGGGCCAGTCCAAGCACCCTGTGTTCGGCCGCGTGATCGAGGGCATGGACGTGATCCAAAAGATCGAGACCACCAAGACCGACGCCGGCGATCGCCCCCTCACCCCCGTTCGAATGAATCGCATCACCGTAGAAGGCGCGTAGTCCTCTTGGCTTCCCTGGATCGCGAGCCTTGGGAGCACCCGGACTGGTACGACCTCCACGACACCGCGTGGTCCGCGGGATCCGAGCGCGAGCCCGAGCACTACCGTGAGCTCGTGCTCGCGCTGCCTCCCCTCGGCGCGAACGATCACCTCATCGACGTGGGCGCAGGCACCGGCAAGCTCACGTGCCTCATCGCGCGCGGCTACCGCGATCTCGGCCGCGTGACGCTCGTCGAGCCCAACGCGCCGAAGCTCGCGCGCGCCCACGCGAGCGTGCGCGCGCTCCTGCCGAACGCCTCGATCCACACGCTCGAAGGCGGGCTCGGCGGCGAGGATTTCTTCGATGTGCGAGGCAACGTGATGGTGGTCGGCAGCGTCTTCATGCCGATCATGACGCTGCGCGGAGGCACGTTCGGCGAAGGCCTCGATTGGCTGCTCCGCGCGCTGCGCGGCGCCGCGGCGATGGTCGAGCGCGGCGGCCTCTTCTTCGCGGCCGAGACGCTCGCCGCGCCGTGGGATCAAGGCGGCGAGCACCACCCGGTCCGTCGCCTCACGCTCACGGAGCTCACCGATCTCGTCGAGCGCGCAGGGTTCGAGCGCGTCGAGTGCGCGTATCGGTTCCGCGATCGCGTCGTCCTCCGCGCGCGGAGGCGCTGAGCCCGATGATCGACAAACGCGCGCTCAAGGACGAGCTCACCGCGAAGGTCGCGGCCGAGCTCGCCGCCGCCGAGGAGGCGCAGCGGGCCACGTTTTTAGGCGCGACGCACGAAGAGGCCAAGCCCGAGAACGACAAAGACACGCGCGCGCTCGAGCAGTCGTACCTCGCGCGCGGGCAAGCCCAACGCGTCGAGGAGCTGCGCGCCGCGCTCTCCGAGGTGCGCGCGCTCGCGATCGCGAACAAGCCCAAAACAGCGTCGCTCGGCGCGGTCGTCACGTGCGACGAGGGCGGCCACGCGATCCTCTACTTCATCGCGCCGCACGGCGGCGGCACCTTGCTCGCGGGCGGGCGCGTGCAGGTCGTCACGCCGCGATCGCCCATCGGCAGCGCGCTCGTCGGCAAGGGCGAAGGCGACGCGTGCGAGCTCAAGCTCGCGGGCAAGGTGCGCGAGCTCGAGATCGTCGCGATCGACTAGGGTTTACGGGGCGCGAGCGCCTTGCCGATCGCCTCGACGAGCACGCCGCGGAGCCACTCGTGACCCGGGTCCGCGCTCATGCGCTCGTGCCACACGACCGCGACGGAGACGGCCGGCAGCGCCATCGGAGGATCGAGGAGCACGAGGCCGAGCCCCTTCGCGAGCGGCGCGACCAGCTCGCGCGGCGCCGCGAAGAACCAGTCCGTGTGCGCGAGCGACGCGAGCGCCGAGAGGAAGCTCGGCGCCACGAACGCGATGCGCCGCTCGTGCCCGCGATGATCGAGCGCCCTGCGGACGAGGCCCGTGCCCTCGGCCGTGTGGACCTGCACGTGCGGATGGCGGAGCCACGCGGCCACGTCGACGTGGCCCTCTTCGATCGCGGGGTGCCCGCGGCGCGCGAGCACGCACCAGTGAACGCGCCCGATCACGCGCTGCACGAGCCCCGGCCCCTCGTCGCGCGCGGGGAGCACCGCGACGTCGATCGCCGCGTTGCCGAGGTGCGTCGCGAGATCAACGGGCGGCGGCGTGACAACGAGCTTCACGTTCGGCGCCTCGCGCGCGATGCGGCCCAGGAGCTCGGGTAAAAACGCGACCAAGATGTCGGGGCACGCGACCGTGAACGATCGCGCCGACGTCGCGGGCTCGAAGCTCGTCTCCTCGGTGAGCACGCGCCGCGCGTCGGCGACGAGCCTCCGCACCGCGGGCCCCAGCGCCTCGGCGCGCGGTGTCTTCACCACGCCTCGCCCCGCGCGCACGAAGATCGGGTCGCCGAGCGCCCTGCGGATCCGGCCGAGCGCGTGGCTCACCGTGGGCTGCGTGAGCCCGAGCGCCTTGGCCGCGCCCGTGACGCTGCCCCGTTCGAGCAGCGCGTCGAGCACCACGAGCAGGTTGAGATCGATCGGGGGAGGAGGAGAGGCGCGCTTCTTCGAGGGATTGTTACGCATCGACGGCCCGCATGGATGTGCAGGCTACATCGAATCCGTACATACCTCGCGCCGGACGCGCGCCCGAGGAGGAGGGTGGTTTGACGGAGGTCAGCCGCCGGCGGTGAAGGGCATCGCGCGATAAGGCGTCTCCCCCACCATCGCCCACGTATGATTCTTGATCTTGTCGGTGGCGATCATGTTGAGGAGGCCGTTGTTCAGGGCTTGATTCCAGAGCTTCTCGCCGTTCGCGACCCACCCTCGGGTGAGGAAGCCGGGCTCCCTGGAGAACGCGGCCCCAAAGCTCTGCCACGCGCTCCGGTCCGTGTAGATGTGCAGGTTGAGGAGCACCCTCGCGCCGCTCCTGGTCGACGGATAAGGCCCTGCCCCCGTGCCGCAGTCGCGATCCACGAAGAAGAGTCGCTTCGAGGGATCATTGTCCGCGTAATAGGCCCTCCGCGCGCCGACCGCGCCGCTGTCGCTCCCCGTGAAGGCGAGGATGATGCGGCCTTTGAGCGCGCCGAGCGACGGCCAGCCGCTCTTTTGAGCGCCCGCGACGAGGTCCGGCGCGCTGCCCATGAGCGCGCCGGGCGCGTAGATGCGAGGGCCGAAGACGCTCGCCGCGAGCGCGTCGATCTGCTTCGCGAACTCGGCGTTGTCCATCGGCGCGTTCTTGAGGTCCAGATACACGATGATGGGATCGCTCTCCGGGTTTTTATCCATCCACACCTTCACCTGATCGAGCCACACCGGGAGCTGCTTGTCCGGCTTGGGGTCATAGGTGCTGCTGTGGTTGACGGACCATTTCCACGCGGTCGAGGACTGGGCCACGTCGAGCTCCAGGCAGCGGCAGCCCGCTTGCCAAGGCTGTTTGGGGTCCCACGAGAGCTGCTCGGCCAGCGTCTCGTTACGCTCCTCGGAGTTGTGCGAGGCTTTGCACTGGGCGAACGCAAGAGAGATGTCCCGGGTCGAGCTCATGGATCATCCCTCCTCGTGACCGCCGCAGCCGCAGCCTGCTTTAGGCGCCGCCGCGACCGGCGCTGCGGCCTCGAGCGCCTCGACCTCGAGCGCGGCGGACGAGCTCGCGGGCATGGGCGCGTCCGCGTACACCGGGCACGACCAGAGGTTCGATGAGCTCGCTCCCCTGTACGCGGCGGTGAGGATGCCTTTGGACGTGAGGGGCGCGAGCGCGGGTTGCGCCGAGGTCTTGGCGTCGTTTTGATCCGTGACCTTCCACTGCTCGAGCCACGAGGTGCCGTTGAACGCGCAGGACCAGAGGTTCGACGACGACTCTCCCCTGTAAAGCATGTAGAGAAAGCCGTTGAGCACGGAGAGCGCGGGGCCCGCCGAGCTCTTCGCGCCGTTCTTGTCGGTGATCTTGGTCTGCGTCGAGAAGCTCGCGCCGTTGTACGAGAAGGCCCACAGGTTCGAGCCGCCCTCACCGAGGAACGTGACCCAGATCTTGTTTTGATAGACCGCCGCCGCGGGCGCCGCCGCGGTCTTGGCGCCGTTCTTGTCGGTGATCTTGGTCTGCGACGACCACTTCGAGCCGTCGAAGCTGCACATGTAGAAGTTGGACGACGACTCGCCCCGATAGAACATATAGAGCTTGCCATTGTACGAGCAGAGGACGGGCGTCGCCGAGGTCTTGGCGCCGTTCTTGTCGGTGACCTTGGTCTGGGAGGACCAGTTCACTCCATCGCTCGTGCTGCACACGTAAATGCTGCTGGAGCTCGCCCCTCGGAACGCCATGTAGAGCTTGCTCTGGAAGACCGCGAGCGACGGGCCGGCGCTGGTCTTGGCGCCGTTCTTGTCCGTGATGTTGCTCTGCGCTCCCCACGTCGTGCCGTTGTACGAGCAGAGGTAAAGGTTCGACGAGGACGCGCCGCGGAAGGCCATGTAGTCGAGCCCGTTCCACTCGGCGAGCGCGGGCGCGGCCGAGGTCTTCGCGCTATTTTGGCTCGTGATCTCGGTCTGCTGGCCGTACCCGCCCCAACCGATTTGGCGGCGGCTCCAGAAGCAGATTTGAAGGTCGTTGTCGCTCATCAAGCACTTGAGCTGGCTCCCCGGGCAGTTCTCGCAGTTGTTGTTGGGCGCGTTGAAGTACCCGGACGTCTCCCCGCACACGCAGCCGCTGCTCTTGTACTCGTCGTCCGCATAGAAGATGTGGCAGCTCTCGTGCGCGAAGACACGGTGGATGTTGCCCGAGCCCCAACCGTCGTTGGAGTACTGCATCACGAGCCTCGGGCCGCCGAGCGAGGCGTACGCGAAGTGACAGAGGGTGTATTTGGTGAAGTACGCGGCGTACGCCCAGTTGACGCCGGGCCGGGCCTGGAGGTCATAGACGTACTCATACACGCCGGCCCAATCCGGCGTGTAGCCGAGCGCGGCCATGGCGGGGTTGCGCCAGACGCCCTCGCACGCCTCGTAGCTGCCCGCGTCGCAACACTTGGAGTTGTCCTGCGCGGTGATGGTGACGGGGTTCTGGACGATGTCGAAGCTCACGTTGGCCGTGGGCTCGGAGCCCGCGAGGAAGTCCGTGCCTTCGAGCACTTGGGAGTAGACCTTCTTGGTCTCGCTGTCGCTGAACTTGAGGTTCCCCGGGCCGGACACCACCACGACGCCCACGGCGATGCGGCCCACCATATACGAGCTCGTGGGGCCATGGCTCGCGGCCTTGGCGCTCACCGGCGCAGGGACGCTGCGGGGAGCGAGCTTGCCCTCTGCGTCCCACGGGAGCCCGTCGTCGAGCGGCGCCGCGCCCGACGCGCGCCGCGACTCCATATCGTGGAACGCCTCGATGAACCCCTTCTCGATCGCGCTCAGCGAGGACTGTCGCGCCGCGCTCGCGTCCCTGGAGAGATGAAGCGAGGAGACCTCGACGTCATCCGGGAGCCTCGCGATGATGACGTTCTCGGAGATGCGATGGGTGACACGGCCATGAAGGCTCCGAATCTCGGCCTCGGCCTGCTCGCTGTCGACGGTGTAAAGGATGACACGCTTCATGTTGGCTCCGCGCGCGGCTGTCCGCGCAGACAAAGGGCCTCCCCGCGCGGCGAGCCACCGTGGGCGCCGCGCTCCTCAGCCCGTTTGAGACGGGTCTTATCCTGCTCTCCTCAGGAGCTCCATGACGCGCTTATTACAGATCACGGCGGGGCCCTCGCGGCCTGGGCGCGCGCGGTCGTTCACCCGGGACCCATCGACAGCGCGCATGATTACGTAGAGAACATCGATTGTACACATGCCTCGTTCGGACGCATCCTCGTGGGTGTGGAGGCAGGGCACATGAAGATCTTCGTGACGGGCGGCTCGGGATTCGTCGGCGGTCATCTCATCGAGGCGCTCGTTCGGCGCGGCCATGACGTGCGCGCGCTCGCGCG
Organism: uncultured Polyangiaceae bacterium; assembly: GCA_964437785.1. Lineage (GTDB taxonomy): Bacteria > Myxococcota_A > Polyangia > Polyangiales > Polyangiaceae > CAYTJL01. The sequence continues at coordinate 6,131 of CAYTJL010000375.1, forward strand.
GTCGGACAAGGCCGCGGCGGCGGTGAAGCGCTACGGCGCGAGCCCGGTGCGCGGGGAGCTCGGCGCGGTCACGCGCGCGATGATGGGCGACGCCGAGGCCGTGATCCACGCGGCGGCGTTCGTCGAGGAGTGGGGGACGCGCGAGCAGTTTTGGGAGGCGAACGTGGAGGGGACCCAAAACGTGCTCGACGCGGCGCGCGCGGCGGGCGTCGCGCGGTTCATCCACGTGGGCACCGAGGCGGCCATCTTCGACGGCCGTGATCTCGTGGACGTGGACGAGGGATATGGCTACCCCGCGCGCCAACGTTATCTTTATTCAGAGACCAAGGCCGAGGCTGAGCGGCGCGTGCTCGCGGCGTCGGGCGAGGGCTTCGCGACGCTCTCCATCCGGCCGCGCTTCGTGTGGGGCCCGCGCGACACGAGCGTCCTGCCGGCGGTGATCCGCATGGCGAACGAAGGGAGCTTTGCGTGGATCGACGGAGGCCGTATGCGCACCTCGACGACCCACGTCGCCAATCTGGTCCACGCGCTCTCGCTCGCGCTCACCAAGGGTGAGCCGGGCAAAGCGTATTTCGTGGCCGACGAGGGCGAGCGCACGATCCGATCGTTTCTCACCGGGCTCGCGGGCACCCAAGGAGTCACGTTGCCCTCGCGGAGCTTGCCGCGGGCGGTCGCGCGATCGCTCGCGCGGATCATCGAAGGTGCTTATCGCCTCTTCGGGATCCGGCGCACGCCGCCCATGACGCGGTTCGCGATGGACATGCTCTCGTCGCACGTCACGGTGCGCACCGA
>CAYTJL010000376.1:0-6874 GCA_964437785.1 uncultured Polyangiaceae bacterium
CTGAAGAGGCCAAAGCCGAAGAGGTAAAGCCTGCTGAAGAGGCCAAAGCCGAAGAGGCCAAGCCTGCTGAAGAGGCCAAAGCCGAAGAAGCCAAGCCTGCTGAAGAAGCCAAGCCTGCGGAAGAAGCCAAGCCTGCGGAAGAGGCGAAAGCCGCCGAAGAGGCCAAAGCGGAAGAGGTGAAGCCCGCCGAAGAGGCCAAGCCTGCGGAAGAGGTCACGCCCGCGGATCCTCCTCGCATCCTGGAGATCGAGCCCAATTTCGGCCCGCTGACCGGTGGCTCGTCGATCGCGGTGGTCGGCGCCTGCTTCGCCGAAGGAGCGGTGGTGAGCATCGGGGGCGTGGAGCAGAGGACCACGTTCGACGATCCGACCAAATTGCGTGTCTCGCTCGCTCAAGGCACCTCGGCGGGCCCGGTGGACGTGCTCGTCAAGAACCCGGATGGTCAAAGCGAGCTGCGCGTGCGCGGCTTTCGCTACGTGGGCCCGCCCAAGGTCGATCGGGTCACGCCCGCGTGCGTGGCGACGTCCGGCGGCACCACGGTCACCCTGGTTGGAGAGGGCTTTGCCGTAGGAGCGATTGTCCGCGTGGGCGATCGGACCATGTCGGCGCACCGCTTCGACGACACCAAGATCGAGGTCGCGGTCGGCGCGGGCGAGGTCGGCGCCGTCACCGTCACCGTCGAGAACCCGGATGGTCAAACGGGCGTGTTGGAGCGCGGGCTCAGCTACGCCGAGATCCCGGTCATTACGGCCATCTCACCCACGGAGGCCGCGGTCACGGGCGGCGTCGACGTGACCCTCGAAGGTAAGCACTTCGAGCCTGGATGTTCGGTCTCGTTCGGCAACGCGCCCTCCGAGAACGTGCGTTGTGAGTCGAGCACGCGCGTCGTCGCGACGCTGCCCAAACGGCACAAGGTCGAGCGGGTGGACGTCGAGCTCGTGAACCTCAACGGCCTTCGCGCGTTCGTATATCAAGGCTTCTCGTACCGCGCGGTGCCGCCTACGATTACGTCGCTCGATCCGGCGGTGGGGCCGAACGCGGGCGGCACCAAGGTCACGGTGCGCGGCGCGGGCTTCCAAGAGCGGGCGACCGTGCTCGTGTGCGGCATCAACGCCAAAGTGACGTTCGTCTCCAGCGAAGAGCTGATGATCACGACCCCCGAGGTCGCGCGGGACGGGCTCGTCGAGGTCCGCCTCCTGAACCCCGATGATCAGATCGCCATCGCCAAAGACGCCTTCCGTTACGAGGCCCCGCTCCCGCCGCCCGTGCTCACGCAGGTGAGCCCCAACAAGGGTCCTCAAGGCGGCGGCAACGAGGTGGCTATCTTGGGCGACGACCTGACCGATCGCACGGTGGTGCGGTTCGGCACGGCCCTGGCCAAAAGCACCTTCTTGACCAAAAAGGAGATGAAGGCGATCGCGCCCGAGTCGCCCGTCACAGGCTCGGTGAACGTCGAGGTGGTGAACCCGGACGGCGCGACCGCGACCTTGGAGTCGGCCTATACGTACGAGGCCAAGCCGCCTATCTTGGTCACGTCGGTGACGCCCAAGAACGGCCCCAGCACGGGCGGCACCAAGCTCATCATCGAGGGCGAGAACTTCCCCAAAGACGCCTTCGTCTACATCGGCGGTGAGCTGCCCAAAGACGTTCAGGTCAAGAGCGCGACCGAGATCCACGTCGTCACGTTGCCGCGCAAGGCGGCGGGGCTCGTCAACGTGGAGGTGGGCAGCCCCTCTTCTCCCCGTGGCGTGATGAAGAACGCGTATCTCTACGATGCTGTCCCGGCGCCCGTCATCACGTCGATCGCGCCTACGCAGGGCGGTGTGGGCGGCGGCACCGAAGTGACCATCACGGGCAAGAACTTCATCAAAGAGACCGTGGTGCTCTTCGACGGCAAGCCGGGGAAGAATCAAAAGCTCGTGGACAAAGGCACCATCGAGGTCAAGACCCCTCCGGGCGAGGCCAACAAGATGGTGGACGTCATCCTCCGTAACCCCGACGGCAAAGAGGCGCTCCAGCGTCGCGCGTTCCTCTTCGACCCTCGTTATCGCGGCTGATGAAGCGCCTCGACTTCTACTACGATTTCTCCTGCCCCTACGCGTACCTCGCCCACACGCAGATCGAAGGCGTGGCGGCGCGGACGGGCGCCGTGTTGACGTGGAAGCCCATGTTGCTCGGCGGCGTGCTCAACGCCATCGGCAACCCCACGCCCATGGCGGCCATGAGCGAGGCCAAAGCCAAGATGAACCTCCTCGACATGCACCGTTGGGCGAAGCGGTGGGGGGTGCCTTTCACGATGCCCGCGGGGCACCCCAACCGCACGGTGCTCGCGCTGCGCGCGATGCTCGCGGCGGGCCCTGCGTCGATGGTCGCGGCGAGCAAAGCGCTCTTTCATGCCTATTGGGTGGACGCCAAAGACCTGTCCAACCCCGATGTGGTGCGCGCCGCGCTCGACGGCGTTGGGCTCGACGGCGCGGCGCTCGTGGCGCGGGCCGGCGATCAGGCCATCAAAGACGACCTCCGCAAGAGGACCGATGAGGCGGTCGCCGATGGCGTGTTCGGCGCCCCCGCCATGGTGGTGGACGACGGCCGGTCGCGGGAGCTCTATTGGGGGCAAGATCGTTTGGGGCTCGTGGAGCGCGCGCTCGGGCACGATGGGGGGACCTCAAAGTTCCCCCCAAACCCCCCTGTACCGTATGACCCGGCATCAAAGGATGGTCGAACGTTGGAGTTCTTCTTCGACGTGTCGAGCCCCTTTACGTACCTCGCCTCCACGCAGGTCGAGGCGCTCGCCGCGCGCGCCGGGGCGAAGCTCGTGTATCGGCCCTTCCTGCTCGGAGGCCTCTTCAAGATGGTGGGCACCCCGGACGTGCCCATGATGGCCATGCCCGTCGCCAAGCGCGCGCACGTGGCGGCCGATTTACCGCGTTGGGCGGCCTATTATGACGTCCCCTTCCAGTTCACGAGCCGGTTCCCCATGAACACCGTCAAGGCCCTTCGAATGGTGCTCGCGCTCGAAGAGCCCCAGCGAGGGCCCTTTATCCACGCCTTGTTCAAGGCGCTTTGGGTCGACGACAGGGACATCTCCTCCGACGCAGAGCTCGTGTCCATCGCCGGCTCCCTCGGGCTCGATGGGGCCGGGCTCCTCGCCAAAGCCTCTTCGGAGGGCGTCAAAGCCGCGCTGCGCGAGGCCACGAATCACGCGATGTCGCTCGGGATCTTCGGCGCGCCGAGCTTCCTCGTCGCGGGCAAAGACCTGTTTTGGGGCCAAGACCGCCTCGATCTGGTCGAAGACGCGCTCGTGTCCGAAGCGTAAAAGGCTATTTCTCGTTGGGCGCCGCGCTCGCGCTCGGCGGCGGCGCGACCTCGATGGGCGCGGTGCCTTGTCCCAACAAGTCCGGTCCGAGGTCGTCGTCGGGAGGCGCCGTGGGAGCGGGCTTTGGCGACGCAGGTGCTTTGCGGCCCGACGCGGACGCGCTCGGCCCGGCGCCTGCTTTACCTGCTCTCTTTTGCGGCGGCGGCGCCATCCCCAACATGCGTTTGGCGCGCGGCAGCCAAATCTTTGCTGTCCCGGCCGAGGCCGCCAGCGCCAACACCACCACGGCGCCGGCGATCATCCATCGACGGCCCCTGCCGCGCGCGGGCGCGGGCTTGGGCTTCGCCTCGGAAGGGGGCTTGTCCGCGCCGGGGGCCGAGGAGGTCCGCGCAGGCTCGTTGTGGGCGTGCTCTTCGACCTCGGCGGCGACCTCGTCGGGCGCCTCGGCGACCTCGATGCTCACCGACGTATCGTGTTTGGAAGCCTCTTTTTCGGCCTTTTCTTCTCTCTCGACGTCCGCCTTCGGCATCGAGATGCTCGGCGAGCGCGCGCTGGGCGCCAAGCTCGGGCGCCGGCTCATGGGCGATCCATCCATCGGCCCAAGGTGGTTGCGCACGGCCTCGCGCTGCGCCGCGATTTCGGCGCCGATCACCTGATCGACCCAGAGGCCCACCTCGCGCGGTGACGCGAGCCCGTCGCCCGCGCGGATCGCCGCGTTCTCCAGCGCTTCGGCCATCTCCGCGGCCGATCGCCAGCGCTTTTGCCGGTCGCGCGCCAGCGCTCGCCTGCACACCTCGTCATAGAGGTTGGGCATGTCGTGGACGATGGAGCGGACCGTGGGGATGGGGCCGGAGAGGAGCTTTGACAGCGTCACCGCCTCTGTCTCGGCGAGGAAGAGCGAGCGCCCCGCGAGCGCCTCCCAGAGCACGATGCCCATCGTGAACAGATCAGAGCGGCGATCCAGCTCGTGCGCATAGGCCTGTTCGGGGGACAGATAAGCGACCTTGCCTTTGACCATCTGCGGGCGCGTGTTCGAGAGCTTCTGTTGGGACCGCACCCGCGCGATGCCAAAGTCCGTGATGCGCGCCGTGCCGTCGAGGCCGACGAGGATGTTGTGAGGGGTCATGTCGCGGTGCACGAGATGGAGCGGTTGCCCGTCGGCGTCGGTCGCCTCGTGCGCGGCGTGGAGCCCCATCAACGCATCATGAAGGATCTTCGACGCGACCGGCCGCGGCAGGCGCGCAGAGGCGCGCTGCACCAAGCCTGCGAGCGTGTCGCCTTCGATGAAGTCCATCACCACGTAATATCCACCGTGCCCTTGCTCGATCTCTTGAATGGGCACCACGTTGGGGTGATGGATGCTCGCCGCGAGCCTCGCCTCGTCGAGGAACATGTTGACGTATTCGTCGTCCGAGGCGAGGTGCGGGTGAAGCCGTTTGATGGCCACGAGGCGTTGAAACCCGCCGTCCCCCGTGCGCCGCGCGAGGAACACCGTCGCCATTCCGCCGGACGCGAGCTCGCCGATCATCTCGAAAGGGCCGACCCGCTTACGCTCGTCGTTCGCGTCGATCAGCTTGATACGAAGGGGCTTTGTGGTGCGCGGCGGCGGCATCGACGCGCGCCTCCGCGGCCCGTCATCGTCTGTGCGCGGAGGCGGTGCTCGCGGCTTCGCGCTCGCTTCGTCGTGTTTGGGAGCCTCTCGTCGATCCGAAGGCGCTGAGAACGCCTCGCGGACGGCGCGTCGCGCGGCCCGCTCCTGCCTCGCCCGGATCGACACCTCGGTGCGGACGTCCTCGGGTCGCAGCGCGCCCGGCCGCTTGGGCTCGTCGTCGTTCGACGGTCGCGTGGCCGCGCGAGGCCCGGTGTGCTGCATCATCTTCGTCTCGGCGAGCGCTTGGTTCACGGTTCGCGTGTCGCCGAGCAGCGCGAGCACCTCGCTGAGCAGCGCGCGGAGCCGCTCGTCCGAAGGGCTCAAGATGCCTGCGCGCAGCAGAAATTCGCGGGAAGCCTCGGTGTCGCCCGACAAGAAGAACAACCGTCCGACGGCGAAGAGCACGTCGCTCTCGTCGCTGAACTTCCGCTCGACGAACCTCGCCACCCGCTCCGCGAGCGCCGGGCTCAGGCTGCCTGCCTCCGCGTAATCCGAGAGCGAGCCGCAGAGTTGGACCATGCCGTCGGCATCCAACCCTGCGAACTCTTCATCGGCGATGACGCGACCTGAGGACATTCGGGGTGAGGGTACAGGATGAAAAGCGCTTCGGGGAGCGCCGTCAAGAGATGAAGGTGCGCCTTACCGTTACGGCGCGTCCGTCGGCTCGCGGAGCAAACGCACTTTGCCGCGGAGCCGCTCGCTCACCCAAACCTTGTTCTTTGCGTCGACGATCACCGCGCCGGCGTCCTCGACGGACTCGACCAGCGCGAGGCCTTTTTCGGGCCCCAAGATGAAGACCGCATCGTCGATGGCGTCGGCGGTGAACGCGTCTTTGGCCCAGATGGTGACGCTCCTCGATGCGGTCGCGGGGTAGCCCGTCCGCGGATCGATGATGTGGTGGTAGCGCTTCTTGTCTTTGACGAAGCCTCGCTCGTAGTCGCCGGCGGTCGAGAAGGCGTGGTCTTCGACCTCGAGCATCGCGAAGTAATCGCTGATGTCTTTGCCGCGCGGATCGCGGATGCCCACGCGCCACGCGGCGCCGTCGGGCTTGCGGCCTTGGACGAAGAGATCGCCGCCCGCCTGCGCGAAGAACGATTTGAGCCCTTCGGCGCGGAGGATGCGCGCGGCGGCGTCGACGGCGTATCCCTTGGCGATGCCGCCGAGGCTCATCCGCATGCCTTCTTGTTCGAGCATCACGGTGCGCTTGTCGGGGTCGAGCTTGATCTTGCGATAGTCGATGAGCTTCCGCGCTTTGTCGACCGCGGCCCTGCTCGGGATCTTGTCCTCGTGATCGTGATCGAACTTCCAGAGCCCGTGCATCGCTTCGAACGTGATGTCGAAGACGCCCTCGGATCGCTTGCTCATCCAGAGGCTCTTCTCGATCACCGCGAACGTCTCGGGGCTCACGGGGACCGCGGCCTTGCCTGCGTTTTGGTTCACGCGGGAGAGCTCGGCGTCCTCGCGCCACGTGGTCATCACCGCTTCGAGCCTGCGGATCTCGTCGAGGCCTTTTTGGAGCTTCGCGCGGAGGGTCTGCTCGTCGTTCGCGGCGTCGGTGAAGGCCGCGAGCGACACGCGCGTGCCCATCGCGCCGCCCTCGACCGTCACGCGCACGGGCACGACGAGCGGAGCCTCGGGCGCCGCGGACGACGCGACGGGAGGAGCCTTCGCCGACGCCGCGGCCGACGCGCGCGCGCGCTCCGCGGCGAGGCGCAGATCGCGATCGGGCTCGGGCACCTCGGGGCAGCCCGCGATCGAGAGGCACGCGACGATCGCCGCGAACGAGGAGAGGCGCATCGGCGTGCGTTTTACACCGCGCGCCGCGCCCTTGGAACAACAACCCTGAAGGAGTCTATTGGTGCGTGTTGACCTGCGCGGGCTGCACGTTCCAGCGGAAGTTGTCCATC
>CAYTJL010000377.1:0-6849 GCA_964437785.1 uncultured Polyangiaceae bacterium
CGGCGCGAGCAGCGCGCGGAGCTCGGCCGACGCCGCGCGCGCCTCGTCGCGCCGGAGCAACGTCGCGCGCGCCGCGGCGGCGATCGCGCGCGCGTTCGCGTGATCTTGCACGAGCTCGGCGAACGCGCGGCGGCCGAGCAGCACGTTGGGCAGCGCGATGTGCGGGCTCGTCACGAGGCGCTTCGCGATCGCGTAGCCGAGCGGATCGATCCGGTGCGCGACGACGGGAGGAGCGCCCGCGAGCGCGGCTTCGAGCGACGCGGTCCCGGACGCGGTGAGCGTGAGATCGAACGCGCCGAGCAGCGGCGCCGCGCCGTGATCCGCGTCGCCGGACGCGATCGGGATCCCTCGCTCCGCCGCGATCGCCCGCGCGATCGCGCGCGCCTTCGGCGGCAGCGAGGGCGCCTCGATCATGCGCGCCTCGTCGATCGCGCCCTCGTCGCGGAGCGCGATCGCCGCGTCCATGAGCGGCGCCGCCATCCGCGCGACCTCGCCCGCGCGGCTGCCCGGGAGCACCGCCGCCGTCGTCGCGCCCTCGCCGATCCCGAGCCGCGATCGGATCGCTTCGCGCGACGGCGCGCCGAGGATCACGTCGAGCGAAGGGTGGCCCACGTAGCGCGCGTCCACGCCCGCGCGCCGCCACAACGCCTCTTCGAAGGGCAAGATCACCGCGAGCTTGTCCACCGCGCGACCGAGGCTCTTGGTGCGCCCCGCGCGCCACGCCCAGACCTGCGGCGCCACGCAGAGCAGCACGCGCACGCCGCGCGCGCGCAGCGCGGGGCCGACGATCGCGCTGAGATCGCTCGCGTTCACGAGCAGCGCCGCGCGGGGCGATCGCCGCGCGACCGCGATCGCGAGCGCCGCGAGCCCGCGCGCGATCGCGGGGATCCGCCGCGCCACATCGAGCGCGCCCATCGCCGCGAAGCGCTCCGCGTCGGCGACGATCGTGACCCCCGCGGCGCGACACGCGGGCCCGCCCACGCCCAGCGCCTCGCCGCCGAAGCCGCGATCGCGCAGCGCGCGCACGGTGAGCGCGGCGATGCGATCCCCCGAAGGCTCGCCCGCGACGACGAGCAGGCTCACGCGCGCGCCGCGCCCGCCGCGCCGCGCGGGAGCACCACGGTGAGCTCGCAGTGCGAGCCCTCGGCCGTGTCGAGCGTCATCGATCCGCCGTGGCCCTGCGCGACGATGTCGTAGCTGATCGAGAGCCCGAGCCCGGTGCCTTCGCCCGCGGGTTTGGTGGTGAAGAAGGGGTTATAGATCTTGTCGCGCGCGGCCTTGGGCACGCCCATGCCGTTGTCCCGGACGCGGATCTCGACCTCCTCGGCCGCGCCGCGCGTCGAGACGCGGACCTTGGGCGAGAACGACGGACCGTCGATCGCCCTGCGCCGGCTCGCCGCGTAGATCGCGTTGTTCACGAGGTTCACGATCACGCGGCCGATCTCCTGCGGCACGAGCGACGCGGAGCCCGTGGCCTCGTCGAGGTCGAGCTCGATCGCCGCGTCGCAGGCGCGATCCTGCGCGCGCATGCCGTGGTAGGCGATCATCGCGTGCTCGCGCACGAGCGCCGCGACGTCGGTGACGCGCGGCTCGCTGCTCTTGCCCGTGCGCGAGTGCTCGAGCATCCCGCGCACGATCGCGTCCGCGCGCCGGCCGTGCTCGCGGATCTTCTCGGCGTTCACGCGCAGATCCGCGACGATCTCGCCGATGGTCACCGCGACGTCGGGGTCGAGCGTCTGGAGCTCGGCGAGCAGCTCGCTCGTCAGCTCGACGCTCAGCTCGGCGAAGTTGTTGACGAAGTTGAGCGGGTTCTTGATCTCGTGCGCGATGCCCGACGTGAGCATGCCGAGCGACGCGAGCTTCTCGTGCAAGATGAGCTTCTCCTGCGTCGCCTTGAGGCGATCGAGCGCCTCCTTGAGCGCCGCGGTCCGCTCCTCGACGCGGCGCTCGAGCTCGCCGTACAAGAGCGCGTTCTCGAGCGAGATCGCGGCCTGCGCCGCGAGGATCTCGAGCAGTTGGCAGCGCTCGGGCGTGAAGGCGTTCGCCGCGAGGTTGTTCTCCAAATACAAGACCCCGAGGAGGTCCTTCTGCTTGAGCACGGGCATGCAGAGGATCGAGCGGAGCTTCTTGCCGGCGAGGTACGGGTCTTCGCCGAACGCGCCCGCGCCGCCGGGGCGCGACGCGTCCTCGATCACCACACGCTCGCGCGCGCGCTCCACGTAGCGGACGAGCGACGAGAGCAGCGCGGGATCGTCCGGGCCGCCCTCGCGGATCCGCGCTGCGCCAGCTTGATCGAGCTCCACGATGGTTCGCTCCGCGAGCACGAGCAGGGCGCCGCGCTGCGCGCCCGCGCTCTCCAGCACGGACTGCATCAGCGATCGGAGCAGGTCCTCGAGCACGATGACCCCCGAGATCGCCTGCGAAGCCTTGAGGACCGAGAGCACGTCGAGCGCGCCGGTGCGGCCGGTGGAGGTCACGGTCGCGGGGATGCTCGTCGACGTCACCGCGCTGAGCTCGTCCGCGATCGTCCGGCGCGCGAGCAGATCGGGGTGGCGCCGCAGGAGGTCGTCCGCCTTGGCCGTCGCTCCCCACCGGAGGTAGCCGTGGTGCGCTTCGCGCAGGTACACCGCGGCGATCCGGGGCTTGTCGATGCTCAGGTAAAACCGGCCGGCGAGCTCGCTCGCGTACGCCTCGACGTTGGTGAAGCCGTGCTCGCGCGCGAGCGCCGCCGCTCGATCGTACGCCTCGCGCGCGCGGCCCCGGTCTCCCGCGACGCGGCTCCGCTCGGCCTCGACCAGCGCCGCGAGCTGCGCGTAGTTGAACGGCGCGTGCTCGGCGCAGCGCCGGAGCTTCTTAATCGCTTTGTCGGCCCGCGCGATCGCCTCGTCGCGCGCGCGGCGCGGAGAGGTTTTGTCGATCGCCGCGAGGAAGGCGATGGCGGCGTAGGCGTGCGCGTGCGGCACCGTGCACGTCCCGACCAGATGATCGAAGAGCGCGTCGAGCTCGGCGGCGTAGCCGCGCGCCTTCGCGTCGTGGAACAAACACGCGAGGTAGAGCTTCGTGTAGAGGAACGCCGCGTCCGCGTAGCGATCGGCCTTGGCCTTCGCGGCTGCGATGAGGCCCGCTTCGGTGCACACGTCGCCGTCGAGCACGCGCGGGTCGGGCGCTCGCCCGAGCAGGTTCTGGATGGCTTGGCGCGTCGCCGCGAGGCGCTCGATGGCCCACGTGTCTCCGGCGCGGCGGATCACCTTGAACAGATCGATCGCCTCGCGATCGAGCTCCGCGAGCGGCGCCCCGACGTAAAAGCCGTGGCCGATGTACATGAGCGCGCCGTACGACGCGTACTCGAGATCGCCGCTGTCGAGGCCCGCGCGGTACACCTCGACGGCGGGGCCGAGCGTCGAGGCCAGAGGCTCGACCCAGTGCTGCGTGAAGCACGTCGCCAAGAAGAGCGCGCGCGCCTTGACGGCCCGCGCGCTCGGATCGGCCGCGAGCGTGACCGCGAGCTCTCCGTAGCGCCGGCCGGCCTCGACGTCGCCGAGCACGCCGCTCGTGAGGAGCCCGAGCGCGGCGAAGGCGAAGGCTGACTCGGGCGCGACGCCGTACGTGACCGTGAGCCGGATCTGCTCGGCGACGTGCAGCGGGACGATGTCGGTCGCGGACGAGTAGATCGCGGAGCCTATCGCGGCGAGGAGCCGCATCGCCGCGAGCGCGCGCGGATCGCGCATCGGCTCGAGCGCGCGGAGATCGTCGATCGATCGGCGAAACAAGTGGAATTTGATCGACGCGAGGCTGAGCGCCGCGCGCGCCTTGCCCGCCGAGAGCGGCAGCGAGACGCCGAGCTTGCCGAGGATGCGCGCGCCCGCCGCGAGCGCGTCGCGGCTCCTCCCGCGGTTCAAGTAGGCGCGGATCTTCACGACGTACGGGTCGACCTCGGCGAGCGCGTCGCCGGCCCGCGCGAGCGCCTCGTCCGTGAGGCGCTCCATCGTGTCGAGATCGCCCGTGAGCGCCGCCGCCTCCGCCGCCTCGATCGTGAGCGCGCGCGCGAGGTCGCCCTTCGCGCGCGGCCCGCCCGCGAGATCGAGCCCCGCCTCGAAGAAGCGGAGCGCGGGCTCGAACGCGGCCGACGCCTTGGCGCGGCGGCCCGCGGCGAGATCGAGCCGCGCGACGCGCGCGCGCTCGCTCTCCGACGTGATGCGCGATCGGCCGATGTTGAGGTGGCCCGCGGTTTCGAAGAGGCGCTCGGCGTCGAGCGCCTCGCCCTCGGGCGGCAGGAGCAGCCTGCCGATGTGGAGGTGGACGTCCGCGCGATCGCGCTCGTCGATGAGCGCGTACGCGGCCTGCTGGACCCTGTCGTGCGCGAAGCGATACGGGACGGGCGTCGCGTCGCCCTCGGCCACGAACTTGTAGGCCTCGCTCGCGGGCACGACGAGCCCTTGATCGAGCGCGGGCCGAAGGTCGCTCGCCACCGTCGTGCGCGCGGCGGATCGCGCGCGCGCGAGCGCGTCGAGATCGAATTCCGCGCCGAGGCAGGCCGCGAGGCGGAGGGCCTCGCGCGTCGTCTCCGGCAGCGCGCGCAGGCGCGACGAGAGGAGGTCCGCGACGTTGTCGGTGATCCCGAGCCGCGCGATCGCGCCGATGTCCCAGCGCCACGCGCACGCCGCGCGATCGAACCCGAGGTGCCCCTCCCGGTGGAGCGCGGCGAGGAATTGCCCCAAAAAGAAGGGATTTCCAAGGGTCTTTTCGAAGCAGAGCCGCGCGAGCGCCGCGGGGTCCTCGCGCGTCGCGGGCAGCGCGTCGCGGAGCAGCTCCTCCACCTGGGCGGGGCCGAGCGGGCCGAGCTCGAGCGTCGTGATCGTCGTGCCCGCGCGCTCGATCGCGCGGATCGCCAGCGCGAGCGGGTGCGCCGCGTCCACCTCGCGGTGCGCGCCGATGAAGAGCAGGTGCTTCGCCTCGCGATCGCTCGCGATCCGCTGGATGGTTTGGAGCGACGCCGCGTCGGCCCACTGCACGTCGTCGAGCGCGATCACGAGCGGGCGCTCGGGCGTGGCGAGCGCGGCGACGAAGTTGCCGAGCACCAAGTTGAAGCGGTTTTGCGCTTCGATCGGCGGCAAATCCGGCGCGGGCGGCGCGCGGCCCGCGAGCAGCTCGACCTCGGGCAGCACGTCCGCGAGGACGCGCCCGTTCTCGCCGAGCGCCGCGCCGATCGCGCGGCGGTAGCCCGCGATCGTGACGTCGTCGTAGGTGAGCAGCCGGCGGAGGACGCCGCCGAGCGCGCTCAAGATCCCCGCGTACGGCGCGTCCCGCTGGACCTGATCGAACTTGCCCGACGCGAAGAACCCTCGCCGCTTCGCGACCGCGCGCGCGACCTCGTCCACGAGCGACGATTTCCCTACGCCCGACGCGCCCGGCACGAGCACGACCTCGATCCCCCCCGCGCTCGCGCGCTCGAACGCCGACGTGATGCGCGCGATCTCGGCGCCCCGGCCGTAGAGCCGCTCGGGGACGCGGAGCTTGTCGGAGACGTCGCGGCGGCCGAGCGGGAAGGGCGCGTGATCGCCCTCCGCGATGGCGCGCGCGCACGCCTCGAGATCGGCGCGCGCCCCCTCGGCGCTCTGGTAGCGCTCCTCGGCCGTCTTCGCGAGGAGCTTGTCGACGATCGCGGAGAGCTGCGCGGGGATGCTCGGATCGACGTTGATGAGCGGCTCGGGCCTCCGCGCGATGTGCGCGTAGATGAGCTCGAGCGGATCGTCCGCGAGGAACGGCGGCCTACCGGACGCGAGGTGATAGAGCGTCGCGCCCAGCGAATAGAGGTCGGTGCGATCGTCGACCGCGCGGCTCATGCGGCCGGTCTGCTCCGGCGAGATGTACGCGAGCGTGCCCTCGATGACCGAGGCGGCCTCGCCTTGGTGGCGCTCGCGCGAGAGATCGCTCGAAATACCGAAGTCGATGAGCTTGATCGCGCCGTCGCCGCCCGCGTCGCCGGGCTTGTACACCACGTTGCCCGGGCTCACGTCTTTGTGGATCACCCCGAGCGCGTGGATGCGCCCGAGCGCCTCCGCGATGCGCGCGCCGATCGCGGCGACGCGAAGAGGATCGAGCGGCGCGCCCGCGACGTGACGCGCGAGCGACTCGCCGCCGAAGTCCTCGAGCACCATCCTCATCGCGCCGCCGTGCTCTTCGATCGCGTGCACCTCGATCACGCCGGGGCCGCGCACCCGCGCCGTCATCTCGTGCTCGCGACGGAAGCGCGCGGCGCGCGCGGGGCTCGGGAATTCGTCGTTGACGACCTTGAGGATGACGGGCGTCCCGTCCGACGTGCGACGCGCGCGGAGCACGATGGACTGCGCGCTCTCGTGGAGGGGAGCGAGGATCTCGTAGCCCGCGTGGAGGAACGTCGCGCTGAACGTCACGGCCGCCTGCGCAGATCCATGTGCTCAATCCTCCGCGACGATCGACGGCGGGGTCAAGCAGGGGGCGACGCCGCGCTCGCCTGGTAGGCTCGGCGCATGGCCAAGGTCGATCCGCCGCGCGATTTGACCATCCCGGATCCGGGCTCGACGACCGCGCGCGCCGTGCTCTCGCGCGCGGTGGGGCTCGCGATGCGCGAGCTCCGCGCGCTGCCCGCGATCGGCGCGGCGCGCGCTCCGGTGCTCGCGCTCCGCGAGCGGATCGAGGCCCTCGTCCGCGCCGAGCCCGGGGCGCTCGCAAGCGTGGCGCGGAGGCCGACCGTCGGTGCCCCGCTGCGCGCGCTCCGGCACGCGGGCGACGCGACGCGCGCGGCGGCGCTCGCGGTCGCGGTCGTCGCGACCGCGGCGCTCGATCTCGCGATCGCCGGCGCGCTCGGCG
>CAYTJL010000378.1:0-2650 GCA_964437785.1 uncultured Polyangiaceae bacterium
ACGATGGGCACGTGCGGGCGCGGCAGCGGGATGAGCTGATCGTCGGCGTGCATGGGCTGCGCGGTTTGCCCGGGATCGATGCCAATCGACGAGAGCGACGAGACCAAACAACCCTTGTCGAGCACCTTCTCCACGAGCGGCAACACCGCGTCGTGAACGGGGATCTGTTCGAAGACTCGACCCCTCGCGAGCAGGTTGTAGATACGAACCGTCTTGTCGCCCTCGAACGGGTTCAGCGTGGGCACAATACGCTCGCTCACTTCGATCGACGCGAGCTCAGACGCGATCGCGTCGACGAGCGCGGGCGGGATGACGCGCTCCAAGATCGTGAATCCGTCCCTTTCGATGTTCGCGCGATGCTCATGGAGGTCCATCGTCGTCACCCTCGCGTAACGTGCTCGCCCCCGCGCATCGCGTCAATCGAAGGAATCTGAGCACGCGATCGTACGGCGGCTCTTGCGCCCCAGTCCCTTCGGTTGCGATGATGCCGCCCGCGGATCCTGTCGGCCAACCTGGAAGGGACGACCATGGACGATTTCACTCTCGCGTGGGACGGCGCAGATGGCCTGGGCGCACCATGGGGTCAGCTCCGTGTGATCGCCTTCGAAGGGCGCGAGTCGATCTCGAGCCTCTATCGCTATGAGATCACCGCGGTCGCCGACGCCGCCGAACAAGAGGTCGACCCGGCCGAGCTCATTCACAAGCGCGCGAGCTTCCGCATCAAGACGCTCTCGACGCCCGACATCAAGGTCGTCCACGGCGTCATCGTCGAGGCGCGCGAGCTCGCGCCGGCGCTCGGCGGCCCGCAGCCTTATCGCATCGTGCTCGCGCCCGCGTTCGCGCGCGCGCGCTTCCGCAAGCGGAGCCGCATCTTCCTCGACAAGAGCCTGCGCACCATCATCGAGACGGTGCTCACCGGCGATCCGCTCGTGACCAAGGCCGACGGCGCCTCCGTCGACGACGACGACGGATCGCCCTCGTATTCGGCTGCGATCGAGCAGCTCACGTGGCGCGTGTTCGACGCGAGCCGCCTCGACGACGTCCGCGCGAGGCCCTATTGCGTGCAATACGACGAGAGCGATTTCGACTTCGTCGCGCGCCTGCTCGAGGCCGAGGGCATCAGCTTCCACATCGAAAATGGCGCCGGCAAGACGCTGCTCGTGCTCACCGATCACGACGGCGGAAGGCCCGAGCTGTCCGGCGTGCTCGCGCCCGGGCTCGCGGGCCGCACCGTCACCGCGTTCGCGCTCGGCTCCGCGCTGCGCGCCACCGGCGTCGTGCTCGACGAGTACAACTGGAAGAAGCCCGCGCTCGACATGACCGCCAAACAAGGCGCGTCCACGGGCCTCGTCGAGACCGTGTACCCGGGCGACTACGTCGACTCGCCCGCGCAGGGCGCGCCGCTCGCCAAGGCGAGGCTCGAGCGCCTCGTCACCGAGGCGTCGTTCGCGCGCGGCGAGGGCACCGCGCGTGTGCTCTCGGCCGGCCTCATCTTCAACCTCGATCACTACGACTCGCGCTACGAGGGCAAGCACCTCGTCACCGAGCTGCGCATCCGGGGCGATCACCAAGGCTTCGTGCCCGTGCCCGGCCAGCCGAGCACCGTGTTCTACGCGTGGTACACGTGCGCGCGCGTCGAGGGCGCGGGCTCTCTGTTCCGGCCCGCGATGAGCACCCCGCGGCCGCGCATCCGCGGCGTCGAGACCGCGGTCGTCACGGCCGAGCCGGGCTCCGGCGCCGAGGTGAACGTGGGCGGCCCCGACGGCCTCTCGATCGGCTGCGTGCGGGTCAAGTTCCACTGGGACGACGACACGGCTCGCCACGCCAAAGAGCCGACCTCGTGCTGGATCCGCGTGAGCCAAGTGTTCGCGGGAGCAGGGCAAGGCGCGGTGTGGCACCCGCGCGTCGGCGTCGAGGTGATCGTCGAGCACGAGGAGGGCAACCCCGACAGGCCCGTCGTCACGGGGCGCGTCTACAACGGGCAGAACTTGCCTCCGTACGGCGGCTCGCCCGTGCACAGCACGTTCAAGTCGTTCTCGACGCCGGGCGGCGGGACGTGGAACGAGAAGACGTTCAACGACACCGCGGGCAGCGAGCTCGTCTTCGTCCACGCGGGCAAAGACGAGACGACCAACGTCAACCACGATCGCCTGGAGCGCGTCGGCAACAACGCGACCATGACCGTCGGCTCCAACAACACCGAGGTGATCGGCGTCGACTGCACGCTCGACGTCGCGGCCAACGACACGCTCACCATCGGCGCGAACCAGACCAACACCATCGGCGCGAACAGCACCACGACCGTCGGCGGCAACAGCGACAAAACCGTGGGCGCGAACGAGTCGTTCACGGTCGCGGGCAACCAGGTGATCGACGTCACGTCGTCGCTCACCGAGACCGTCGGCGGCTTCGTCAAAGAGACGTACAAGAGCACGCTCACCACGAGCGTGAAGGGCGCCGAGACGCAGATCGGCAACGCCACGCGCACGGTCACGGTCGCGGCGTCGGTCAACCAAAAGTACGGCTCGCACACGCTCACCGTGAACGGGATGCGGCTCATCGGCGTGCTCGGCACGCAGGTGACCAACACCGGCGGCGCGGTGACGGAGACCTACTCCGGGTCGCTCATCTCGCTCATCGGCGGCTCGCA
>CAYTJL010000378.1:2750-4666 GCA_964437785.1 uncultured Polyangiaceae bacterium
TGGGAAGGAGCCTCGGGGATCGGCGGGCCGTGGGCCCAGCTCCTCGTGGTGAAGTTCGAGGGCCGTGAGAGCATCTCGGGCCTCTACCGCTACAAGCTCTCGCTCCTCGCGAAGACGCCCGCGCCGCCCGTCGATCCCGCGGACATCTTGGGCAAGAGGGCGACGCTGCGGATCGCGACGTTGTCATCGCCGATGTACAAAGTCGTGCACGGCGTCGTCGACGACGCCAAAGAGGTCGCGCAGTACCCGGACGGCATGGTCATCGAGGTGACGCTCGCCGCGCCGTGGACGCGCGCGCGCAACGTCAAGCGGAGCCGCATCTTCCTCGACAAGACGCTGCGCCAAATCATCGAGGCCGTGCTCTCGGGCGACCCGCTGATGACGCCCCTGCCCGGCGGATCGGTCGACGAGGACGCGGGCGATCCGAGCTATTCGCCCGCTGAAGAGCGCTTCACGTGGCGCGTGACCGACACGAGCCGCCTCGATGACGGGCGCGTGCGATCGTACACAATTCAGTACAACGAGAGCGACCACGATTTCGTCGCGCGCCTGCTCGAAGAAGAGGGCCTCTCGTACCACTTCGAAAATGGCGCCGGGCGGAGCCTCCTCGTCATCACCGATCGCGACGGCGGCCGCATCGCGCTCACCGATCCGCTCTGCGGCCCCGCGGTGCTCGGGCGCGAGATCAAGCACTTCCACCTGGGCGCGCGGCAGCGCCCGCTCGGCGTCTCGCTCGACGACTACAACTGGAAGAAGCCCGCGCTCACCATGGTCGCGGAGACGGGCGCGGAGCCCATCGATCACGAATATCCGGGCGGCTACCCCGACACCGCCGCGCAGGGCGCGCCGCTCGCGCTCGCGCGCGCCGAGCGCTACGCGACCGAGGCGCGCTTCGCGTCGGGCGACGGCGGCCTCCGCGTCTTCTCCGCGGCCACGATCTTCAAGCTCGAGCACCCCAAGGCGCGCTACGAGGGCAGCTACCTCGTCACGGCGCTCGACGTGCGCGGCGAGCAGCAGGGCGTCGCGCAGCTCCCGTCGTTCCCGTTCGACAACGTCCCCTTCTCGGCGCGCTTCGAGGCCGCGCGCAAGGGCAAGAACGGCAGCGTCGAGGAGAGCCTCTTCCGGCCCGCGCGACGCGCGAAGAAACCGCGCATCGTCGGCACGCAGACCGCCGTCGTGACGGCCGAGCCCGGGTCCAGCGCCGAGGTGAACGTGGGCGGCCCCGACGGCCTCTCGATCGGCTGCGTGCGCGTGAAGTTCCACTGGGACGACGAGAAGGCGCGGCACGCCAAAGAGCCCACGTCGTGCTGGGTGCGCGTGAGCCAATCGTTCGCGGGCGCAGGGCAAGGCGCGGTGTGGCACCCGCGCGTCGGCGTCGAGGTCATCGTCGACTTCGAAGAGGGCGACCCCGACAGGCCGCTCGTCGTGGGCCGCGTCTACAACGGCAAGAACCTCCCGCCGTACGGAGGCTCGCCGGTCCACAGCACGCACAAGTCGCTCTCGACGCCGGGCGGCGGGACGTGGAACGAGATCACCTTCGACGACACCGCGGGCGCCGAGCTCGTCTACATGCACGCGGGCAAAGACATGACCGCGATCGTGCGGCACGACCGGCTCGAAGCCGTGGGCCACGACGCGACCATGAAGGTCGGCTCGAACGACCGCGAGACCGTCGGCGCCAACGAGACCATCACCGTCGGCGTCGACGACACGCTCACCATCGGCGTCGACGACACGCTCACGGTCGGCGCCAACACCACGACGAGCATCGCCGCCAACTGCGACAGCACCATCGGCGCGAACCAGACGCGCACCATCGGCGCGTCGCAGACCATCACCATCGGCGGCTCGCTCACCGAGACCGTCGGCGGCGCGGTCACCGAGACGTACAAGAGCACGCGCGACACCACGGTCAC
>CAYTJL010000378.1:4766-6818 GCA_964437785.1 uncultured Polyangiaceae bacterium
GTCGCGCGCTTCGATGGCAGGGAGGCGATGTCGAGCCTCACCCGCTACGAGCTGATCCTGCTCGCGCAGTCGCCCGCGCCGGAGGTCGACCCCGAGGACCTCATCGGGCGGTCGGCCACGCTGCGCATCGCGACGCAATCGGCGCCGGCGTTCAAGGTCGTGCACGGCGTCATCGCCGAGGCGCGCGAGATCGCCGAGACGCCGTTCGGCTTGTTCTACGAGGTCGTGCTCATGCCGCCGTGGTCGCGCGCGAAGCAGACCAGGCGTAGCAGGATCTTCCTCGACAAGACGCTGCGCCAAATCATCGACGCGGTCCTCGCGGGCGATCCCAAGATGGGCCTCTTGCCCGGCGGCACCGTCGACGACGACGACGGCTCGCCCGCGTGGTCGCCCCCCGAAGAGCGCTACACGTGGCGCGTGAACGGCTCACCGCGCCTCGATGACGCGCGCGTGCGGTCGTACACAGTTCAGTACAACGAGACGGACCACGACTTCGTCGCGCGCCTGCTCGAAGAAGAGGGCTTCTCGTACCACTTCGAGGACGGCCTCGGCCGGAGCCTGCTCGTGATCTCCAGCCAGGACGCGGGCCGATCGCGGCTCTCCCCCGACGAGATCGGCCCCGCGATCCCCGGTCGCACGATCGATCAGATCCAGCTCGGCGCGCGCATGCGGCCCGGCAAGATCACGCTCGACGACTACAACTGGAAGAGGCCCAAGGCGCCGATGCGCGCCGACGCGGCGGATCAAGGCCCGGCCGCGTCGCTCACCGAATACGTGTACCCGGGCGGCTATCCCGACAGCGCGGGGCAGGGCAACCCGCTCTCGACCGCGGTGCTCGACCGGTACGCGGTCGAGGCCGACTACGCGACGGGCTCGGGGCCGCTTCGCGTGCTCTCCGCGGGCTCGATCGTCAAGCTCTTGCACCCCAAGCCTCGCTACGAAGGCGAGTACCTCATCACCGAGCTCCTCCTGCGCGCCGAGCAGTCCGGCGTCTCGCAGGTGCCCGGTCAACCGAACCTCAACAAGCCCTTCGAGATCACGTTCGAGGCGGCGCGCAGGGGCAAGAACGGCAGCGTCGCGGAGTCGCGCTTCCGCCCCGCGAAGCTCACGCAAAAGCCTCGCATCCGCGGCGCGCAGACCGCGGTCGTCACCGCGGAGCCCGGCTCCTCCGCCGAGGTGAACGTGGGCGGCCCCGACGGCCTCTCGATCGGCTGCGTGCGGCTCAAGTTCCATTGGGACGACGAGACCGCGCGGCACGCCAAAGAGGCGACGTCGTGCTGGGTGCGCGTGAGCCAAGTGTTCGCGGGCGCGGGGCAAGGCGCGGTGTGGCACCCGCGCGTCGGCGTCGAGGTCATCGTCGAGTTCGAAGAGGGCAACCCCGACAGGCCGCTCGTCACGGGCCGCGTGTACAACGGGAAGAACCTGCCTCCGTACGGCGGCTCGCCCGTTCACAGCACGTACAAATCGCTCTCGACGCCGGGCGGCGCGACGCACAACGAATTCACCTTCAACGACACCGCGGGCGCGGAGCTGCTCCACATCCACGCCGGCAAAGACATGACCACGCGCGTGCTCCACGACAGGCTCGAGACCGTGGGCAACGACGCGACCATGAACGTCGGCGCGGAGAACGTCGAGACCATCGGCGTCAACTGCGACACGACCGTCGGCGCGAACGACACGATGACCGTCGGCGCCAACCAGGTGAAGACCATCGGCGCGAACAGGAAGCGCACCATCGGCGCGAACCAGACCAAGACCGTCGGCGCGAACGAGACGCGCACCATCGGCGGCAACCACGTGAACACCGTCTCGGGATCGCTCACCGAGACCGTGGGCGGCGCGGTCACCGAGACGTACGGGAGCACGCAGCTCACGCACGTGACGAGCACCGTCACCGAGACGTTCAAGTCGACGCGCGACGTGACCATCGCGGGGATGGTGTTCCAGAGCCACGGCGGCTTCCACCACGTCACCACCAAGCGATCGCGCGACATCACGGTGAACGGGCTCTGGGGCACGCTCGTGACGGGCGACGTGACCGACACGTAC
>CAYTJL010000379.1:0-6767 GCA_964437785.1 uncultured Polyangiaceae bacterium
TTCGGTTGGCCCACCTCCTGCTTAATCCCTGAAGCAGAAGCGCCTGCGATGGTTTCCCCCCCCGACCATTGACGAGGCGCTTTTTCTATTTTGTAGAAGCGCCTGCGATGGTTTCCCCCCCCGACCGTCGACGAGGCGCTTTTTCTATTTTGTAGAAGCGCCTGCGATGGTCTCCCCCCCCGGCCGTCGACGAGGCGCTTTTTTTATTTGGGCCTCTCCCGCGCGAGCTGAGCGTGCTTGTCAAGCGCGAGCCGCGGGGCATCGCTCGAAAAAAAACTGATGGCGGCGAGTCAATCCTCCCACCAAGGGGGCAGACGTTGCCTCATCCACGGCTCTGCCATGGCCTCCTTTGCACGTGCGGGGCCCATGGGGACTGGGCTCTTGGGTCGATAGGCAGCGGCTCTCTGCCGGGTCCAGCGGCCCGGATAAAGGACGGTTATGCGAACCAAGCTCTCTGCCCTGATTGGGGCGCTCGGGCTCGTCACGCTCGCCGCGTGCAAAGGCAACATCAACGTTGGCACCGGCGGGAGCGGAGGTGGCCAAGGGGGTGGCCATGGCGCCGGCACCCCGGGCGCCAAGGTCGATAAGATCGATATCTTGTTGGTCGTCGACAACTCACGATCGATGGCGGACAAACAAGAGGTGTTGTCGCTCGCGCTCGCGGATCTCGTGACGAGCCTCACCAACCCACCCTGTGTGGACGGGACGGGGACGCCGGTGCCCAACCAGCCTCCGAGCGGGCTCGACGTGTGCCCGCCGGGCTCGGAGAGGGTCCACGTGCCTATCGCGGACATGCACGTCGGCGTCATCACCACCAGCATCGGCGGTCACGGCGCGGACGCGTGCCCCGACGTCGAGACCATCTCCTGTCCCGGCGGCGCGACCAACACCACCAACAACGATCATGCGCACTTGATCACGCGCAAAGACCCCTGCGTCGCGGGCGACGTGCCCACGTATCAATCCAAAGGCTTCCTCGCGTGGGACCCCGCGGCGGTGCTGCAGCCGCCCGGCGAGACCAACGTGGGCACGCTCGCCACGAACCTGCGCGACATGGTCCTCGGCGCGGGCCAGGTCGGGTGTGGATACGAGTCCCAATTGGAGAGCTGGTATCGCTTCTTGGTCGATCCCGAGCCGTATCAATCCATCATGGTCACGGGGTTCTCGGCCGAGCCCCAAGGCATCGACTCCGTGCTGCTCGCGCAGCGCGCGGCGTTCCTCCGCCCGGACTCGCTCCTCGCCATCACCCTCTTGTCCGACGAGGACGACTGTTCCATCAAGGAGTTCGGCCAGTTCTTCTTCGCCGGGCAGATGCGCGATCCGAACAACCCCGGCGTGAACTTCCACCTTCCCCGCCCGCGCTCCGAATGCGCGCTGAACCCCGCGGATCCGTGCTGCGCCTCGTGCGGACAAGCCACGCCCGACGGGTGCCCGGTCGACCCGGGCTGCACCGCGAACCCCACGTACTCCGACGCGGAGGACAACGTGAACCTCCGTTGTTGGGAGCAGAAGCGGCGCTTTGGCATCGACTTCTTGTATCCGGTCGATCGTTATGCGCAGGCGCTCACCACGACGGTCGTGCCCGATCGCATGGGCAACCTCGTGCCGAACCCGCTCTTCTCGGACCTCGACCCGAACGACAACCTCACGACCATCCGCGACTCGGGGCTCGTCATGTTCCTCGGGATCGTGGGCGTGCCTTGGCAGGACATCGCCAAAGACCCGACCGATCTCAAGAAGGGTTACAAGACCGCGGACGAGCTCAACCAAAAGAACATCTCGGTCGCGGGCTCGATGAAGAGCACGTGGGAGGTCCTGCTCGGCGATCCCGCGTCGTTCTCGGCGCCGCTCAACCCCTTTATGATCGCGCTGCCGGAGCCGAGGAGCGGGGTCGACCCCATCACGGGGATCGCCATCTCGCCCATCGGATCTCCGCCCGGTGCGAACCCCATCAACGGTCATGAGTACACGGTCGGGATCATGGGGGCGAAGGACGATTTGCAATACGCGTGCATCTTCCCGCTCGCGACCCCGCGCGACTGCGCCGATCCGAACAACATCTCGTGCGATTGCAGCCAGCCGCAGAACGACAGCCCTCTGTGTGAGCCCGACCCGAACAACGGGGGCCAGCGCACGCTCCAGGCGAGGGCCAAGGCGTATCCCGGCCTCCGCCACCTGCAAACGATCCGCGACATCGGGAATCAAGGCGTCGTGGCCTCGATCTGCCCCGCGCAGCTCAACGACCCCACGTCCGTCGACTACGCCTATCGCCCGGCCATCGTGTCGCTCATCGATCGCGTGCGCACCCGCCTCA
Source organism: uncultured Polyangiaceae bacterium (assembly GCA_964437785.1). Classification (GTDB taxonomy): domain Bacteria; phylum Myxococcota_A; class Polyangia; order Polyangiales; family Polyangiaceae; genus CAYTJL01. Next base: position 2,315 of record CAYTJL010000379.1, read on the forward strand.
AGGCTCCTTGATGCGGCGATGCTCTTCGACAAGTAGTCTCCCCGCGGCCCGCCGTCCGTGATACGCGACGTGGGCCGCGATGAGCCCTGTCACCTTCCCCGACGATTTCAACCTCGCACATTACTTCCTCTTTGATCGCTTGGCCGAGGGCCTCGGCGACAAGAAGGCCATCTTGTTCGGCGAACGCTCGTCTTCGTACGCCGAGGTGGCCGAGCGGACGCGCGCGCTCCAAGGCTTCTTCGCCGCGTCGGGGCTCGCGCGCGAGGAGCGCGTCCTCACCATCCTTCACGACACGCCGGCCTTCGCGTGGTCGTTCTTCGCGACGCTCCTTCACGGCGGCGTGGTCGCGATGGGCAACCCGGAGGCGCCCGCGGCCGACCTCGCCTACCTGGTCGAGTACACCCGCGCGACGGTGGTCGTCACCATCCCTCGTGTGGCGGAGTCCATCCGGGCGACGCTCGAAGGGGCGGGGCTCCGCGCGCTGGTGCTCGCGGCCGAGGTCGAGACCGGGGGCGACGTCGAGGCGGAGCCCAAAGGCCATGAGGCGCTCGACGCGCTCGCGCCCGTGTCGCTCGCCGAGGCGTTGGAGCGGGGCAGGGCGATGCACCGCAAGGGCGCCGGGCACCCGAAGCCCACGAAGCGCGACGACATCGCGATTTGGCTCTTCACCTCGGGGTCGACGGGCAGGAGCAAGGCGGCCATCCACACCCATCGTGACTTTGCGTTCAACACCGAATGTTACGCGAAGCGCACGGTCGGATATCGCCGCGACGACGTGACGGTCTCGGTGCCTCGGCTCTTCTTCGGGTACGCGACGGGCACCAACTTGATGTTTCCGTTCGCGGTCGGGGCGACGGCCGGGCTCTTCGCCGAGCGGCCCACGCCCGAGTCGCTGGTCGCCGCCATCGAGCGTTACAAGCCCACGGTGGTCACCAACGTGCCTACGATGATGGGCAAATTGCTCGAATTCGACGAGGCGCGGGCGGCGAGCGGCCAGCCGCAGCTGGACTTTTCGAGCGTTCGATTCCACCTCTCCGCGGGCGAGGCGCTGCCCCCTTCGCTCCTCTCGCGGTTCATGGATCGGTTCAAGAACGACGTTTATGACGGCATCGGCTCAGCCGAGATGTTCCACATCTATGCCTCCAACAGGCCGGGCGACATCAAGCCCGGCTCGCTCGGCCGCGTGGTCGAGGGGTATTCCATCAAGATCCTCGCCTCCGACGCGCCGGGGCCCGGCGCGCCCGAGCTGCCCGCCGGCGAGACAGGCGTCATGTGGGTGACGGGGGACTCGGTCGCGATGGGGTATTATCAAGACCGGGACAAGAGCTGGGCCACGTTCTTCGGGCACTCTTGCCGGACAGGCGATCTCTTCCGCGTCGACGAGGAGGGGTATCTGTGGTTCAGCGGGAGGGCCGATGATCTCCTCAAGGTGGGTGGGATTTGGGTCGCGCCCATCGAGGTCGAGGAGTGTTTGATGCAGCACCCGGCCGTCGCGCTCGCGGCGGTCATCGGCGCGCTCGACGAGGGGCTCGTCAAGCCCAAGGCGTTTATCGTGCTGCGTGAGGAGGTCAAGGCCAAGGCGCGCGACGAGGACGCCCAAAGGGCGCTCGCGGCCGAGCTCAAGGAGCACGTCAAGGCGCGGCTCTCCAAGCACAAGTATCCGCGGTGGGTCGTCTTCACCGACGACGTGCCCAAGAACGATCGCGGCAAGGTCGACAAGAAGACGCTCAAAGAGCTCGAGGGCAAAGGTAAGAACCCGGAGGGGTCGTGACGCGCCTCGCCGATCTCACGACCGAAGCGCTCCGCGCGATCATGAGCGCCGGCAAGCCGGTGGCGGCGCTCGTGCCGGTGGGGTCGGTGGAGCCGCACGGGCCTCATTTGCCGCTCGGCACCGACTCCATCATCAGCGAGGCCGCGGCGGAGCGTGCTTTGACGGCGCTCGATCGCGCGGGGATCACGGCGCTCCTCGCGCCTCCGGTGCCTTATGGGGTGACCAACTTCGCGGCGGGCTTCGCGGGCGCCATCTCGGTGCCTGCTGCGGCGCTCTCGGCGTTCTTGCGCGCGGTCGTGGAGGGTTATTTGGCGGGTGGGTTCGCGCACGTTTGTTTGATCAACAACCACCTGGAGCCGGCGCACGACACGGCTGTTCGCGAGGCGATCCGCGACGTGCCTTTGGGGCGCGCGAGCGTGGCGTGCCCGCTCACGGTGCGTTGGGCGAGGACGTTGTCGAGCGAGTTCAAGAGCGGCGCGTGCCACGCCGGTCGTTATGAGTCCTCCATCGTGCTCGCCGCGGCGCCCGGGCTCGTGCAGCGAGAGGCGATGGCGGCCCTGCCGCCGCTCGGCGTGAGCCTCTCGCGCGGCATCAAAGAGGGCTTGACGAGCTTTCGTGAGATGGGGCTCGACAAGGCGTATACGGGCGCCCCGGGGGACGCCACAGCGGAGGAGGGCAATGCCCTGCTCGACAAGCTGGCTGCGATGATCAGCGCCGAGGTGCTCGAGGCGTTGGGGCTCAGCGGCAAAGACTGAATCTGGCCTACGGCCCAAGATCGATGTTCGCGCACATGTGCGGGGGGGGCTCCGCGCACATGTGCGGCGCTTTGAAGCGCGCGGGATCGGCGACAACCACGCTATCCATGCGGCGATCGCCGCGATTTAGGGGCGCGGTACGCCGCTTGCGATGGGGCGAGTGGAGGCCAATCATGAGAGAGTCCATCGTCACGTACGCGCTCATCGGGGCGGTCGTCGCGGGCGCGGTGTCGTGCAAAGACGACCCTGCGCCAGCCCCTCTGTTGCCTCCGACGTCGCAGGATCCGCTCGCGAAGCCGACGAGCGATTGGTACGGCGACAGCGTCACGAAGACCATCTCCCTCGATCAAGGGTGGACGGCGGATGACATCGAGTGGGCGTACACCACCCCTCAAGGCTCCGAGCTCATGCCGTACAACTTCTTTCTGGCGCTGGAGCAGGCCGAGAGCGACAAGCTGTTTCGCGACGGCCACAACATGCGCAAGCTCCGTTATTTGACGGACTACAAGAGCCCCAAGAACCCGGATGATCTCCCGGTCGGCTTCGTCAAGAGCGGTGACTTCATCGGGCTCACGTGCGCCGCGTGTCACACCGGCCAAATCAACTACAAAGGCACCGGCATCCGCATCGAAGGTGGCCAGACCATGGCCAACTTCAGCGCCTTTATGAGCTCGCTCGTCAACGCGATCATGGCGACGGTCAAAAGACCCGGCCAAAGGCGACAGGTTCGCGGCCAAGGTGGCTGGGCCCGGCGCCTCGCCCGAGAAGAAGGCCGAGGTGCTGGCGAAGCTCAAGGTCGTTGGGGACGAGCTCGATTTCGCGGACAAGGTGAACAACAAGGGCGGCGTGCCGCCGTATGGCTTTGGCCGCCTCGACGCGTTCGGCCGCATCTACAACCGGGCGCTCACCCTGGTCGACAAGAGCAACGGTAACCCCGCCAACGCCCCTGCGAGCTACCCTTTCCTCTGGGACACGTCCCAGCACGACTACGTGCAATGGGTCGGCAACGCGCCCAACGCCAACGTGGGTGAGCTCCAGCGCAACATCGGTGAGGTGGTCGGCGTGTTCGGAAACATCAAGATCGACCCGACGTCGCTCCACGGCTACAAATCTTCGGTCAACGTCAAGAACCTGAACGCCATCGCGGTCAAGCTCCGCGCGCTCATGTCACCGCGCTGGCCCGAGGGCGTGCTCCCGAAGATCGATCAGGCGCTCGCCAAGAAGGGTGAGCCCATCTACGCCAAGGCGTGCGGCGGCTGTCATCTCCCCATCAACCGGAGCGACCCGAACCGCGTCGTCCGCGCGCAGATGTTCGGGCTCGACATCATCAAGACCGATCCCACGATGGCCAACAACATCATCAAGTACGGTGGCAGCTCGGGCGTCCTCAACGGGCAAAAGACCCTCGTCGTGGCGGGCACCCCGATCCCGGCGCAGACGACGGCGCTCGTCGTGCTCACCAACTTGGTCGCAGGGATCTTGGAGGACAATTACGCGGACGATCTCAAGGCGGAGCTCGACGCGCTCAAGTTCAAAGAGGGCGGCAAGGCGCCCCCGCGGGAGGGCAAATACACGACCGATCCCAACGATCCTCTCGTGAGCCTCCTCGCGTACAAGGCTCGTCCCATGAACGGTGTCTGGGCCACCGCGCCGTTCCTCCACAACGGGTCCGTGCCCACGCTGTATGACTTGATGTTGCCCGCCGCCCAACGGCCCAAGAAGTTCTACGTCGGCCGCTACGAATTCGACCCCAAGAAGGTGGGTATCTTGACCGACAAGTTCGACGGCGGGACCGAGCTCGACACCTCGCTGCCCGGCAACTCCAACGCAGGGCATGAATTCGGCACGGACCTGAGCGACGACGATCGATGGGCGGTGGTGGAGCACATGAAGACGCTTTGAGCCCGTCTTTGGGGGGTCTTCGCGG
>CAYTJL010000380.1:0-6751 GCA_964437785.1 uncultured Polyangiaceae bacterium
TCGCTGCTCGCGGGCGGCGCGTCCAAAGAGGCGATCGTGGCGAAGCTCTGGGGCCTGCGGCGCTACCGGCCCGAGCGCCACGACCCGCTCGTGAGGACCGCGATCCACAGGCTCCGCAGCGTCATCGAGCCGCGCGGCGCGTGGGTCACGGTGACGGCGAACGGCTACGGCCTCGCGGCGGCCGTGGTCGTGATCGGCGCCTCGGATCCGATCGACGCGCTGCCCGAGGACGAGCCGATCGACGACGCGTCGCTGCGCGCGATCCCGATGATCGCGGACGACACATTGGCGGTGGACGCGCGCGTGCTCGAAGGGATCGTGCGCGCGGGCGAGGCGCGCGTGCCGGACCTCTGCCGCGCGCTCGGGATCTCCGAGAGCACGGCGCTCCGCGCGATCCGCAGGCTCGCGCGCGACAAACGCGTCACGCGGATCGGCGCGGCCCGCGCGACGCGCTACCGCGCGCGGGGCTGAGCGCGATCACGCGCCCGCGAGATCGCGCTCGCTCGCTTGTACGTTCGCTTGTACATCGGCGCGCACGTCCTGAATCTTCGCGTCGATCGCGTCGCGCGGGATCTCGATGGTGCCGAGGATCCGCGTGACGATCGCGATCGCGCCCTCGACCTCCTCGGCGATGACGTCGCTCGCGCCGAGCTTGATCAGGCCCCCGCGCTCCAAGAGGTAGTGCGTGCGCGCGAGCACGGGGACCCTCGGCGCGACCCTCCGCACGGTGTCGACGATGCGCTGCGCGGCCTGCGGATCGTTCATGATGAGCACGACGAGGCGCGCGCTCTCCACGTGCGCGTGGCGCAGCGCCTCCTCGCTCGTCGCGTCGCCGTAATACACGGGCAGGCCCATCGCCTTGCCCGCGCGGACGTTGTCCGCGTTCAATTCGAGCACCACGAACGGCGCGCCGCACGCGCGCAGCGCCTTCCCGGCGACCCGGCCCGCGAGGCCGAAGCCCACGATCAGCACGTGCCCTTCGAGCGACTTGGGATCGACGTCGGCCTCGTCGATGCTGCGCACGCCGATGAGCCGTTCGAGCGGCGCGAGGAGGCGCTCGCCCGCGGTGATGTGCGGCGCCGCGCGCACGAGCAGCGGCGTCAGGAACATCGACGCGATGCCCGCCGCGAGCAGCGGCCCCGCGGTCGCGTCGTCGATGACGTTGCTCGACTTGGCGAGCCGCGTGAGCACGAAGCCGAACTCGCCGAACTGCGCGAGCCCCACGCCCGCGAGCCACGCGACGCGCGCCGGGAACCGCATCGCCATCGCCGCGAGCGTCGCGAGCGCGGCCTTGGCGACGAGGAAGCCCGCGAGCAGCGCGAGCACGACGAGCGGTCGCGCGAAGACGACGCGCACGTCGAAGAGCATGCCGAGCGACACGAAGAAGATGCTCACGAACGCGTCGCGCAGCGGCAGGATGTCGCCCATCGCGCGATGCCCGTACTCGGTGTCGGCGATGGCCATGCCACCGAGGAACGCCCCGAGCGCGAGGGAGAGGCCCGCGAGCCCCGTCGCCCACGCCGTACCCATGCACAACGCGAGCACTGCGAGCAGGAACACCTCGCGGCTCCGGCTCGCGTCGACCCAATCGAGGACCTTGGGGACGACGAAGCGCGCGATCGCGACCGTCGCCACCACGACGAGCGCGGCCTTGCCCATCGCGCCCCCGATGCTCCACGCGGCGGCGGACGCGCTCCCCGACCCGCCGAGCAGCGGCACCACGAGCACCATCGGCACCACGCACAGGTCCTGAAAAATGAGCGTCCCCACGATGAAGCGGCCGTGCGGCGCGTCGAGCTCGCGCCGCTCGGCGAGCGCGCGCAGCACGATGGCCGTGCTCGAGAGCGCGAACGCGAAGCCGTAGAACACGCCGCGGCCGAGGGGCTCTCCGAGCGCGACCGCGACGCCGGCGGTGACCGACGTGGTGAGCCCGACCTGGAGCGCGCCGCCGAGCGCGACCTGACGGAAGATGTCGCGCAGGCGCGAGAGCGAAAATTCGAGCCCGATCGAGAAGAGCAGGAGCACCACGCCGACCTCGGCCAAGACCTCGATCGCGTGCACCGACGTCACGAGGCCGAGGCCGTGCGGGCCGAGGAGCGCGCCGGCCGCGAGCAGGCCCGCGACGGTCGGCAGCTTGAGCTTGGAGAGCAGCACGGTGACCACCACGGCCAGCGCGGCGACAATCGCGAGCTCGTCGAGGAGCGGGACATGGCCCATGAGGTTCCTCCGGCGATAGGCGTTGTGGGGAACCGTGAGCATGGGGCGCCACGCTCGATCGTCCAGCGATATTTTTGCGCGGCTCGCCCGGCCGTGTTTCGAGGCGACGGCGCGAATATCCCCCCTCGATATGCCTCCTTCAATCACCGAACATCTCCATCAACGTTGCTCGAATCACCCCTTGACGCAGCGTGAGCGTGGCCCATCCCTAACCATCTTGCCCAGTGTACGAGATAACGTTTCTCGCGTATCGTGAGGGTTCGTTCTGCGCGCTCGAAGCCCTGGGATCCCCCCAAGATCACCCGTAGCGCGCGGAGGAGGGTTCGATGGCGCATAGACCCAACCTCATGAAACGTCTCATGATGGCGGCCACGATGGCGATGCTCGCCGGCCCCGCGATCGTCGCGGGGTGCGGTGTAGAGGAGCGCGTCGACGAGGCGGAGCAACAGGCAAACAAGCTCTCTGCCACCGACGTAAAGCTCACGATGTCTCCCCGCGTGCTCCCCTCCGGGGGCACGTACGTCGAGGTCCAAGCCACGCTCGCGGGCGTCTCGGATCCGAGCGCGGTGGTCCTCCGGTTCAAAGGAGATGCGTCGTGGGGCGGCGCAGATTTGCCGGGCCTGTCGAAGAACAAGGGTCGATTCACGTTCGGAAAGACCATCACGGCGCCGGCGCGCATCGGCGTCCACGACCTCTCCTGGCAATTCGAGGTCATCGCGTCACAGAAGACCTTTGGCCCCGAGGTGGCGGGCAAGATCGAGGTGACGTGCTCCGACGGCCTCTTCTGCAACGGCGAGGAGCGACTCACCTCGCGCGGGTGCGTGGCGGGGCCCCCGCCCTGCGACGACGGCGTCGCGTGCACCGACGACATCTGCGACGAGGCGCAGAAGACGTGTGTTTATCAACCCAACGGCCCTTCGTGCGCGACGTGCTCGTCCAAGAACTGCAACCCCAAGTGCGGGCCGCACGACCAGTGCGGCGACGACGGCTGCGGCGGAAAGTGCGTGAGCGCGGCGACGGACGCCGCGGGGAGCTGCCTCGGCGGGCAGTTCTGCGTCGATCGAACGTGCCAGTCGGTGAGCTTGCCCGGCACGTGCAATAACCCCCTCCCGCTCTTCGGCGCCGCGGGCTTCGCCGTGCCGGACGCGGGCATCGTCACCACGCAGACCGGCGACAGCTCCGCGGGCATCGACGCGCTCAAGGTCTCGTGCGGCGCGGCGGGCATCAAGGAGCTGATTTACCGCTTCGACGTGGGCGTCAAGATGGGCGCCGAGATCCGCGTGCTCGCCGCCTCGGGCGACCCGGACGCGCTCGACACCGTCGCTGCGATTCACAAGGACGATTGCGTCACACAAGGCCCTTGGCCGGGCTTCTGCTCCGACGACGCCTCGCCGCCGGGCGGCCTCGGATCACGCGTGTATGGCCCGCTCGACCCGGGCAGCTACAGGCTCGTCGTGACCGGGTATTCGGCGTCGCAGGTGGGGCCGTTCCAGCTCCAAATCAAGTTCGTCCCGGGCTGCACGCCGGCCTGCGACGGCAAGTATTGCGGGCCTGACGGCTGCGGCGGCCAATGCGGCGCGTGCGGCGCAGGGCAGGAGTGCAGCGCGCTCGGCAAGTGCTTCACCGCGCCTTGCACGCCGAGCTGCACCGGAGGGCGCAAGTGCGGCGACGACGGCTGCGGCGGCTCGTGCGGCGCGTGCGCGGCCGGCGAGATCTGCGCCGAGGCCGACGGCAAATGCGTCTCCGCGAGCGGGTGTGATCACCTCAAGCCCGTTTGCAAAAACTGCGGTCCCAAGAGCTATTGCGGCACGGACTGCGCGTGTCACCCCGTGAGCGAGACGCTCATCGATCTCATCCCCGCGCGCGAGAACGTGCTCCTGCCGAGCATCGAATTCGAGTGGCGTACGTTCGACAACGCGTCGTGCGCGCTCGCCGAGGGGTGCGTGCCCGGGCCGGGCCGCTGGCTCCTCATGCGGTTCACGACCGACATCAACAACCAAGGGCTCGCGGGCTTCAAGCCCGGCGACCCCACCCAGCTCCCCGAGCTCTTCGATTACCACGCGTGCCACCAGCACTATCACTTCGTGGGGTTCGCCAACTACTCGCTCTATCGCTGGGACGGCGTCACCATGCAGACCGGGCGCAAGCTGTCGTATTGCATGGAGGACAGCTATCAATACCTGATGGGCCCGAACATCCCGTGCGCGGGCGGCTCCACGTGCGACGACCAAGGCATCCAGGCGGGCTGGGCCGACAGCTACCCGAGCACGCTCGACTGCCAATGGATCGTGCTCCGCGGCGCCACGCCCTCGGCGAACGACGTGCCCTCGGGCCAGTGGTATTGGCACGAGACGTGTACCAACCAAGGCCGCACGTTCCACGAGCACTCGTTCGACAACAACTGCTATCGCATCCCCGTCTACGTGCCCGACGTCCCCGACACCGGGCTCGTGGTCAAGTACAGCGATTTGTCGCTGCCGCCGCTGCCGTAAAACCCCTTCGAGCTACTCGCCCCGCGGGGGGAGCGCAACCTCCCGCGAGGCGGCCCGCACGCCATGTTTGGCGAAGCGGTCTTTGATCTTCAAGAAGGGTGTCTCCAAGTAACGATAAGACACCGCCGCTGCGGCCATGGTGAGGGCGAAGACCACGAACGGCGTCACCGGGTGGGCGATACGCTGCTGCACGAGCCTCGCGAAGAAGAGGTGAAACACGTACGCGCCATACGAGACCTTGCCGATGTAGACCGGCGCGCGCGTGGCGAGCACGCTTTGCGGGCCCATGGCCATCACCCCGACCAACACCAGGATGCACGCCGCCGCGATCCACGTGTAGGCGAGCGCGCCCATCCAAGGAGTCTTGTAGATTCCGTCATACCGTGAGAGCGCCGCGAGGCCGAACGCGCCCATCGCCGCCAAGAGGTGCCCGAACGGCGCGCGGATCGAGGGCGATCGCCCTTTGAGCGCGACGGCGAGCAAGGCCCCCATCGCGATGGGATCGAGGTGACCGAGCGTGTTGGTCCACACGTGGGGGCCCTCGCCGTCGCCGCGCGTCTTGATGAGATAAACGCGGACCGCGATCGAGATGGGGATGAGCGCCGCGGTGACGATCACGAAGCGCCGCGGGGGGAGCCAGCGCATCACGAGCGGCCACGTCAGATAAAACTGCTCCTCGACCGACACGCTCCAGAGGTGCATGAGCGTCGATTGCTGCCAGCCGAAGAGCGCGATGGCCCAATTGCCCGCGAAGAGCAGGAACGCGATCTTGTAGTTGCCGGACAGCTCCTCGACGCGCATCACCCGCGGCGCGACGACGAGCGCCGCGAGGACGAAGGTGAAATAGAGCGGCCAGATGCGGAGGATACGCCGCATCCAAAACGCCTTGACGTCGATCGTGCCGCTCTTGTGCTGCTCGCGGAGGAGGATCTCGGTGATGAGATACGCGCTGAGAGCGAAGAACAGATCGACCCCAAAGCGGCCTCCATGGATGACCCCGTGCGCCCACGCGCCGAGCCACGGCCCGAGCTTCTTGGACCAGAGCTCCACGCCTTGAGGGAAGGTGTGGCTCACGAACACGATCAAGAACGCGAGGCTCCGCGCGCCGTCGAGCTCGGGCTTGTAAAAGGCGCCCGTCGCGCGGGGGAGGCGAGGGGCGGGCGTCGTCATCGCTCTTCGGATGTCTCAGATTGGCTGAGCCTTCCCTTTTCGACGGCGCGCGCGAGGAGGGGCGCCACGCGCCGGAGATCGCTTCGGTGCAGGCCAAAGGCATCGGACACGAGCCAATTGACCACGTCTCCCTGCTTTGTCCAAGGGATGGTATGGGCCTGAATGGCGCTGCCTTCCAACGCGAAATGAACGAGCGCGTCGCGCTCTGGATCGAACATGGTCTCGACCGAGGCGAGCACCAACGGAGCGTGCGTGCTCACGATCACCTGGGTGCGGAGCGCCGGTGCAATCGCCGGGATCACCTCGAACAACGTGGGTACCATCACCCGCTGCCAAGTGGGGTGAAGGTGGGCGTCCACCTCGTCGATGAGGAGCAAAAGCTCGTCCCATCGGATCTCCGGCGCGACGTCTTTGCCGCGCTTGGGGATCGCGGGGCTCCTCGACCACGTGTCTGTGCTTACCCACCACGCGACGTCGAGCAGGAACGTCTTGCCGAGGCCGTTGTCGCCGGTGAGGACATTGAGCCTCGGCGCGAGATCGACAGAGAGATCCGCGGGCTCCACATCGTGCGTGACGATCCGCTTCAGCATCGGGGAGACGACGCTACCCGCACCCCGGCGGGAGCGCAACCTCTCGCGAGGCGAGGTCTTGGCAGATGGGCATGTCGGGGCTGGTGGCTGCAGAGAGGCGGGTGGGGCGTGGTCTTGGCAGAGAGCTTCGCTGGTATCGTGGTCTTGGCAGAGAGCTTCGCTGGTATCGTGGTCTTGGCAGAGAGCTTCGCTGGTATCGTGGTCTTGGCAGAGAGCTTCGCTGGTATCGTTGTCTTGGCAGAGAGCTTCGCTGGTATCGTGGTCTTGGCAGAGAGCTTCGCT